>NZ_JBKEGK010000195.1:0-4892 GCF_046710025.1 Natronomonas sp. | reverse complement strand
ACCGCGATGGACGACTTCCTGTCGTCGCTCGAGGCGGCGGGGCACGATACCTCCCGGACGCACTACGGCGGGACGACGTTCAAGACGGACGCCGGAGTCACCGAGATGCGCGAGGCGGTGCTGTGACGTCAGTGCCAGACGGCGTGCGGGATGCGGCGCAACCGTACATACGCGTGTAGGTCGGAAATCGGAAACCGCGTTCGGTCCGAAACTTCATTTATACACCGATCGACCCTACATCGAGTGTGTCAGTCTCACTTGCACCGGAGGCCGTCCTCACAGTCGTCGCCGTCGTCGCCACCGCCGGTGCGGTCAACGGGATCGCCGGATTCGGGTTCGCTGTCGTCGGGACGATGGCGCTCGCGTCGGTGTTCGACCCCGCGGTCGCGGTCGTGTTCATGATCGTGCCGATCCTCGCGGTGAATCTCTCGTTGCTCGCCGAACTCTCCGCCGAGGATCTGCGGAGTTGTGGGCGGCGGTTCACCCCGCTTGTACTCGCGGCGATCGTCGGCACGATCGTCGGGATGGCCGTCCTCGATCGGCTGCCCGAGGCGCCGCTCCGGATCGGCCTCGGGGTCGTCACCCTCGCGTTCGTCGCCTCGGCCCAGCGGTTCGTGTCGATCCCGGGCGTCGAACGGGCGAAGGCGGGCTGTTTCGTCGAGTCGACGCCCGCGATGGCCGGCGTCGGGGCAGCCTCGGGACTGCTCTTCGGTGCCACAAATGTGGGCGTCCAACTCGTCGCGTACATCCGGAGCTGTGACCTTCGGCACGGCCTGTTCGTCGGCGTTATCGCCCTCGTGTTCGTCGGGGTCAACGGCCTCAGGGTCGGCGCAGCGGCAGCGCTCGGGCTCTACCCGGACGCGACCGTCGCCGTGGGATCGGCGCTCGCCGCCTTGCCCGCACTCGTCGGCGTCGACATCGGAAGGCGGCTTCGCGGGCGGCTCACCGAGCGCGTCAGGCGGGCGGTGGTGTTGGGCCTTCTGAGCGTCGTCGGCGTTCGGCTTCTGGCGGACGGACTTAGGGCCATATAAACACGTCCGGCGGTCGATCCCACACCCGAGCTGTCGGGCACCACCCGAAACCGAACGGACTAACACGGCGACGAAAGTACCGCGACCGTGGAGCGAAACGACCGATCGATCGTCGCCTTCCTCATGGTCGGGCACGCGATGGTTCACGTCTACGAGCTGTCGATCCCGATCCTCATGACGGTCTGGCTCCTAGAGTTCTCGACAACTGCCGCGCTCTTGGGGACAGTCGTCTCGGTCGGATATGGCCTCTTCGGCGTCGGCGCGCTCCCGGGCGGGTTGCTCGTCGACCGATACGGCTCCCGGACGCTCGTCGTCGTCTGCCTCGCCGGCATGGGGGCGTCGTTTCTCCTCTTGAGCGCCGCGCCCGGCATCATCGGCATCGCCCTCGCGCTCGGCGTATGGGGCCTGAGCGCGAGCGTCTACCACCCCGCCGGCCTGACACTCATCAGCAACGGCGTCAGCGAACGCGGGCGGGGGTTCGCCTATCACGGGATGGCCGGCAACGCCGGCATCGCGGGGGGCCCGCTCGTCACGGCGATACTGCTCGTGGTCCTTGAGTGGCAGACTGCGGCGGCACTTCTGGCCGCGCCGGCGCTTTTCGCCGCGGTTGTCGGCCTCCGGATCGACTTCGACCCCCGGGCGGCGGTCGACGCCGAGGAAGACGGTAGCGACAGTCTTGAGACGGCCGATGGCGGCGATGACACTACGGGCCGGGGGGCTCCCGACTCGCTCGCCGGCTTTCTCGCCGAGAGCCGGGCGCTTTTCACCGCGGGGTTCGCGCTGGTGTTCGTCATCGTCTCGCTGGACGGGCTCTACTACCGCGGCGTGTTGACGTTCCTGCCCGACTTGCTCGGGGACTTCCTGACCGCGGCGGTCGGGGATGTCCGGCCCGGAATCTTCGCCCCCGACAGCCCGCTGGCCGAGGAGTTCGATCTCGCGGGCTATCTGTACGCCGGGCTGCTCACCGTCGGGATCGCCGGGCAGTACCTCGGCGGGCGGCTCACCGAGCGGGTCGAACCCGACCGCGGGCTGATACTCGTTTTGTCGGCGCTCGCAGCCATCGCGGTGGCCTTCGTGCCCGCGGCCCGGCTCGGGCTGGGCGGCCTGCTCGCGGCGAGCGTCGCGCTCGGCTTCACGCTCTTTTCGATCCAGCCGCTCACGCAGGCGACGATCGCCAAGTACTCCGTGCCCGATTCGCGGGGGCTCTCGTTCGGCTACACCTATCTCGCGATATTCGGTGTCGGCGCGCTCGGAGCCGCGATATCGGGAACTGTTCTCACGTACGCGTCTGCATCGGTCATGTTTCTCGTCCTCGCCGGCTTCGCCACGGTCGCCGCGGCACTAGCCGTCGTGTTGGTCGCGCGGCCGTAGCCGGCGAGGGAGTTAAAACGTCACGTACCTGTGGATCGGAACTCTGGTTCATCCGGCGATGTGACGCAAGTATTTAATTATGACGGCCGCGACGTAGTCGTGTGACCTCCGAGATCCGCGTCCTGCTGGTCGACGACGACGCCTTCCGCGACCGCTCGGCCACGGCTCTCGGGGACGCCGGGTTCGATGTGGTCACCGCCGCCGACGCGGCGGCCGGAGTTAACCGCCTCGGCGCGGAGATCGACTGCGTCGTCACGGAGTACGACCTACCCGGATGCGACGGGTTGGGGTTTGTTCAGGCAGTTCGAGAGCGACAGCCGGAACTCCCCGTCGTCCTCCTCACCGGGCGAGGCGACGAGGCGGTCGCGAGCGAGGCGATCGGGACCGGTGTCACTGACTACCTCCGGAAGGGGGCTGTCGATGGCCGGTTCGACGTGCTCGTCGCCCGCATCGAAGACGCTGTCTCTGAGCGGCGTGAGGCGGCCGACGTTGCCGAGAGCGAGCGGATGCTTTCGACGCTCGTCTCGAACCTCCCGGGGATCGTCTACCGGTGTCGAAACGTCAAAACGTGGCCGATGGAGTACTTCGGCGGCAACGTCGAGGAGATCACCGGCTACGAGGCGAACGACTTCCTCGAGGGTGACGTCGCGTGGGCGGAACTCATCGATCACCCCGACAATGAAGCGCTGTGGACCGAGGTTCAGGAGGCCCTCGACGCCGGCGAGCCGTTCGAAGTCACCTACCGCATCGTCGACGCGTCCGGCGAGCGCCGCTGGCTCCGCGAACAGGGGCGGCGGGTCGACAGACGTGGGCCAGACAACGGCGACACATCGGATACGATCGAAGGATTCATTTCCGAAATCACCGCCGAACGGCAGCGCGAGCGCGCGGTCGCCGAGTACGACCGGCTGGTCGACGCCGTCGGCGACCCGGTGTACACGACCGATTCGGAGGGCTGTTTTAGTACGATCAACGACCGCATGGAGAAGCGACTCGGCTACGACGCCGAGGAACTCATCGGTGAGCACGTTTCCATGGTGCTCGAACCCGACGATGTCGATCGAGGGGCGGACATCGTCCGGCGGCTGCTTGGCGACGAGAGGCGCTCAAGCGCCACCTACGGCATCGCGGTCCGAACCGCCGACGGGGACCGTCTCGAACTCGAAAACCACACCGCGTTGCTCACGGTCGACGGCGAGTTCTACGGAACCGTGGGCGTACTGCGCGACACGGCGGACCGCCCGACGGCGCGTCTTAGGCGCCTCCACGACGCGACGCGGGAGTTGATGGCCGAGACCGATCCGACCCGGATCGCCGAGTTGACCACGCGGGCGGCTCGTGATGTCCTCGATATTCCGACATCGTCCGTCCGGTTCCCGGATGGCGAGAGCCTTGAGTTGGTGGCCGACGTGGCCAAACTGGGATCGGGAGCCGACGCTGGCGGCGACGGCAGCGAACGTGCCCGCCCGACCGATGGTGACGGAACGCGCGCCCGCCCACCCGGCGACGGGGGGTGCCCGATCGACGGGACAATCCCCGGACGGGTGTTCAGCGAGGGCGAACGGTACGTGGTCTCAGGCGAGGACCCCGAGGGGTGGATCGACAGGCATCCGTTCGATTCGGGGGCGTGTCTCCCGCTCGGCAATCACGGCGTCTTCGCCATCGGGGCCTGCGAGTCGGACGCCTTCGAGGAGACGGACATCCAACTCGCGACCGTACTCGCGGCGAACGCCGAGGCCGCGCTTGACCGGGCGGAGAAAGGGGCCGAACTTCGCCGCGAGCGCGACGACTTCGCCGCGCTTTTCGAGAACATCCCCGACCCGACTGCGGAAGTGGTCATGCGCGACGCCGAGCCGATCGTCAAGCGCGTTAATCCCGCCTTCGAGGCGACGTTCGGCCACCGAACGGCGGCCATCGCCGGCGAGAACCTCGACGAGTACGTCGTTCCCGGCAGCGTCGAGACGGACGTGGAGGCCTACAACCGACGCCTCCAGCGCGGGCTGTCGCTACACGACGAGGTCCAGCGGATGACGGTCGACGGCATCCGGGATTTCATCATCCACATCGTTCCGCACGACGTCGGCACGGAGACGGCGAGGGGCTACGCGATCTACACCGACATCACGGATAGAAAGCGCCGCGAGCGCGAACTCGAGCGACAAAACGAGCGCCTCGACGAGTTCGCGAGCGTCGTCAGCCACGACCTCCGGAATCCCCTTGGAGTCGCCCGCGGCCACCTCGAACTGGCCCGGACCGCTAACGAAGAGGGGCTGACGGCACATCTCGAGTCGATCGACGAGGCCCACGAACGGATGGCAGAGCTCATCGAACGGCTGTTGGCGTTCGCACGGCAGGGCGACCCCGCCACGACTCTCGCGGAGGTATCGCTCGAGCGGGTTACCCGGAACGCCTGGGAGACAGTCGAGACGGGAGCGCTGTCGCTCGTTGTTGCAGGCGACGCCGAGGTGACAGCCGACCGCGATCGGCTTA
>NZ_JBKEGK010000194.1:0-4920 GCF_046710025.1 Natronomonas sp. | reverse complement strand
GCGTTGCCGACCGCCTCGACGGGCGAGGGGTCAGGTGCGTCGAAGGCATCCACGCCGGCCCACGCGAACGCGACGTCCCAGTCGGTCCCGACGAGGAAGACCGCCCGCTTCGGGACGTCGTAGTGGCCCTCCCACTCGTCGTGGCGAACGCCGTAGTACTCCGCCGCGCTCGAGGCGTCGCCGAGAAACGCCATCGACAGCCCGTGTCGGTCGGCGTAGTCGGCGGCCGCGTAGATGCTGTCCATCGCGAGAACCCACACTCGGAGTCCGGAGAGATCGGGCCAGCCGGCCGCCTCGATTGCGCGCAACTCTGCCGTCGCGGTCGGCAGGAACGGTGTCGGGACGAACCAAAGCACCACGGCATCGCCGGCCTCAATCGGCCGGAACAGTTCGTAGACAGCTGGCTCGCCGCCCTCAACGCCGGGGAGTGCAAAGTCTGGCGCCGTTTCTCCCTCCCGTATCATACATCATATAGGACGGCCGCTGGCTTCGCTCTGGCGGCTCCGACCGCGTCAAACGGGCGGACCAGCGCCCGTTCACTCGAGTGTGGCTTCGAGTCGGTCGATGTACGCCTCGTTGCCGACAAAAAGCGGTGTTCGTTCGTGGAGCCGATCGGGCGTCAGCGACAACAGCGACTGCTCGCCGTTCGAGGAGGCGCCGCCGGCCGTTTCGACAATGTGGGCGATCGGGTGCCCCTCGAAACACAGCCGGAGCTTCCCCTCGGGGCGGTCCCGGAGGCCGGGGTAGCCGAAGATCCCGCCGTAGGTCAAAACTTGGTTCACATCGCCGATCATCGCGCCGCCGTAGCGGAGTTTCAGCTCCGACTCGACCTCGGAGACGTACTCCGAGAAATCCTCGCGCCACTGGGGGACGCGGCCCCCGAAGCCGTAAACCGTCGGCTCCTCGGGAAGCGTCAGGTCGGCATCGACGGTCCGCCGGGTTCCCTCCTCGATCACGGACTCGGTGACTGTCCCCTCGCGGGCGACGACCATCGTGGTGATCGGGCCGTAGAGGACGAAGCCGCTGGCGAGCAGCGCCGACCCGTCGGTCGGCAGCGGCTCGTCGTAGACGGCGAACAGCGTCCCCATCGTGTTATTCGATTTGAGGTTTGAGGAGCCATCGAGGGGATCGACGGCCACGTAGCGTCGGTCGTCCTCGGGGACCGGCCCGTCCGATTCGGGTCCGACAGCCGAGCCCCGTTCCTCGCTCGCGTACCCCACGACCGACTCGAGCGCGAGGAGTCGTTCCTTGAGGAGTTCATCGGCGTAGATGTCGGCTTCGAGTTGGCGATCACCCGAGGGATTGGCGCCGGCGTCGTAGGTACGGCGGCCGGTGAGTCCCGCGCGGACGTCGGGGGCGACGGATGCGATCGAGTCGACGACGGCGTCGATAGTGTCGGTCATCTACTCGACCGCGGCGAGCGCCTCGTCGACGGTCGCCTCATCGAAAATGACCGATTCGATGGCGTCGAGGATTCGCTCGGGGTTCTCGCGCTGCCAGACGTTCCGGCCGACGGCAAGGCCCTTCCCGCCCGCGTCGATCGTCTCTTTGACGCTTCTGAGGAAGGCCCGGTCGCTACGCTTGGAGCCGCCGGACATGACCACCTTCGTCTTGCCGGCCATCCGGACCGCCTCTTCCATCGCCGAGCGGCTACCGGGGTGTTTGACCTTGGCGACGTCGGCGCCCAACTCGAGGGCGAGGCGCGCGGCGTATGAGATCGTCGAGGGCTTCGTGTCGTTTTTGAGGCCCTGTCCGCGCGGGTACGACCACATCACGACGGGAAGGTCCCGCTCGCGGGCGGCCTCGTGGGCGTCGCGGAACTCCTCGGCCATCTCGATTTCGTTGTTCGAGCCGCCGTAGAGGGTGAAGCCGACCGAGGACGCGCCGAGTTCGGCGGCGTACTCGACGGAGCAGTTGACCGACGAGTCGGGTTCGCCCATCCAGAGGTTCGAGGTCCCGTTGAGCTTGGCGAGCAGCGACACGTCGTCCTCGTAGCTTGGGTAATACGCCTCGGCGAGACCCTTTTGTACGGCGACGGACGTGACCGCGGAGTGGGTGGCCGCCTCGAAGATGCGCTCCGGGTTGGCGCTCTCGGGGATGCCCTCGAAATCGACGGGGCCGTGCTCGAGGCCGTGGTCGTAGGCCAAAATGAGTACTTTCCCGTCCCGACACAGGGGCGTGTCGTCGATCGGAATCATATATGTTCGTCTCCGGTGAGGCGCACAATGAAGATTCTGATCCGTCGGTATCGACTATGAGGCCGAATCGGCCGCGACACCCCCCGGGACGCGCTCACGCGTTGTTCATTCGGATCGAGCGTTCGGCCCCACAGCGCCGACAAGTCGAAACGCGGTAGGGCTCCCGCGAGAACTCTGCGTTCTCCTCTTGACGGCTCTCGGTCCGGAGTTGGATCGAGACATCGTGGGGGGTGTCGCGGCCACACGTCTCACAGCGTTCGGTCATCCCGCTGTCAACGTCGTCGAGTCGGGTGGACATGATCATCTATCGATACCGTCGAATGACCCCTAAAACGGCGAGTCGGTTGCGAACCGTTCAGCCGTGTTCCGGTATTTGCCCGAAACCGACTCTGCAGTACCGAGACCGTTTAAAAACTGTTTTGCACCGGCGTGATCGTTCAAACCGGCGCTGAACGGCCAACGCATTTATATACTATGTCCGGTCGGACAGGGTTATCCCGTCGCCGCCCGGAAGACGCGTATGGAGCAGGTGTTCGCCCCCTGGCGCATCGAGTGGGTCGAACGCGACGACTCGGAGGCCGACATCGACGGGTGTCCGTTCTGCGTCCTCCCCGACCGCGACCACGCCCGCGAGGCGCTCGTCGTCGCCGAGTCCGAACACGCGTTCGTCCTGTTGAATAACTATCCGTACAATCCGGGGCACGTGATGGTGATCCCGCGACCCCACACTGGCGACTACACCGAACTCGAAGCAGCGGTGCTCTCGGATCACGCGCAGCTCAAACAGCGGACGATGATGGCGCTTGAGGCGGCCTTCGGCCCCGACGGCCTCAACGTCGGGCTCAACCTCGGCGACGCCTCCGGCGGCTCCGTCGACGACCATCTTCACACTCACGTCGTCCCGCGATGGGGTGGCGACACCAACTTCATGCCGGTCTGTTCGGACACGAAGGTCATCGTTCAAGCCCTCGAGGAGAGCTACGACCAACTCCGCGCAGCCTTCGCCGAGCAGTCGGAGACGCGGACGGCCGACAACGGCGCAGTTCTGGTCGGCGAGTCACTCGTCGAGGAGTGATCGGTCGGGACGGTCAGCGAGCGACGGCCGTTCGTTGCCGTCAGCGAGCGACGGCCGTGGTCTGTCCCCGTCCATGAGTCCCGATTGTTCGACAGCATCTAAAAATTCTATTTGAGTTATCTAATCCGATGGTTTATCAGGGCGGTTCGGGTACACCCGGGTGTGAGCGACACTGCCGTTGCCGAGGCGGGATTAGACGCTGACGCCGCGAGACGCGGGTTTACCCGCGCAAGCGTCGTCAACGTCCTCGGGAACGCGATCAAGATCGCCGTCGAGGCCGCCGCCGGCCTCGCGTTCGGCTCCGTGGCGCTTCTGGCCGACGCCGCCCACTCGGTCGCGGACCTGGTCGCAAGCGTTGTCGTGTTGGTGTGGGGCCGAAGCGTCTACGACGACCCCGACGAAAGTCACCCCCACGGCCACCAACGGGTCGAACCGTTGGCCGCGCTGTTCGTCGGCACCGTCATCGTCCTGTTGGGGCTGAACCTCCTCTATGACTCCGCACAGGGCATCATCGAGGGGCCGTCGGTCCTGTTTAGCCCCCTGCTCGTCGGCGCATTGGCGTTCTCGATGGCGGATATGTACCTGCTGTACCGGTACACCGTCCGCGTCAACGCGACAGTCGGTTCCTCGGCACTCGACGCGCTGGCCATCGATTGCCGAAACGACATTTACACCTCGGTCGCCGCCTTGGTCGGCGTCGGCGGCGTCTTCCTCGGGTACCCGGTTCTCGACGCCGCCGCCGGCGGCCTCGTGAGCCTCCTCGTCGTCTACCAGGGCGTCGAGATCGGCCGCGAAAACGTCTCGTATCTCATCGGCGCCGCCCCGAGCGACGAGCAACGCCGGGCGGTTGCCGACGCCCTTCGATCGCATCCGGCGGTTTCCGGCGTCCACGACCTCGCCGTCTTCTACGACGGCACCGACCTCGAGGTCGAGGCCCACGTCGAGGTCGACGGCGAGTTGACGCTCGTTGCGGCTCATACGATCGAAACCGAGCTCGTGGCGTCGCTGCAGTCGATGGAGGATGTTGGCGACGTTCATTTACATCTCGACCCCGAGGGCATCGGCGAGTGGAAGGAGGCCGCCGAACGGTAGCGCGCGGTCAAGCCCCGATTAGACCGGGTCGCCGAAGCAGTACATCGCTTCGTGGGCGGTGATCTCGACGTCGAGAATGTCACCGATCTCGACGCCCCGCTCGGCCGCGTTCGTGATGATCACCTGTCGGTAGGCCTCGTCGCGGCACTTGATTGAGTCGCCGGTGCCGGGCTCGACGGCGAGCACCTCGTGGGCCTCGCCGACCATCGAGGCGTGGGTTTCGGTGCAGACCTCGCGTTTCAACTCCGACATCGCCTTTGAGCGTTCCTTCTTTATTGTCCCACCGAGACCCTTCATGTCGGCGGCGTCAGTGCCGGGGCGCTTCGAGAAACGGGTGACGTTGATCTTTTCGGGGCGGACATCTGCCAGAAGCTCCATCGAGCGCTCGAAATCGGCTTCGGTTTCTGTAGGGAAGCCGACGATGAAATCCGTCGAGAGCGTCCAGTGATCGAGACGGTCGTCGAACGTCTCGACAACCTCGCGGAACTTCCCGACGCGGTGTTGGCGGCGCATCGTCTCCAGCACCTCGTCGGAGCCCGACTGGACCGGTGCGTG
>NZ_JBKEGK010000193.1:0-4929 GCF_046710025.1 Natronomonas sp. | reverse complement strand
TTGCGAGGCGGCTTCACCGCCTCGAATTCGCGGCGCGGAGCGCCGCGCACGGCCCGTGAGGAGAGAGCGAGGGGTTCCGACGCTCAGTCGGAAGCGCGACGCGAGTCGGCCGGAGAGGAAGCCGACACGAGCTTTCGCAACCACTATACTGCACCATATCTTACTGCCAGTTAGTGCTGTGCGTCCACAAGTGGCGCGCAGTACGGGCCGCAGTAGCCCGGCCCTGAATGGTGGGTTTGTCGACCCCGAAGGGCGTCCGGTAGGCGGGGCGCACAAGACGCCCCGTCGCGCCAACTGAAAGCGAGAACCACATCAAAGCCACCGAAAGGCGACGCCTTTCGAGGCCTTGCCAGAGCGACGCTCTGCCAGTGGCCCCACCCCCAACGAGCGAGGCCGCAAGGCCGAGCAAAGTAGGGTGGGGTCGGTTACTAGTGCGTTCGCCCGTCTCCCGTCACTTACTCACAGCGGCTACCGATCGGCTTGATCGGACGCTGTCTCTGGGGCAAGACGACATTTTCATACCTATTGGGGTTTGACGTACTTGTAGGCTTCAATGAGTGTGATTTCGATGCTCTCAGCGCGGTTCAACGCAACCGCGATTGGATCCGTGTGGGACGCGGCGTTTGTCCTGGGGAGTGTCGAACGTCGCATGACACGAGCCGATCTGTAAGCTTCTGACAGGTGGGATGGCAGAGCGGCCCATTGCGTCTGCCTTGAAAGCAGATGGCGCAAGCCTCCTGGGTTCAAATCCCAGTCCCACCGCATCCTGCCGACCAACAGTAAGCGGCGGCGCTGGATTCAGCCCACGGAAACGCGAGCGAAGCGATCGTTTGGGTCGGGAGCGAATGCTACTTCCACCGCTTTTCACCGCCCCGGAGCGCTCGTTAAGCGAATCCGATTGGTCCGTTTAGTACCCTGATTCGGCCGTCTGGTCGGTCATGAGGCGAGCTGAAACCTCTCCCGTCACGGGATTTATGACCGATGACACCCTATCGGTAAACGTGAGCACGCGAACGAGCGCCCTGAACAACCGCATCTTTGGCGTCGACATTCAAAGCGGCGACGTTCGGGGCGACGCCCCCTCATACGCTGTCGTCACCTACGACGGGGAGACGATAGAGCGCGATGTCGTCTCGCTCCGGAAACTCCACCGCCGGATCGAGGGGGAAGAACCGGCCATCGTGGCGACGGACAACACGTATGAACTCGCCGAGGACAAAGCAGGGTTGGTCCGGTTCCTCCGAGGGTTACCCTCGGAGACGAAACTCGTCCAGGTGACGGGCGACGAACGGCCGGAACCGCTTTCGCGGGTCGCCAGCCGCCACGGCGTTCCCTACGGCAAACAGCCGATGCAGGAGGCCGAGGCGGCAGCCCGGCTCGCAGCCCGAAACGTCGGCTACGAAGTGTCAGCGTTCACAAACACGACTGAGATAAAGGTGTCGCGGGGGCGATCAACGGGGAGCGGTGGCTGGAGCGAGGACCGTTTCACCCGTCGGATCCACGGTTCAGTTAAAAAGACCGCACGGGAGGTCGAATCGAAGCTCGAAACAGCCGCCCTCGAGTACGAACAGGATGTAACGGAAAAGTACGGTGGCTACTCGCAGGCCCGCTTCGAGGTCGAGGCGACGCCCGCCGAGCTTCCCGTCTCGGAACATCGCTCCGGCGACACCCGGATCGAGATCGAGCGCGAACGCCGCGACGGGATCGAGTACCAGCCGCTCGCGAAGCGCCGCGACCACGTCGTCGTCGGCATCGACCCCGGGACGACAACCGCCGTCGCGGTGACCGATCTCGACGGGAGCGTCCTCGATGTGTGGTCGAGCCGGACAGTCGACACGGCCGACGTGGTCGAGTGGATCGTCGAGCACGGCCGGCCGATCGTCGTCGCCGCCGATGTCGAACCGATGCCCGAGACTGTCGAGAAGATCAGGCGGAGCTTCGACGCCGCCGGCTGGATCCCCGACAGCGATCTCTCGGTCGACCGGAAACTCCATCGCACGCGGGAGGAGCATTACGATAACGACCACGAGCGGGACGCGATGGCGGCGGCGCTTTTCGCCTTCGACGACCACGCGGACCAGTTCGAGCGAATTGCCGAAAAGGTCCCGCCGCAGTTCGACCGCGGGGAGGTCATCGCGACGGTCGTCTCCGATGGGGAGAGCGTCGAGTCCGCCCTCGAAGCGATGCGCGATGACGACGGAAGTGAGACCGAGGAGTCAGCCCACGACCCCCGCGAACTCACGGACGACGAAAAGAAGATCAAGCGACTCAAGGACCGCGTCCAGCGCCTCGAAGGGCACGTAGAGGACCTTCGCGAGACCGTCTCGCGGAAGGACGAACAGATAGATGAGTTGGAGTCTGAACTCTCCGAGGCCCGCCGCGAGGAGCGCCGGGAGGCAAGGGAGCGCCGGGAGGTGACCCGGCTCGAGCGCGAGACGGAACGACTCAAGCGAGAACTCTCCGAGGCCGAAACGGCCAACGAACAACTTGAGGACAAACTCGAGCGGCTCAAAGAGTTGTGGAAACTCGATCACTCGAACTTCGCCGATGTGGCGGAGCAAAAGCGCGGCCTCGTCCCCGTCAAGCCGGTCGAGCAGTTCACCAAGGGTGCGATCCGGCAGGCGGACGACGAGTACGGCATCGCTCCCGATGATGTCGTCTACCTCCGTGATGCCAGCGGGGCCGGGCGCGAAACCGCTGAACGGCTAGCGGGGTACGATCCCCGCGTCGTGCTGCGGGATGGCGGCCTCTCCGAACAGGCCGACGAAGTTCTCTTCGAGCACGAGGTTCCGGTCGGGCCAGCGTCAGATGTCACGATTCAGGAGGTGGATGAACTCGCCGTCGCCCGCGAAAACGAAGTCGAAGCCGTGATCGAGGACTGGAACGATCGAGCGACCGAGCGACGACGCGAACGGAAAGCCGCCGAGATCGACCAACTGATAAGTGAACACCGGGCCCGAGACCCCGAGCGGAGCGGTTAACATCGTGTCGTCTTTTATCAGCCCGGTCAGTCACTAACGCTCGTCCGACAGCATCACGACTCTCTGGCGGTGACATCCGCCATCGACACCATCCCAAGGAAGTCGTCGTCCGCAACGGGGATGTGATCAGTGCCGAACGTCGTCATCATCGCGGCGGCCTCGTTCAGTGGACAGTCCGGCGGGACAGTCTCGGCGGGTTGCGTCATTACCGCTCCAACGGAGGTGGTCGTTGGATCGAGGCCGTCGGCGACGGCATCCAGAATATCGCTTTTCGTCACAATCGCGGGCGGGGCTGTCGTCACGAGTAGTGCGCCCAGCCCACGGTTCCGCATCTCGGCCGCGGCCGTCGATACCGCCGCGTCCGGTTGGATGATCTCCAACGTCTCGGTCATCGCCTCCTCGACGAGTGTGGGTCGGTCATTCATCGTGAGCAATACTATCACATAACGTACTTCAATCGTTGGTTTCCGGGGATTTTATTCCCCGACCCTCCCGAGCGCGCGGTCGACTCGCGTTCACGCGTCCGGTTCAGGAACGGTCATCACCGGGATCGAAACCGATTGGACGGTCCGTTCGGTGACGCTCCCGAGGAGGCGACGCTCGAGGACACGGTGTCCACGCGCACCCATTACGACGAGGTCGACACCGCGTGTCCCGACGTACGACTCGATCGCCCGCCGGATCGACAAGGACGTCTCGACCGCCCCGACGACGGATTCGACGCCAGCGTCCTCGGCGATGGATGTCGCAGTCTCGATCACCTCACCCGCTCGCTCGTCGGTCGTGTCTGCCGACAAATCAACTATCGGATCCGACTCGTCGACGACACAGAGTATGTGTATGGCCGCCTCCGTCGCCGCCGCGAGTTCGACCGAGAACTTGAGGGCCGCCTCCGCGCCCGCGCTTCCATCGGTCGGCGCGAGCACGCTTCGGGCGGGGTACGGAGCCGGGTCGTCGGTCGGGTCGAAGGTCAGCACCGGAACGGCCGAACGGCGGAGGACGCGGCCGGTCGTGCTCCCGAGGAGCAAACGTTCGAGCCCGGCCCGCCCCCTCGTCGGCAGGGCGATCAGGTCGATACCGTACTCCTCGGTGTATGCGTCGATGGTAGGGGCCACACCGCCCTGAATGACATCAGTAACGGTCGAAACGCCCCGGTCCGCCGCGCGCTCAGCCGTTTTTTCGACGATTTCCGCGCCCTCGCGTTCGAGGACATCGACGACCTCTCCCTCAATTCGTGTGACGCTGTCGTGGGTCGTATCGGCCACGTTGAGGACGTGGACGGTCGCGTCGTGCGCCTCCGCGACGCCTAACACGCGATCGAACACCGCGTCAGCGCCCTCGCTCCCGTCGGTCGGAAACAGAATCCGGTCGAACATACCACGGATTTCGTGGGAGTATATAAAAACACCGGGCACGGTGGCCGTTTTCGACCGGCTGTATTGCCGCGCGCTAGTCCGGGCTGCTTCGACTCTCGCGGCTACGAATAAACACACGTTGTGACAGGTGTATTCACCTATGGGAACGCTGCCGGCCGAACAAACCACCGCTGACGACAAAATGATTCCGCCGACTCGGTGACGGCTGCCCGACCAGCCGGCAGGCGGATGGGAACGACACGGCGGTGCGGTCGCTGTCTGGCGATAGCTGTGGCTCACGCTGGGCCGCGGCCGGCCACTGCGGGCCGCCCCCTCGGCGGCCCGCAGCTCCCTCGTCGATGCGATCACACAGCGGTCGTCGCGTCTGGGGGAAGCGATCTCGTGACTCGGGACGCCAGCGCGTGACGCAGAACTTCACCTATTCGGGCTTTCCCGGGTGCCGCACGGCGCGGCACCCGGGCTGTAACGCCCATGACTCGGCTTCTTTCGCACACGGACCAGTCACGCCCACGTGCTCTGAGGCACGGAATCGCGTTCGGTCTCTTGCGCCCCATATCTTGTTTCACGCTCTC
>NZ_JBKEGK010000192.1:0-4981 GCF_046710025.1 Natronomonas sp. | reverse complement strand
CCGACCCGGAGGCGAGCGCCGCGCCGACGAAGGCCGTCACGAACGTCAGCGCGACCCTGGTGAGCATGAGACCGAGGGCCGCTCCGGCGACGCCGGTGGCAACCGCCACGGGGTACCGGACGAGGCCACCGGCGGTGAAAAGTGGCGTGACAGCGTAGAGGCCGAGGTACGCGCCCACGACGAACGACGGGACCGCAGTCGCGACCGAGAGGGCGACGGACGCGAGGACGGCGCCCAACGCTCCGCCAGCGACGACAGCGGCCGCGAGTCCCACGACACCTCCGGCGCCGACGACACCCAACAGCTGCGGCGCGAGGACGTACCCCCCGGCGGCACCGATCAGGACGCCCAACAGGGCGGTCGCGTACACCGACAGCGCCGCGCCGAAGAGGACGAGCACGAGCCCTGCGAGCACGGCCCCGATATCGAGGACTTCCATACCCGCCTCTCGACAGCCATCCGAATAAGTGTGGAGGGCATCACCGCAGGCGATCGGGGGCTCCCGATCCCTCGACGGTCACCTCAACGTCGAACGTCTCGAAGGCCGAGAGGGTCTCCTCGGGCCCGAATCGGACAAAGAACTGGCGTTCGGCGCCTGCCCCGACATCTTCGAGTGCGACGGTGTCGCGCTCCAGCGCCGTCTCGGTGCCGTTATAAATTGTAACGCGGACCGAGACGGCGTCCGCAGGACCGTCGCCGACGTTTGTCACCGTTCCCGTGACAAGAACGGTTGCATTGTCGGTGCCGGCGTCATGGAGCGTTGCCTCGGCGTCGTGCTCGATGTCGGGGTCGTCAAACACTCCGAAGCCAATCAAAAATCCAGCGGTGCCGACCGAACAGAGCACGAGGAAGGCGATCCAGACCGCAGGGCCAGCGGCCGGCAGTCGCGCTCGAAGCGGGAGGATCGACAGCGCGAGCGCCCCGGCGACGAGCAGGGCGAGCCCCCCCCATGCCGAGTGCGCGAGGACGAACCCCGAGAAGACGACGGCGACAGCGCCGAGGGCCATTGCAAGCGCGTCGCCGTTCGTGAGTGCCATACCTGATTACGCCGGGGGAATGATAGAAAACGGTTGTGATGCGACGGAACGGCTTACACGACGGCGAACGCCGCGGCTCCGACGACGAACAGCGCCGCGGTCGCCACCGCTGTCGGACGAGCGCCGATCGGCCGACCGAGGCGTGACTCGATTGCGGCCTGAACCGGCGGGAGGACGAAGATGCCGGCGACGAGGAAAAACACCCCCGCGATGTCCGTCAGCGTCGCCAGCCCGGCCACGACGCCGAGGTAGCCGAGCGCGTACTGGAGCCGGGTTCGCAATGTGCCGTCTCCCGGCCCGGACCCACCTCCCCCGCTGGTCTGCCGGGCCCGCCGGTCGATGTACTCGCCGAGCCGCCGGCTGGCCTCCTCGTTTTGTGGGGTGGCACAGTTCGAACAGAAGTTGTCGGACTGGCCGAGGGTGGTTCCACAGTTTCGACACGACGGCATCGTTGATCGGCTTCGACTACTGCAAGCGTACTTATCAAGCTACAGTCCGCTTCAGCGTTCGAAACCGCGCCCCGGTTCCGGAGCGAACGCGTCTGGTTCCGAAAGCGCATTTTGCGGCGAGGGACGACTGTGTACGAACCCAGAACGTTCACGTTCGTCGCCCCGCTACGGGCGGGTAATGACAGATAGGCCGGACGAGCGTCGCCGCGACGACTCGTCCGACACGTCGCCCGAAGACCGTCATAAGACATCGGCCGACGAGCCCTCCGGTGCCCGTCGCGACGCGCCATCCGCCACCAAGGACCGAAACGGAGCGCCCGATGAGGCGGCGTCCCCCAGCGGCATTGTCGGCTGGTTCCGGCGGCTTCGCACCGCCGATTCAGGGGCGTTGATTTATGTTCGAGACGTGCTCACGAGTGTCGCGATCGTACTCGCGATCGGGCTGCTCCTGTTTACCATTAGCGGCGTCTGGCCGCCGATGGTGGCGGTCGAATCCGGCAGCATGGAGCCGAACATGGAACGCGGAGATCTGGTCTTCATCGTCGACAACGGCCGCTTCGTTCCAGAGGGGGCGGTCAACACCCCAGATGGATCGACAGGTGTCGTCCCGGCCGACGTGGCCGCCGAACGTGACCGGACGACGTTCGATCGCCCCGGCGACGTCATCGTCTTCCAACCCAACGGCAACGCCGGGCAGACGCCGATCATTCACCGCGCGATGTTGTGGGTCGAGGAGGGCGAAAACTGGTACGACCGGGCCGAACCCGGCGCCACCGGCGGCGCCGAGGACTGCGCGGCGTTGAATTACTGTCCGGCGCCCCACGCCGGGTTCGTTACGAAGGGTGACAACGAGGTGACGAACACGAACTATGACCAGGCATCGCGGCTCTCGGCGCCGGTCCGTCCGGGATGGATCGTCGGCACGGCCGAACTCCGGGTGCCATACCTCGGACACGTCAGGCTGCTCTTTTCCGGCGTGACGGTGTCGGCACCCGGGGCCGAAGCGGGAACGCTCGAAACTGGAGCGGACAAAGCCGAAACCACCGAACCCGGAACGAGCGAGGCCGGAATGAGCGACCCCGAAACAATCGATGCCAAAACGTCTGCCGTCGCAACGGTTGAAACCTGAAGAGTGTGGGCGCGGCGGTCGAAAAATAAAGACGAACGGGGAGCCTTACTCTGTCTGCGCGAGCCACTCTTCGGCCTGCGTGACGCTGACGTTCGCCACCTCGGCGATCGTCTCCGCGTCGGCGGCCCCCAGCGCGTCGACGGTGCCGAGTCCGGCGTCACTGAGGCGCTCGGCGTACGTCGGGCCGATCCCGGCGAGCGTTTCGACGCTCTCTGCGGACGCGTCGTCCTCGCTCTCGGCGTCTGGGTCGACCTCGCCGGTGTCGGTCCCGTTGGCCTCGGCGTCGGCCGAGAGGTCGTCGTCGATCTCGATCTGGACCGCATCGTCCGGAGACGCTTCGGTTGAGTCCGCCTCGGCCGGATCGGCGGGCGATTTCTCGAAGTACCACTCGGCGACCTCCGGCCAGACATCGCTGTGGCTCGAACTCGAAACCGCAAGCCCAATGTGGCCGGTCGGGTACTCGATGACCTCGGTGTCATCGCTACCGATGATGTCGTTGAACGGCTTGCTTGTCTCCGGCGGAATAAGATTGTCGTACTCGCCGACGATCTGCAGGACGGGCACGTCGATCTCCGTAACATCAACGTGCTCGCCACCGACATACATCTCGTTGTTGTAGAGTTTGTTCTCTTGATAGATGTCCTCAAGGAACTGGATGTACGTCTCGCCAGCAAGGTCGATACCCTCGTCAAGCCACCGTTCCATTCGGGCGAAGTTCTCGACGAAATCGTCGTTCTCGAGATTCTCGTAGAGACGGACGTACTTCGAAACGTAGTTCGCCACGGGGTCCATGAGCGCAAAGCCGATCTTGAGCATGTCTGCGGGAACGTTGCCGTAGACATCGACGACGTCTCGCGGGTCGTAGTGCTCCTCGTCGCCCCACAGTTCGAGGACGCCGCCGGTCTCCTGGAAACAGAGGCCCGCGGCCATCAGGCCGAGCGTTTGGACTTTTTCCCCATGGAAGGCGGTGTAGATCGACGTCATCCCCCCGCCCATACAGTAGCCGAGGATATTGATCTGATCGGCTCCGGAGCGCTCGCGGACGACATCGACGCAGTTGTCGATGTACCGGTTGACGTAGTCGTCGAGCGTGAGGTGTTGATCCATCCGCGAGGGTTCGTTCCAGTCGATGAGGTAGACGTCGTGGCCCGCCTCAAGCAGGCGGCGAACGACGCTTCGTCCCGGCTGGAGGTCGAGGATGAACGGCTTGTTGATCAGCGCGTAGACGATGAGAATCGGGGTCCCGTGGGGCTCGTCGACCTCGGGTTCGTAGTGGAGGAGTTCGAGCTTGTTCTCCTCGTAGACGACCTCGCTCGGGGTCTGTCCGACCTCGACGTTCTCGATCCGTTCGGCCTGTTCGCCCGCGATCGAGGCGCGGTCGACCGACTCGACGGTGGTATCGAGCAGTTCGCGCTGAAAGTTCAACGCCATCGAGAATGGGTTGTTGATGCTCATTCGAGTGCCTTGATGATTCGATCGAGTTTCTTTTCGACGCTGTGTTGGCGTCGCTCCAGTTCGATGATGCGCTCGCCGACTTCGTCGATGTCCGATTGGGTCGGCATCCCGAGCTGTTCGAGGGTATCCTCGCCCATCGCGTCGACCTCCTCGCGCATCTCCATCATCGAGTTGACCAACTGGCCGTTGGCAGCCGCGAAGGCGGAGGTACCCATGACCTCTTTGAACGCTTCGTTGGCGCTCTGCAGCCAGATGTCACGGAACTCCGTCATATCGACGTCCTCGCCTTCGGCGGCCGCGGTCGTCCGGCCGGACATCTCCTCGGCGGCGTTCATCCACACCTCGTAGGCGTCGCTGTACCCTTCAACGCCACTCGACAGAGCCTCTTCGTCCGGCACCGAGTCCTCCATCGCGTCGGCCCACGACTCCATGAACGCCGCGCTGGCCTCCATGTTCTGCTCCATCGATTGGGCGACCGCGTTGTTCATGTTCTCGACTAGTTCGTTCCACTCGGCCGGCATCTGCTTGTTAGTATCACTCATTGTTGGTATGTCCTCGGTTGGTCTACAAAAATCCGGTGCATTGTGTCTGTCATCTTGGGGTGTTCTCCGCTACTCGTCCGCGTCGAACTGGGTCGACTGGACGCGCTCGAGCATCTCCTCAACTTGGGTCCGGAACTGCTCGAGTTGGGTCTCGAACTGGTCGGTGAACGCCTCAGTCGGGGCGTCGAACCCCTCGGCAAAGTCACCGTCGCCGGACTCGAGTTGAGCCTGCAGTTCCTCGAACTGCGCCTCGGCCTCTTCGAAGGCCTCGAGCGTTTGGGTCTCGATTTGCTCGTGGGCCTCAAGCACCGCGTCGAGCTGATCGTTGAGCATCTCCAGGGAGTCGGCGGTCAGCTCCTCGTAGGCCTC
>NZ_JBKEGK010000191.1:0-4988 GCF_046710025.1 Natronomonas sp. | reverse complement strand
GCCCTACACCAGCATGAAGTCCCGTGGTGTAGTGGCCAATCATAACGGCCTTTGGAGCCGTTGACGGCGGTTCGAATCCGCCCGGGACTATTCTGCGAGGAACGGACGTGACGAGCGAATAGCCCGCGGATTCGGAGCAGAGAACGGAGCGAAGCGGAGTTACCGCGGTTCGAATCCGCCCGGGACGACGTGTGTCACGAGCGGCAACCGCCGCCTCGATTCCCGTCGTCGACACTACTATGCGATTGCCAGACGTACCCGTATTTACAGCAATCATGACAGACGACACCGAATCGCCGTCGACGTTGGGACGGGTGCTGTTAGGACTCGGGCTCGCACTTCAGGCTTCGGAGGACTTTCGAGACATGGACGATACCATCGGGTACGCCGAATCAGCCGGCGTCCCGATGCCGGAACTCGCCGCCCCGTTTGCCTCGGGGATGATGATCGTTGCCGGCACCGGCATCGCGCTGTGGCGACTCCCCAAACTTGCCACCGGGGCTGCGGTCACGTTCCTCGCGGTCGTCACCACGACGATGCACGACTTCTGGAACGCTGACCCGGACGACCGTGACGGTGAGCGACTCGCGTTCTTCGGCAACCTCGCGATGTTTGGGGCGGCGCTGGTGTTCCTGCGGAAAGCGTATAACTGAATCGCACCGCGACCCGTCGAGATCGAAGTTACGATTATATTACCCGCTTCTGCTTGGCGGTTTCTTTTGGCCAGGTTCGTCGTTCTCTCCGATTGGGTTGGGGCTCGGGTACTCCTCAATCTCGGGATGTTGCTGGTACAGCGCACACCAGTCCTGCGAGCGAACCCGGCCCTCAACGATGGCACAGGCGCCGGCCATCCCCTCGTCGCCCGCGTGTTTGCTCGGGATGAAGAACCGACAGTTCGCACAGAGTTGGTATCCTTGCGGGTGACACTGGTAGGCCGCGTCCTCGCGGGCGGTCAGGTCATCCGGGTTCCGTTGGATGCCGGCGGTGCTTTCCGCAGTTCGGTACTCTTCGGCGACCTCTATGTCGTTTTCTTCAACGCACCAATTGGATGCCTGCTCGGTTTCGGCCTCGTCTTCGGCCTCGCTGTGGTCGCCGTTGCCGCCGTCACCGCCGCTGCCGCCGAGCCCCAGACAGCCGGCAAGTGCGGCGACTGAGGCGCCGCTTGCGGCCTGTAGAAACTGCCGCCGTCTCGATGTACCCGTTTCGGATTGCTTCTTCTCTGCCCCGCTGTCTCGTTCATTCGACATCTCTGCATCTCTCTTCTGACTGCTACTCCCTAATCTTTGCTGTCCGGCCGCGGAATGTGACGGCAGAATCGATCCCGAGGACGGGTAGCACCCGAACTGGCGGGGCCTACAGCCACTCCTCTGGTTTCGTGTCGTAATCGACCTCTGTCGCGCGGATATCCTCGATCTCTCCGTCGGAGAGAGTCTCACGATCGAAGGATTCGCCGTCGAACCGGATCAGCGTTCCCTGCTCCGTCGGCTCCGGTTCGCGGTCGCGCCGCCTCGCGACCTCGATGTCGTGTTCGTCGAACTCCTTTCGGATCGTCTTCAGCGCTACCGGCCGCCCCCAGAGTTCGAAGACGCGCTCGAGAGTCTGTTTGGCCTGTTCGAGATCGAGTTGAACGCCGTTGTAGTGGTGGGCGAGCAGCAACTCGTTTCTGTTCCGGAAGTTGCCGTCGTGGACGGCGATCGTCGGCTTCCCGAAGTTCGTGAACTGTAGCATGAGCTTCTTTTTGACGTCCTCGGCGGCCGTCGACGTGGCGCGGAAGTCGCCAGTCGTGTGGGTGAACTCGTAGGTGAAATACTCGTTTTCTTCGACGAACTCCTCGGTGAGAAACTCGTCGAGGAACGTAACGTCGTTGTGGCTCTCGCGGACCTCGAACATCCGGTCCCAGCCGGCCGTCCGGTCGACATCGTCAATGGCCTCCTCGACGGAGCCGTAGCGGTCCGTCTCGAAGAGGTACCGGGCGGTTCGTTCGAGTTCGCCCTGGCTGACACGCTTGAGAAAGCCCCGGTGCTCGCGTTTGACCAGCGAGTAGTGGCGCTCGGCCATCCCCTCGTATGTGAGTAGTTTCCAAGGATACTGCTCGACATCGACATCCTCGCCGCGTCGAACGCGTTCGAGCGTGTCAGCGTCGATCCGCGGATCGTCGGGATCGAGCGTATCGATGGCCCCGGCCGGGTCCGCGACGGCCGGATCCGGTTCCATGTGCTCGAGCACCCGATCGAGATCGACCGAGTCGCCGAAGTTCCGCCAGGTTACCCCTTCAACGCGGAGCAGGTGCTCGATCACCTCCCGACGGTTTCGACGGTTCTCGACGTACTGCCACAACTCGAATCCCAACTTATATGGGTTCAATCCGGGGGAGCCGAGCACCTGGGCCATGTGGTCGGCGTAGGAGAGGAACTCGTCATCGGCGGCAAAGTTCTCGTCGGCCATCATCCTCGATTCGTGGTAGCTCGCCCACCCCTCGTTCATCACTTTCGTCATCTTCTGGGGGGCAAAGTAGTAGGCCTCCTCGCGAAGCAGTTCGAGGATCTCGCGTTGCCACTCCTCGTACCCGGTCGCCCGCTCAGCTTCCTCGTCGTAGGCCTTTCCGTGGGCCGCTAGGAACGCCAACACGTCCAGTTCGGGGTCAGACGGGAACGTCGCCCCGTCCTCGTCGTCGGCCATCGAATCGAGGAACGCCTCGTCGAAGACCTCGCGTCTGACCTCATCGGAGAGGTCGAGGTCGTCCAGACGCTCCTCGATATCCGCCGTGGCCGCGGGTTCGCCGTCGGGATCGAGCACCGCCGAGAACGGCCGGTGCTGGTCGACGTTGTCCTCCAGGCAGAGCACGTGGTCGATCCACTCCTCGACGGCTTCCCGGGATATCTCGGGATCGTCCATGTACTCGGTGATCGCCTCGGCGTGGCGTTCCAACATTGCGGCTGCGTCCGGCGACTCCGAGAACATCCGGAACCACTCGTTGTTCCTGAAGAAGTCCGCGTGTGCTTCGACGTGCGTGATGACCGCCTTCTGATCGGCAAGCTCGTTCGACTCTTGAAGGAAGGCGTTCGAAGGGTCGTCGTTGTTGACGATCTCGAAGGCCTTTCCGCCGAGGAACTGCCGCTGTTTCTGCTGGCGGTCGTAGCTCATCCCCCACCGCCAATGGGGGTACCGGCGCTGGAAGCCACCGTAGGCGATCAGTTCGTTCATCTCGTCGTAGTCGACGATCCAGTAGTTCACCTCGAAGGGGTCGAGGCCGAGTTTTTCAGCGAGTTCGTTCGCCGCTTGCGCCGGTTCGGTCAACCCCTCGGCGATCCGCTGTTTGTGGAGTCTGTCGTGAGTGCTCATGAGTCGTCCTCCGTGCTGAGTATCGTATCGATCGCGTCGACCACGTCGCCGGGCCCCTCAACGTAAGCGACGGCGACGTTTGAGGCGTCAGCGAAGTGACGCTCGACCTCCCCCGCGTGGGTGGCGTTGATCGCGTTCCCCGAGGGTTGGGTTTCCACGTAGGCGTGGAGGTTCGCCGGGATCGACTCCATCATCGGGATTACCTGTTCTTCCGTGTCGTTTGAGGAGTTCTCCGAGTCGCCCGCCGCGAACACGTAGCGGTTCCACTCGCTCCAGGGGAACTCGGATTCGAGGACCTCCGCCGCCAACTCGTAGGCGCTGGAGATTCTGGTACCGCCGCCCGATCGGATGCCGAAGAACTCCTGGCGGTCGACCTCCCAAGCGTCGGCGTCGTGGGCGATGTAGACGAACTCCGCGTTGTCGTACTTACCGGTGAGATACCAATCCAGCGGCGTGAACGTTCGTTCGACCAGTTCGCGTTTGGCCTCCCGCATCGACCCGGAGACATCGCGAATGTTCACCACGACGACGTTCTTCTCGCGCTCCTCTATGATCTCCGGATATCGATAGCGCTCGTCCTCGCGCCTGAAGGGGACCTCGTCGATCCCCTCCCGACGGATTCGGGCTGCGGACGTCTCCCGATCGACGTTCGCTGTCATCTCCTCGATCGAACCCCACCGGGAGCGCTCATCGGCGGGGATCGAGTCGTAGGCGTCCTCGATCCACGCTCGCGAAACCGGGATGTGCTCGCTGCGGGCCCATTCGAAGACGGTCGCGGGCCCCCACCCCTCGACGCGAAGGGCCTCCTCGATGTACGCGTCGTCAAAGTCCATCGCCAGCTTCCGCTTGAGGCCCTCCTTGAACAGCCGTTCGAAATCGAGCGTGCTTGCCGGGCCCGAGCGCGTGATGTCAGTGAAGTCGCCCTCCTTCTCTTCGATTACCTTCTTGCCTTTCGGCTCCAAGTCGAGTCCCAACTCCTCGTCGAGTTCCTCGGCGAACTCTTCGGGGTCCATCTCGTAGTGTTCGTGTTCAGCCCCCTCCTCGCCGGGGTCGCCGTCCTCCCCGTCATCGTCGCCAGGCTGGGGCTGCGGCTCGCCGACGGGATCGCCGACGTCGGGCGTCTCACCCTGCCCCTGCCCGACCCCGCCCATGTCACGAGGGTCGTAGACGAACTCCGGCGGGTCGACGATCTTGATCGGGATTCGGATCTCATCGGGGCGGGACTCACCCAGGTCGCCGTACTGGATGAACTCCGAGAGGTCCTCCCGTTTCGCCTCGCCAACTTCGCGATACCGGTCGAGGTCGTCTCTACGCCCCACGGTCAATCACCTCCTGTCCTCGGTGTTCTGCCCTGAGAAACTTCGGCCCCAGCCATCGGCGTTCGGTCTTGATCAGTCCCATCGGTAGCTCACCTGTCCCATGACATGTCTACTGGTCAACTCCGCGGAGGCCGCAGAGTAGTTGAACATCTCCCGGAGGTTCTCGATCGTGCGCCGCTTGACCGCCTCGGTTTCGGTCTCCGATGGTGGGTCGTCCCACTGGTCGGGGTCGAGATCCTCGTAGGTCCGCCGGACGTCGTCCCAGTCGTGGCTCCCGAGGACGGTCCGGATGACAGGTATCTCCCGAGGATCGACATCGGAGATACG
>NZ_JBKEGK010000190.1:0-4995 GCF_046710025.1 Natronomonas sp. | reverse complement strand
CCCCGGACGTTTGCGCGGCCACAGACGATCCCGTATTCGGCGAGCGCGTCCGAGATCATCTCCGGAATCTCGAAATCGAGCGACGAGCGTCCGGTCATGACCACGAACGGCAGATGACGAATGTTTTCTGTCGGAGTGATAATGTTCAGCGCGCGCTCGGCGTTCTTGACGAATACGCGGCGTTTGGCCTGCTGGCGGACTCGCCGGATCTCCTCGGAGGACTTATCAATCGGAATCGGCCGCATCTCGTCGTCTTTGAGCAGAACGGTCCGACCGAAGAGCTCCGGATCGACCGGGTCGTCAAAGAAGTTCACCGTTCCGTCCTCCTGTCTGACGCTGAAAAGGGTCTCGACCTCCGCCGCGGGGTATATCTTGATCTCCTCGGCGAGTTCGCGGTCGTCGAGGCCGAGTTCGGAATCGATCAGCATCGTCACCATGTCGCCGGCCCCCGAGAGGTGGATCGAGTCGATGGCCTTCTCCTCGTCCATATAGGCGGCGTCGGTCGAACCGCCGCCCATGTCGAGGATCGCGACCGGGTGGTCGGTCCCGGGCGTCGTAAGCGACCCGAGAACAGCCATCTTCGCCTCGACACCCTGGATCAGAACCTCAGCCCCGAGTTCGGATTCGATCCCGTTGGCGATCTGTTGCATCGGGAGCTGTTGGGTCTTTACCATCGCGGCCAGGGCGACCGCGTTTTCCATGGAGTGCTCCCCGGCCACGGACCCCTCGACCTCTTGTGGAATCAACGTGTCGACGGCCATGATATCTCGGATCTCGATCGAGTCGACGGGCTGGCCCGTGACCTCTGCCATGCTGTCGCGGGCCCGGTTTAACATGCCGCCGATGTTTGAACCGCTCTCGCCTCTGACGTCGGCGACCGGCCAGTTGTCCATTACCGCCTCCATGATTCGAGACGCCCCCTCGTCGACCGGTACCTCGGTTTCGACCCCACGCTCGTCGACGATTCGCAGTTCGCCCGCCGGGATCGTCCGTTCCTCGACATCGCCCTCGGGGGTCTTGATCACCACAGCGGATTTGTTCCCAACCAGCGCTCGTGAGACCGGAATGATCTTTTGAGTCTCCTCCGGCGAGAGGTCGAACACCGTCGCGATTCCATAGGGGTTCGACAGTTCGTCTATCGTCTTGCCGCTCGTCTGCGGGGCCACCTCGACGGCCGCCCGCTGGTCGCGCGGGACATCGCCGATTTGTCCGACCTCGTCGACGATCGGGATCTCGACGTCGATGCGGTTGTCGATGAGAACGGCGTCGTCTCGCTGTACGATCGCGCCGTTGATCTCGTATCCTGCCGCCGACCACTCGTTGATCCTATTTGCCGCGACGGCGAAATCGACGGTCTCCGGGATCAAGAAGACGATCGGTTCGTCCGCCGGATACTCATCCATATCGGCGGTTATCTCCGTCGTCGTGCCCGTCCCAAGCCCCACGCCCCCCGGCGTCGAAGGATCGTGCCCGATCATCGTCGATTCGGTGATCACTGTTTCGGTGATCGTCTCCATCGCAACGTCACCGATGACCGGCGCCGCCTCGTTGAGAAGCACCCGGTCGATCTCTGAGGCGTCGATTCCGGCTTCCTTGCTCGCCTCTCTGAGTGCTTTAATTACACCCGGGACGTTCTTTTTCGTGCCTTTCAGCCCCGTCGTCCGGTAGAGAGCGTCCGAAACAAACGTCGTCTCGCCACTGCCCGAACGACGCAGAAGTGCAACCTCAGTGCTGGAGTTCCCGATGTCGACACCCGCAACGTAGCCCATACCACTAGTATCACAGGAAGAATAAAATAGGTTTCCATGAATGATACCGTTACCCACACCCGAGCGATCAGAACAGGTGGCTTCCGATCGGCGTCGCGGGGCCACCCACCGACCAGACCCGGGATTCGATCCCGAGCGACTCGACCCGTTCGGCGACCTGCGAGGCGTGCTCGGCCGTCGTATTGAGATACGCCGTTGCGCCGGTGTCCGATGAAAAGTACACCGGGACGCCCTCTGACCGGAGTTCCGAGGCGAGTTCCTTGAGCTGAACGGTCTCCGGTCGCCAGTAGAACCACGCATCCGGCCCCGTCATCGTCACCGCAAGGAGGTGCAAGGAGTCGCGCTCGGCGAGTCCGAAGGCCGCCTCGAAGTCACCGTCACACAGCGCCTGCTGCATCTCAGCGAGCGCATCATGGATGTATGCCAACCGACCGTCGAACAGTGTAGACGCCGGCGTCTCCTCATGAGCGCGTGTGGTGTGCTTGAACGACGGGACCACCCCGACGACGGTCCGGATATCGCTGTCGAACGACGCGTCGATGCGCTTGGCGACGCACCGGTTGGCGGTCGTGTCTGTCCGGAGCCGAGAGAACCCACCCGTGACGCTTCGTGCGGCCGACGGGGAGCCCCGCCGGGCAAGAGCCGACAGCTCCCGGCGCGTCAGTGACAGCTCCGCTGCCTCCGCCGCGGCGACCGCGAGCGCCGCGAACGCCGAGGCTGACGCCCCGAGACCGACGTTTGACTCGAACGTGTTCCGAGATTCGACCCGTGCCCCCTCGTCGATTCCGGCCGTCCGCCGGACGCGATCGAGCACCGTCGTGACGCGGTCGTATCCCTCCGAATCGACCGGCTCCCCGTCGACGAGACAAACATCCTCGTCGTGGCCGAATTCGACTGTCGTCTCCGTCTTCGAGGGGGCCGTACACATGGAAATAGAGTCGTGAGACGGGATATTCCGGGCTTCGTCGCGCAAGCCATGGTATTTTATGAGCCCCTGAATCGGGTGGGCGCGGGCGCTTGCCTTCATGCTGTGGGGGCGCAGTCCCGCGACGTCGTCTCGGTCCCGTCGGGAGTCATAGGTCAGTCCCGTCAAGCATCTCGTGGGTGATGTCTTCCTGTCGTAACTGCTCGATGATATCCGTGATTCCCACTGGGGTCGTGAGTACGAGCACGTCGAGTCCTTTCATGGCCGCCTCCGAAACGCTCTCGGGGACCCCGAGCGTGATATCCGGCTCGATCCCCGCCGCCTCCGCCGCCACGGTGGATTCGAGGCCGTTCGCTGCGACCCGCCCGTGTCTCTGGGCCTGCGTCGTAAGGCGATCCGAATCAACGCCGTTTTGCCCCCCGTTTTGTACCTCCGGAACGGTAACGACCGTCACCCGGCCGGGGTCGTACTCAACCATCCCGTCGACGCTCGTCACGCCGACGACCCCCCCTTCGTCCGCGTTCGTGACCGCAACCGCCGTCGCCGGGCCCGCTTGCCCCGGGACCGCGTGGAGTTTGCTTTCGCGCATTGAGAGCGAGACCTGTTGTCCTTCGTCTATTTGTTCCACTGCGATTGCGCTCTCGACCTCCGTGTCCCGAAGTATTTCCCGATCGACGTACTCAACCAGCTTCTCTAGTTCCTTCGTCCGCGAGAGTATCCAGTTGACGCCCTCCTTCGTGACCTCGTAGCGTCCTCGACCGTGCTTCTCGACATAGCCTTGCGTCTTGAGCTCCCGGAGGTAGTCGCTGACCGACTGGGGTGTGAGCCCGACCGCTTCAGCGATCTCGTTTTGATTGATCGCCGGCTGGTGTTTGATAATGCGTATAAGTATCTGAAAACGCGTCGCGCTCGGCTTGCTTGTAAATAGTTCTGGGTCGCTGCCCGGGCTCCCTTCGATCATCGCTTGATCGTCGTTTCGATGCCTCCCACAAATATGTTTTCCAGGGAACTGTATCAGCCGTCCGTGGGTGGTTCGGCACCTCGGCCGGTGTAAATATCATGTTTTTTAATAAAGGTTTATATCACTCACGACTAACCATTCACACGGACATATGCAAGTTTTCGGTTCACCGGATACGTACATCCAACAGCGGAACGCAATCGACTCGATCGGGGACCACGTCGAAACAATGGGGTCGACAGCCCTGTACGTCGCAAGCCCGACGGCGAAGAGACTCACCGAAGAGCCGGTGACAGCGAGTCTGAACGATGCCGGGATCGACGTCACCACCGAGAAGTTCGGCGGGGAGTGCTCGAAGGCGGAAATCGATCGTCTGTCGGCAATAGTCGGGGACATCGGCGCGGAGTTTGTCATCGGTGTGGGCGGCGGCAAAACACTTGACACGGCAAAAGCTGTCGGTGAGGCGTGTGACATCGACACTGTGGTCGTTCCAACGATTGCTTCGACTGACGCACCTTGCAGCGCGTTGTCGGTGGTATACACGAGCGACGGCGAGTTCGAAGAATACCGGTTTCTCTCGAAGCACCCGACGGCAGTGATTGTCGACACAGCCGTGATCGCCGAGGCGCCGACTGACCTGTTTGTCGCCGGGATCGGCGACGCGCTCGCGACCTGGTTCGAGGCCGACGCGACGTTCATCGCCGACGGCGATAACATTCTTTCGGGGAAGGATACCCTCGCTGGCCATCGTATCGCGCGTCTCTGTTACGAAACGGTTACCGAGCACGCACAGTCGGCTGTCGCCGCCGTCGAGAGCGACCGGGTTACCCAAAGCGTCGACAACGTCGTTGAGGCAAACACCCTCCTGAGCGGGATCGGTTTCGAGAGCGGCGGGCTGGCTGCTGCTCATTCGATTCACAACGGCCTCACGCAGGTTGAGGCGACCCACGGCGCGAAACACGGCGAGAAGGTGAATATCGGGACACTCACCCAGCTCGTTCTTGAGGGGCGCGACGACGAGTTCATACAGCAGGTGATTCGGTTCTCCCTCGACATCGGCCTCCCGGTAACACTCGCGGATATCGGGCTCGACAACCCAACCGACGAGCAGCTTGAGACGATCGCGACAGCGGCCTGTGCCGAGGCGGAGACGATCCACAACCACTCCTTCGAGGCGACACCGACGCTGGTCGCGGACGCGCTGATAGCAGCCGACAGGTTCGGCCAACAGATCTCGGCGACGTACGGCGACTCGACCACAGAGCAAGCGCCGTCAGCGGAGCCGTCGATGCCGGAAGCCGAGTGAGGCCGGCGCGGATAGCGACCGATAAAAGCCGAAT
>NZ_JBKEGK010000189.1:0-5010 GCF_046710025.1 Natronomonas sp. | reverse complement strand
CTTTTCATTGTCGGAGAACGTCGTCACGGGGTGTCGCGCGGGTGATGGCCCTTGCGGCACCTAGCGCTCTCAGGGCGGGGACGAACGCCGCGGGACAGCCCGGGGCGGCGATACGGCGGCCGAGTCGACCCGAACGGTATTTAACGCGGGACGGCATGGCACCCACGACGCGGTCCAACTGACCGCACGGATCCAACCGATGATCGACGACGACCGCCGGGACGCAAACCGCATCCTCTCGGCCGCGCTGGACGACCCGAAGACGGTCTCGGGAACAGAACTCGACCGCGCGCTCGGGTTGCTGGATAGCGACGCGAAACGCGTTCGGCTCGGCGCGGCGTGGGGGTTCGGCCTCGTCGCGGACGCTGCCCCGGAGAAAGCCGTGTCGTACGTCTCCCGGATCGCAGGGGAAGTTGACACGTCGGATCCACACGCCGCGGCCGCCCGGGCACTCGCGTACATCGCACAGTCGAACCCCGCGGCGGTCGAGCGCGAACTTCGGACGCTCGAAGAGCCCGCCGCCAGGCGGTGCCGCGAAGCGATGTGGGGACAGTTCGCCGCCCGGACGACAGTCGAGGTGCCGGGCGACCGCGATGGACCTGAGGGCGCATCGATGGGCCGCTCCGACGGCGATCGCTGGGGGTGGGTCGGCGGCGGAAGCGCGACCACTTACGATACCGACGAGGGAACCGACAGGCGCAGTCCCCCGACGGATCGGCCGTTCGACCCGCCGAGTGTCGACCACGACTACGACCGATACACGCCGATCGAGACGATCCACCGGGGATCGATCGCACGGACGTTTAAGATCGTCTACCACACCCCTGACGGCGATGTCCACGCGGGACTGTTCAAATCGTTCGACCCGTCCGTGGAGGCGTTCCGGCCAGCGTTCGACCGGCGGATCGGGATGTGGAACTCGATCGACGGCCACGACGCGATCCTGCCGGTCATCGATTGGGGAACGACGCCTGATCCGTGGGTTGTAACGGCTTACGAGTCGGTGACGGGCGTTGCGACGCTCGGTGAGGAACGTCGGCTCGCGGCCGCGGTCTGGACGCTTCGGACGATCGCCGACGCGCTCCGATTCGCTCACGAGCGCGGCGTTATTCACGGTGCGTTGACCCCCGGCTCGATCGTCAGAGCCACGATCCTCAGCGAGCCTGAGGCGTGGCGCTACCCCAGAGTGACCGACTGGGGCTACGTCGACCTCCTCCGGAACGGGCGTCCCCCCGAGTCGATCCCCGAGCACTATCTCGCCCCCGAACACGTCGATCCGGGGACGTACGGAGAGGTAGACGGCGCGACCGATGTCTACGGATTCGGTGTCGTCGGTCGCGAGGCACTGACAGGGGGCCGGGAGGACACGGAGACGGACAGCCGAGCACCCTGGGACGGCGACGTTACGCTTCCGGCCGACCTCGAAAGCCGACTCCCTGATATCGGGAGCTTTCTCCGACGGTGTCTCGCCGCCCGGAAGGCCGAGCGCTTCAGCACGGTTGCGGCGATGGCGGCCGCCCTCAACTCGGTGACGGAGGAGCTCGATGGCTGATCCGGCCGTCGCCGGTTCCGGGGCCCTCGCGCGGTTTCTGGCCTTTGTCCTCCTCTTTGTTTCGTGCGGTGTCGCCACCGTCTATGCCGCGTTGAGCGACCGTGCGGGAACACTCTCGGTCGGCATCTGGCGGTATGTCGTCGTCGCGATGGGCACGGGAATGGCCTACGCCGTTGCTGGCGGCTATGAACTCGTAGGGACGGCTGCGGTCGCCACGACGACGGTGACGGGGGTCCGGCAGGTCCTCCAGCTGTTTTTCATTATCTTGGTCTCGCTCTCGATGCGCGAGCTCTACTACCGGCTCCCGTACCGCGATCCGGGGTCGACGGCCATCCCCCACAGCCGGGCCCGGCTACTCGAGGCGGCGTTCATGGGAATCGCTTTCGTCGAGTTTGCCGTCGTCATCGCTATCGGGCTGACGGCCGCCGTCCAGGCGGTTCAGGCCGTCGCGAGCGTTGCCTTCGCGGCCTACGGGGTCTCCTTCGCCGCAGGGACGCGGGCGGAGGCGATGGCTGGCGGGACCGTCATCGACGGCCTGTTGGTCCGGTTCATCGCCGTATTGAGTTGTCTCGGCACCGCCGGAGTTCTGGAGGGCGCCACGCTGCTCGGCGTCCCCCCGGCACTGGCGGCGGCGGCGACCACGGTGTTCATCGTCATGTCGGCGACGTTTCTTTTCGCGCTCGGGGTTCGGCTCAAGGCCAACGTCGACGCGGTATCGGGGGTCTCGTAGCTACCACGCCTTGCAGTCCACACAGACGAACCGGCCGTCGTCCCGCCAACGCCGCTTGACTGTCGCCCCACAGTCGGCGCACTCGGCGCCGCCGGGGGTCCAGCCGTAGGTCGAGTGCGTCGGATCCGGGGCCGTGCCGTGGTCGCCCGACGCTGTCGCGTTTGCCCGCTCGTCCGTCTCTTCAGCCCCGTCTCCGTCCGCGCTTCTATTCGTGCCTGCCTCTTCGTCGCCGTCTCCCGTTCCGTCACTATCCGTCGGCTCGGCTGCGTCCATCGGTCCGTCCCCGACCGACTCGTCCCCGGCCTGCCGCCCGCTCTCGTCGGTTGACTCGTCTCCCTCCTCGCGCTTGGAACCGTCGAAAAAGTCGTTCAGCGAGGCGTCCTTCATACCGGTAACAGGGGAGCCGACCACTTCAACGGTGAGGACGGGACGCTCCGCAGGCTCCCCCCACAGGTGTGCACGCGACCCGCTGACGCGAGACGGACACAAACAAGTAGGAGTGGTCCGAAATCTCGGCATGGTCGAGATTCAGAGCGGTCTGCAGGAGAACACGGTCGGAGCGGTCGAGCAGTTCGCCGAAATCGCGAGCGTCGACCCCCTCGTCGCCGCGATGATGCTCAGCGGCGCGGTCATCACCGGGCTCGCGGTCACCATCTTCGGCGTTGCGACGCTCGGAGCCGTCGTGTCGTCGATCAAGCGCGGTCTGTCCGGCTCCGAAGAACCGAACCAGCCAGTCTGATCGCCTCGTCGAGGTCCGGCCCCAGCGGTGACCCGGCGACGAAGCTGTCGGCGTGCTCCATGACACCGTCGATGCGATCCGCCACGCTGTCGGGCGTCCCGGCGATACAGAACGCGTCGATCATTTTTCTGGTCACGGCGGCGAACGCCGCCTCAAACTCGCCCGCGGAGATGTGCTCGCCGATCGTCGCCGCCGTTTCTCTGTCGATGTCGTGTCGATCCAACACCGGCGGAGCCGCCCCGGCGGCGATGAACGCGACCGCCGGGCGGGCGGCCTCGCGGGCCGCCTCGGCGTCGCTCGACAGCGAGACCGACGCGTAGGCGGCGAAGTCGAACTCGCCGTGCTCGGCAGGGCGCTCGTCGAGCCCCGCTTCGACCTGTTCGGCCGCCCACGCCATGTCTTTGGGGTGTGAACCGTTGAACAGCAGCCCGTCGGCGTGTTTCGCCGACATCCGGATCATGTGCGGCCCCTGCCCGCCGACGTAAACGGGGATCGTCTCGCTCGGGACGTCGAAGTTGAGGCCCGCGTCAACTGCGTCGAACGTGCCATCGTGATCGACGCGTTCGCCGTCGAAGAGGTCTTGTGCGACTTTGAACGCCTCGAGAACACGCCGCAACGCCTTGTCGTGCTCGAATCCGAGATTCTCGATCGTGGAACGGTCGCCGGGGCCGATCCCGAATACTGCTCGGCCGCCGGACGCCTCATCGAGGGAAGCGACCCGCGAGGCGAGCGTGACCGGGTGCGTCTCGTAGGGGTTTGCGATCCCCGGACCCAGCCGGACGTCGTCGGTGCGGGTCGCGATCCGATCCAGGGCGACGAAGGGGTCGCGGTTGTTGTAATGACAGGAACTGAACACGGTGTCGAAGCCGTTCGACTCGGCGTGTTCGCCCAACTCGGCGATGCGACTGACGGGATGCTCGGGGGTGAGTTCGATGCCTAACATTGGTGTAATCGGTCTGTCTTCGGATCGTTCCCGGTGGGACGAACGCGGGCGGATCTCATTCGCAGAGAACGGGCGAGCCTCAGTTGAGGTATATGAGCGCACCCCAACCGTCGAGCGCGCGCGGTCATCCGTCGAATGCCCACTCTTGGAGCGCTTCGCGGACGATGTCGTCCTCCTCGCGGCGGAAGAGGTCATCGCTGCCGGCGTGATCGCCAAACGACCATCCGCGGACGACAACGGCGGGCGTTCCGCCGCCGCCCTCCCCGGCGACGAGGTTCGCCGTCGCGGCGAGTTCGTCGACGACCGCCTGAACGGTGACGCCCAACTCCCGGCCGTCGCGGTCGGATTCGCCGCGCCAGTCGCGGGCGGCGGACAGCCCCGCCCACCCGACGGCGACGCCCCGTTGGCCGTATCTGAAGGGTCGGCCGGACGTGTCGGTGACGATGACGGGGACAGAGAGGGCTTCCGAGAGGCGTTCCGCCGAGTCGCTCGGAGCCTCAGGCAACAACAACAGGTCGGCGCCGGGGACGTTCGAGCGGTCGATGCCCGCGTTGACCGTAATGTGGCCGAACCGCGTCACGGCGAGCAGGAACGGGGCCTCGGTCAGCAACGCCTCGCTCTCCTCTAAAACCGCCTGCGCGAAGCGTGGGTCCTTCCGATCGCCGGTCACCGACTCGAGTCGGTCGGCGATCGCCTCCGCTCGCTCGGAGGCGGGAAACGCCGAAAGGTCGGCCTTCCGACCCTCGGCCTTCGAGACGACCGTGCTCGCGACACAGAGCACGTCACCGTCTTCGAGGTCAACCCGCTCCTCGACGAGGCCCGCGAGGTCGTCGCTCTCGCTGATTTCCGGAAGTTCCTCCACCGCGAACGTCTCCATATGCCTATAAGCGCTGCGACGAATAAAAAGGGGCGCGATACCGGAGACGCATCTAACAAACGAGTCGGACCGAACGCGCCGGGGAGCGCGATCAGTCGTCGCCGGGCGAGGGTACCGACAGCGTCGTCGCGTCGTCGGCCTCGAAGCCCCCGTAGTGGACGATTTCCTC
>NZ_JBKEGK010000188.1:0-5113 GCF_046710025.1 Natronomonas sp. | reverse complement strand
CGAGCCGGTCGTCGACCACAGCGAGCGCCGAGAGCAGGCGTTGTCGATGTTCGAGCGCGCCCGCGGTGACTCGGACTGAGACGGGGCGGCGTACGCTGTTCGCGGCGAGCGTCGATTTCCGGCGGATATTCGGCTTGTGTCACCGATCCGAAACGGTTACTCGTCGAACGTTTCCCAGTCGGCGGTCGTACCCAGGATGTCGGCGAGGGACTCGATCGCCCCCCGGAGCTCCTCGATCTGCCGTCGTTGGTTCTTGACAACCGTCTTGAGGTCGGTGACATCTGCCTCGATCGTCTCGGTCTGGTGCTGTTCGACATCCTCGATGTTCCCCGCGAGTTCCTCGACCCAGTCAGTCAACTCGACGACCTCGGTCTCGGAGGCCATCGCCGACTCGTCGGGGTCTAAGAGCATCTGTCGGTTCGATAGGATGGCCTCGGAGACGCTTTCGGTGCCGTCGGGTAACTCGATTGTCAGCGGATCGGGCGAGATTGCGCCGCCGCCGTCCGACGGGTCGGCGTCCCCGTTCACCGCGGTCAGGTCGGTGGAGTCGTTGCTCGGATCGGTAGTGGCGTTCGGGTCGGAAGTCATGGTTATATTTAGCAGGCTACCGGAATATAAATACGCAGGTCGTGTCAGACGTGTGGCATACGTTCGGTTCAGATGGGACGCAAACCGAACCGACAGCACGGATATCCCACTACCGCTTAAATACCCACAATATAGTGGCGTGGTACCATACCTACATGAAGTTTTAACAGGATTGCGGGAATGTACTTGTACTAGAGGTCGATATAAATGTCCGAACACTCCAACCCCGAACTGCCGCCGCTCCCATACGAGTACGACGCCCTTGAGCCGTCCATCTCCGAGCAGGTCGTGACGTGGCATCACGATACCCACCACCAAGGCTACGTCAACGGCATCGAGGCCGCCGAGGAGACGCTGGCCGAGAACCGCGAGGCCGGCGAGTTCGGCGGCTCCGCCGCGGCGATCCGGGACGTGACCCACAACGGCTGTGGACACTATCTCCACACGCTGTTTTGGGAGAACATGCACCCCAACGGCGGCGGCGAGCCGTCTGGCGATCTTGCCGACCGCATTGAGGAGGACTTCGGGTCCTACGAAGGCTGGAAGGGCGAGTTCGAAGCCGCTGCGGGCGACGCAAGCGGCTGGGCGCTGCTCGTGTACGATCCGGTCTCGGATCAGTTGCGCAACCTCGTCGTCGACCAACACGACCAGGGCGCGCTGTGGGGCAGCCATCCAATCCTCGCACTCGACGTGTGGGAGCACTCCTACTACTACGACTACGGCCCCGACCGCGGAAGCTTCGTCGAGGGCTTCTTTGAGGTCATCGACTGGGACAACGTCGCCGAGCAGTACGAGAAGGCCACCCAGCAGTAACCGTAGTCACACCGACGATTTTCTTTCGACGCTGTCCCGCCGAGTCACGAGGCCGCACTACCCAGTCGCGACGCCGGAGGTTACCTGAAGACGGCACGCCCGCGGTCGTATCGAGCCAGCCAGGAGAGTTAGACACATATGCCTCTGTGTTCTTTTGTCTGGCACGATGGCCCTGCTTCAGTCCGGCGGATTGCTCGCGAACCCGCTCGGACTCCTCGGCCTCGCGGCGCTTGTCCCGCTCATCGTGTTGTATCTCGTCCGCCCCGACCCCCGGCGATACGACCTCCCGACTGTCGAGTTCCTCACGGAGGCCGACGGCGACAGCAGCAGACAGCGAATCCGCGATCGGTTCCGTATCTCGACGATCTTTCTGTTGCAGGCGCTGGTCCTCGTTGCGATCCCGCTCGCGCTGGCCGGGCCGCAGGTTCCCCTTCCCGGCGGGGCAGCCGGTGAGACGGTCGTCGTCCTCGATACCAGCGCGAGCATGGCGACGACGGACGGGGAGTCGACGCGTTTCGAACGTGCCGTCGGCGTCGCCGAGGACGCGACGGGCGACCGGACGACGCTCGTCACCTCAGCACCCGATCCGTCGATCGAAATCGCGGACGGCGGCCGTGATGCAACGGCTGCAGCGCTGTCGCAAACGTCCGTCACGGACACGCCAGGCGATCTCAGGCGGGCGGTCAGGGTCGCCGCCGACGCTCACGACGACCCCCGCCGGATCGTCGTCGTCAGCGACTTCGTCGACGGCACGGACTGGGAGGCGGCTGTCGAGAGCGTCCGGGCAGGCGGCAACGAGGTCGTCCTGCGCCGGACCGGGGGCGGCGGCGCGGACAACGTCGGGATCGTCGACCTGTCGGTGACGACCACGGAGGCGACGGCAGTCGTCACGAACGGCGGCGAGACAGAGCAGACGCGGGACATCTCTCTCGGCGAGAGCACCGAGACCGTCACGCTGGCCCCCGGCGACGTGACCGAGGTGGCGCTTCCGGTCCCGTCCGGGGGCGGCGAACTGCGGCTCTCGCCCGGCGACTCCTTCCCGACGGATGACGTCGCGTACGTCGGCGCCCCGTCGGATCGTGAAATCGACGTTCTCGTCGTGACGAACGACGAGAACGTCTACCTGACGACGGCACTCGACGTGATGGGCGACGTCCGTGTCGACATCGCCGAGCCGCCCGTCAGCGACGCCCGTGGCTACGATGTCGTTGTGTTCAGCAACGTCGATCCGGATCGGATCCTCGAGGGGACGATCGCGGACGTGCGCACCGAGGTCGAGGACGGTGCCGGTGTCGTCGTCCAAAGCCAAGCCGATATCGCCGAGGTCGGGTACGGGGAGCTGTTGCTTCTCGATCCCGGCGAGGTCGGCATCCAAACGGAGGTGCGGACGGTCGAATCCCACCCAATTGTCAACGGGATCGGGTTCGTCCCCGCGGGGGCGTACGTCTCCGGCGACCTCCGACGTGGAACGGCGCTCGCTGTCGCCGACGACGACAGTCCCATGATCGCGGCCGACGGGATCGGTGCCGGACGGGCGGTGTACTACGGCTACATCGAGGACGACTCCGCGTTCAAATTCGACTACCGCTACCCGGTGTTCTGGCGAGGGGTGATGACGCACGCCGCTGGACGGACGCCGATCGAGGAGTTGAACCGTGGAACCGGCGGGACGATCGAGTTCGGCAGCGAGACGGTCGTAGAAACGCCGGGCGGAACGGTCGAAACAGCCCGACTCGAAGCGACCGAGGCTGGATTCTACTCGGCGTCGGGAAAGCGCTACGGCGTCAGCCTGCGCTCGCCGGCGGAATCGGCTGTCGTCTCCGAGCCGATCGAGGCGGAGACGGGAACGCTCCAAACGGGATCGACGCCACAGTCGCTCACGCCGTGGCTCGCGCTTGTCGCGCTACTCGTCGGCGTGCTTGAGCTCGGCTACCTCAAATACCGGGGGGAGCTGTGATGGTCCTCAGTAGTATGCAGGCTGCGGTCATCGGCGCATCACGGGGCGCGGTTACCCTCGGCGCGATCGGCCCGGTCGGCTTCGAGCGGCCGCTGTTTTTCGCCGCGCTTCCTGTCGCGCTCGCTGCTGTCGTCGTCCTTTTTTATTGGAACGTCGGGCCGGGGGCGCCGACGGGGCGGACGCGGACGCTCATGATCGTCACGCGGGTTCTCGTGGCCGTCCTGCTTGTCACCGCGGCCGCCGGACCCTATGTGGTCGACGTCAGCCGCTCCGTCGGCGAGCCTGAGGTGCAACTCCTCGTCGACGACTCGGCGAGCATGGACGTCTACGACGAGGATGCCGAGTCGATCGCCGAGTCGATCGAAGCCGAGGGCGTCCCGGTTCGGCGGACGACGATCGCCTCCGGCGAGTCCTCGCCGATCGGGGACGAGGTGCTCCGGAGCATCGAGGCGGGGTCACACGTCGTGTTGCTCTCCGACGGACGGGTGACGGAGGGGCGCAGCCTCAGGTCCGCGGTCGACATCGCCACCGAGCGCAACGCTACGATCAGCGCGCTCCGGGTAGAACCCGCACGCAGCGAACGGCTCGTCCGCATCGATGCCCCCGAGACCACGACCGAAGGGGCCGAGGAGTCGCTTCTCGTCACCGTCGGGGGCGTGGGCGAGGCGGACGCGACGCTCACCGTAACGATCGACGGCGAACAAGTACGCGAGGAGACGGTATCTGACCCCACGTCGATCGAACTCGAGCACACCTTCGAGGAGCCAGGGGATCACCGGATCGAGGCGACGATCGACGCCGGCAGCGACGGCGGCTTCGAGCGAAACACCGCGTTCCGCCGCGTCGTCAGAGTCGTCGAGCCCCCAGAGGTGCTGTACGTCTCGCGCGTCGACTATCCGATGCAGACGTACCTCGACGGGCTCTACGACGTGACCCGCGCCGAATCCGTGCCGGATCGTGACTCCTTAGAGGAGTATCACGCCGTCGTGATCCAGGATCTGGCGGCCGGTGATCTCGGCAACGTCGGCGCGCTCCAGTCGTACACGGCCGACGGCAACGGGGTCGTCGTCGTTGGTGGTAACAACGCGTACGCTCGTGGCGGCTACGCGTCGTCGTCGATCGCGACGATGCTCCCCGTGCGCTTCGACGAGGCGATCGGTGGCGACGACATCGTCCTCGTGGTCGACGTCTCCGGCAGCGCCGAGGAAACGATGCCCCGGATCAGGGGGCTCTCACTCGATATCCTCGAACAGATCGGCGACGAGAGCCGCCTCGGTATCGTCGCCTTCGACAGCAACTCACAGGTCGTCTCGGAACTCCGCCCCCTCGAGAGCGAGCGCGCGGAACTGCAGGAGACGATACGACGGCTCCAAGCCGGCGGCGGCACGGACATCGGAGCCGGACTCCGAGCGGCCGGCGGGATGCTCGAGGAGGGCGGTGAGGTTATCCTCATAACCGACGGGGTCGACGACTCCGATCAGGCACTCGTCGCCGCCGAGGAACTTGCCGCCAACAACGTGCGGGTGACAGGTGTCGGGTTCGGCTACTGGAGCAACGACGAGCGCCTGGCCGAGATCTCGGGGACGACCGGGGGGACCTACATTCAGCCCGACGAAACCGAGCGCCTTCGGCTGTTCTTCGACAGCGGCGCGGCCCCGCCGGAGGCCGACTCGCTGGTCGTCGTCGACCGCACGCACTTCATCACCGATGGCGTCGAAACCGAGTCGGACCCCTCGTCAGCAAACGACGTCGAGG
>NZ_JBKEGK010000187.1:0-5117 GCF_046710025.1 Natronomonas sp. | reverse complement strand
TCGCGACGGCGGCGGCCGGATCACACGGTCACCGCGCACACCCGACACTGACAGGAACGCGAACGCGAACCGGAAGCCGTCCTCGACGGTCTGCCACCGCCGTTCGCCGTCGACATCGTGGGCGTACGCACGGAGGATGCGGACGCCTTCGAACTTGAGTTCGAGGCCGTCCTCGTAGGTGTGTGACGACCGAGGGTGAAGTGACTCGAAGAGACGGACCCCGACCGTTCGGCCGGTCTCCTCGATCTCGAAGGTGGCGGTCCCGAAGGTCGGGATGGACCCGTAGGTTATCGGCTGGCTCTCCCATGAGTGCCGCCCGCCCGGCGGGACAACCGCCGAGAATCCACCGACGGTCCCGCCGCCGGTTAGATCGCGGACCGTCCTGCTGATTGTTCGTGGCTCCTCACCGTTGTTCTCGACGACGACTCGAAGCGTAAACGACAGGCCAACGCGCTGACGCGGGGGAGCGCTGACCCGCGTTGTCACCGTCGATCCGGGATCTGACTGGGTGTTTTCCCCAGCGGACGCTCCGCTGCCCGCCCCCGGGGTCGATTCGGAGCCGGAATCGGAGTCCACGGACTGGGGTAGCCGCTTCGGTGTGCCGTCGCTACACCCCGCAAGCGGGACGCCGCTACCGGTGAGACACCCGAGGAACGTGCGACGACGCATCTGAATATCTCTCTGTTCGATCGCCCGATATTTAAATGAGTCGTGACCCTGCGAAACCGGTAGTTATGATCGTCATCCGGCTTTATTTTCGTGACCGTTCGCCCCCCGGCCGCTCGATCCGAACGCCCGGCTCGATGACCGTCCCGGAGAGCCGCTCTCGGTTCCGCTCGACGATGTCGCCCCAGGCCCGCAGTCCCGCCTCGACAGCCTCACCCTCGAAGCCGATCACCTCGCCGAGGGCACACAACTCTCTTGAGGCCCGCACCGCCAGATGTGAGTCGGCATCCGCAGAGACCACGTAGGGCGTGTCGTAGTGTTCGACCAACTCCCGAAGCTTTCGAAGCCCCTGGATGGCCTGCACCCGCTCCCCGCCGTCGGCCCGCAGTACCCGGGCAAAATTGAACTCCAGGTGGACACCGTTCTCGGCAGCCGTCCTCGCGAGGACGTGGTTGACATCGCCACCGTCCATCGGATGGGCGAGCACGTCGACCTGTGGCTGCTCCACTGCAAAGCGGTTTAATTCGCCGCCGTGGACGCAGACGACGGGCCGCTTCGAGCGGTAGTTTCCGATCAGTCCGCTGGCGCGGCTGGCCTCAGTCGCCCGAATCTCGATCCCAGGGACGACATCGACGCCGTACGACTCGGCGATGCGGTCGGCGTCGTAGTCCGCCTGCGCGTCGCCGTGGTTTCGGACCACAACCCCCTCGTAGCCGCACGCCGCGGCGCGCTTCGCGAGTCGGGCGACCGTCGCCCGCCCGTCGGGGTGCGCGTGGACGGCCTCGTACATACGCCAACCGTCGGCGGAGGGGGCCTTTGGTGTTGTGTGTTGTCCGCTGTGTCCGATCGGCTGTCGCCGGCCATCGTCTGCCGTTCGCTGTCTGTTGCCCGTCGCTCACTAATGTCTCGATCGCCGCTCGTCGCCCGAACGAACGTGGAGCATCCGAAACCGGCCGGCGGCGGCACCCAGACAGAATCCGGTAAAATGGGCAGCGAGCGCGACGCCCGGGGCGGCCGTTGCGGCGGTGAGAAGCGCCGCAAGCGTGGCGAAGACGGCGAGTCGGCCGCGGCGCCCCAGCGGGAGCCGCGCGAGAACGCGCTCGGAGGCGCGGTTTCCGACCAGCAGGTAGCCGAGAAGCGCGAAGATCGCGCCGCTGGCACCGAGAACGGCACTCCCGCCGAACGGGACCGCAACGACGATTTGGACGACTCCTGCGATTGCACCTGTCGCGAGGAAGAACGTGTGAAAACGCGCCGCTGTCGTCACGTAGGCCACGAGCGGACCGACGACGAGCAACGCAAGGGCGTTCGCGAGGAGATGACCGACGCCGCCGTGGGCGTAGACGCTCGTTATGAGCGTCCACGGCTGGTGGAAAAGCGGGAGCGACAGCGCGAACGCCCCGGGACCGATTCCGAGGATGCCACCGACTGTCTGGACGGCAAACGTCCCAAGACAGAGTGCGAGCGTCGTGAGGGCTGGTCGGCCAGCCATACAACATTCATTTGCGACGAAGGGTATTATTCTATAGGGACGCCCACCCGAACAGGGCTGACCCCGCGGTTTGATCCACGCTGGGACCATGGCTCCGAAAGCCGTCAGTACTGCAGTTCCTCGGTGTACCGATCCAGCGCCAGTACGGCGAGGACGCCGCAGGCGACCGGCACGCCCGCTATCGCCACAGATCCGGGTGATATCGTCGCAGTGTTCTTGACCACCTCCCGTGCAGGGAGCCTGAGCGCGCCGAGCATCAGGCTAACTAGGAAGGCGAACGTCGCCTCCCGGTACCGTCGCAGGGCGGCCCGAACGGCGTAAGCGACCGAGAACAGTCCGATGAGCGCACCCGAGCCGAATGCTGTGAGCGGGACAAGAGCATCGACGAACGGCCCGATATCGCCCGATAAGGCGGCCCCGATCCCCTCGATAATCCGTCTCGGGACCCCGCTGACGTACTCGTATTGCCCCATCAAGAGTAACAGGAACGCCCCGGAGATCCCCGGGAGTATCATCGCCGAGATAGCAATGGCCCCGGCGACGAACAACACCGGCAGCGTCGTCGGCCGCGCGCCGGCAAGGGATGGATCGGTAACGATGAAGGCGATCAAGAACCCCACAGCAGCGATGGCCACCCGAAGCCCAGTGTCGACGTTGACGTGGCGATACAGCACCGCCGCGGACGCGCCGATGAGCCCGAAGAAGAACGCGTACGTTGGAGCCGGAAACCGCGTGACTGCGGCGTGCATACCCGTCGCGACGGTCGCAGCGGCCGACAGTACCCCCAACCCGAGCATAATCAGGAAGGGGGCGTCTACCCGACGGAGTTCGGCGGCGAGGGCGTTACGCCCTGCCCGCGTGTGAACTGTTCGGAGGTAGCGGACCGCGCGTGGATCGAACGCTGTCAGGGCTGCGATCAGCCGCTCGTAGATCCCGAGGACGACCGCGATCGTCCCACCGGAGACCCCCGGGACAGTGTCGGCTGCTCCCATACACGCGCCCTTCAGATACACCGAGAGCCAGGCGCGGACCCCGGCCGATCGGCTCATCCGGTGGCCGCGACCCGGCTCTCGGGAGCGGTGCCGTCGCCGCTTCCGCCGTCGGTACCCGTGGCATCGCTCTCAGTCGTTTCGCTTCCCGTCGTATCCCCCTCAGGGAGCTGGGTGCCGAGTTGCGGGACCTCGAGGTCGACCGTAACCGGCGATTCATCGTCGCCGACGACCTGGCCCTCGGTCACGTTTGCCTGACCGAAGGCTCCGGCTTCGGGGGCGATGAACTGATAACTGCTGTTTGCGCGCACGTCGACGTTCGTGTGGCCCGTTTCAGGGCCGTACTCGTCGTAGCCAGCCGTCGAGTACGGGACGGTCATCTCGAAGTTCCCCTCGTCGTCCGTGTCGGCGTACTGCGTGTAGGTGAACGTCTCGTTGGTCGATCCGATTTTCATCTCGACCGTCGCCCGAACCTCAGTGTTCGACGGGGCGGTACCCTCGACCGTTGCGCCGTCGACGCGTTCGAAGGTCTTCACCCACGACTCGCTGTCGCCGATCGTCTGGCCGGGAACGAGCCGGTCAAACGGCGACTGGGTAGTCGGCCCACCGGCATGAACCAGCCGGAAGTGTTCAAGTGCCTCGGTCCGCTCGGCCTGCTGACCCAAGACGCCGCCATGGACGACGGTCGGGTCGCTTTCGGCGGCCTCGCGAGCCGCCTCGACACTGTCATGCTGGGTGAACAGGTCGTTGAGTCCGGCCGCCCCTTCCGGGAGGGTCGCAACGCCGTCTGCCTCGGAGTACTGGCCGAAGTTGACGGTCACGGGCCCGGCTCGTTGTGCGCTCCCGTGGTGTTGATACAGCCGGACGCGCATGCTCTCGTAGCCACGCTGGGTGTGGGCACCGTAGATCCGCTGGCCCTGTTGGTTGACTACTTGGATACCGACATCGCCGCCGCTTACGTTGTGTCTGGACTCGAATGCCGTCGGGGCGTTGTACTTCTGCGTGCCGGCGTAGCCGAGCGGGTAGTCGACCATCACGTACTGGACGCCCTCGCCGTCGGGTTGGTCCTCGTCGAGGATTTCGATGGCTTCCGTCTCGTTGTCGGCGAGCAGGAAGTCGGCCGATTCGGTGGCGTGTTGCTGGAAGGGGTTCGCAACCGGGATCCGCTCGCCGCGTGTCGTTATGTAGTGGCCGTAGTCCCACCACGCGAGTACGCCGTACTCGCCGTCACCGTACTCGTAGTCGTCACCCACACTGTACTCGTCGTACGTTCCGTAGTACTCGAGACTCCGATTATCCCCCGAGCCGTAGGCACCGACCTGTGGAGTCTCCTCGGAGAGCCAATCGAGGCTCTCGCCCCACTGTTCCATCTCACCGGGCTGTGAGGCCCTGTCTGCGGTCGAAAGCGTTGCACCCGTGGCGACGAGCGGACCGGCAACGACGAAGAGAATCGCAACCACAATGAGGATCTGGTACGGTTTGACTTTCGCGATGTCCTTTCGAACGTCGTCGAGATCGACGAACTGGAAGACCCAGCCGACGACATAGGCGTTGGCGGCGGCGACCGCGATCACGAAGTGGATCTCGAAGCGGTTCTGCGTCAGGGTGAACAACAGCATGAGTGCCCCGAAGACCGCGACCAGCAGGTAGTCAGCTCTGGGGCGCGTCCGTGAGACGACTCGATACAGCACGAGCAAAACGCCCACGATCGCAGTGTAGAAGCCGAGGCCGTAGTTCCGATAAAAGAGCCCGAGCGGATCGCGCGGGGCTTGAGCCTCCCCGATCGTCGCGACGGTGTCTGTCGTCCCGAGGCCGGCGACGCGCTCTAACTGCGAGAGGAAGAATCCAACCGTATCCGGCGAGACGACGGCGAGGACGCCGACGCCGACGAGGCCGGCGCCGGCAACGCCGAACGGGTACGCCGCTCGGGGGAGCTCCTGTTGCTCCCACAGCCGGGCTGCCCCGGCCAT
>NZ_JBKEGK010000186.1:0-5127 GCF_046710025.1 Natronomonas sp. | reverse complement strand
GCCACGGGCGTACTCCGCGTAGGCGAGCAACGCCCCGATGGCGCGGGTTTCGGCCTTGCCCGCCAGCGAGTGCTCGCCGAAGTACGACGACGCCTTCGCCGCGGCGGCCTCGAACTCGAACGCCGAGGGCTCGTACGGCGTCACCATGCAGTCGGCCCCGAACGGCTCCGTCGGGGCGTCGGGGCCGACGACCGCCTCCGCGGGGTCGAAGCGCTCGAGTTCGTCCGAGATGGCCCCGAGTCGGTCGAGTTCGGTCGCGTAGAAGTCGCCGGTCGAGACGTCGAGAAATGCGAGCCCGTAGCCGTCGGTCAGGCAGGCGACAAAGTTGTTGTCGGCCGCCGAGAGCAGCTCTGTCTCGGTGAGCGTCCCCGGTGTGACGACCCGGGTGACGGCCCGTTCGACCAGCCCGGACGCCTCCGCCGCGTCCTCGACCTGATCGGCGATGGCGACCCGGTAGCCGGCATCGAGCAGCGTTTCGACGTACGACTCGGCGTTGTCGATCGGGATGCCAGCCATCGGATAAGTGCCCGTCGAGTCCTCGCGTTGGGTCAGCGTGATTTCGAGAAGTCTGGCGGTCGCCTCGGCGGCCGAGCAGAAGGTCTCATAAAAATCGCCCACCTGGAACAGCACCAAGGCGTCGTCGTAGCGCTCGCACAACTCGAGATACTGCGACAGCATCGGCGTGAGTTCCTCGGCCTTTTGAGCCATCTCCGGGGGCGGTCCCAGCGCCTCGTCCATACCCGGGCGTGTGTCTCGCCGGGCAAATACTCACCGCCATCCCGGCGACCGACACCGTTTTTGATGCCTTCCCCGAACTATCAGTATGTCCGACGACGCCGAGACGATCACGCTCGCCTTCGAGTTGGCGGCGCTGGAGCGACTCTTGGACCCGGCGGATGTCATCCGGGACACCCAGCGATGGACGGACCACCTCGGGATCGTGAGCGACGAGCCGACGCACCTGGTCAGAAAGCGGGCCCGCGACTACGGGCTCACGCCCGATTTTCTTCCGGGACCGCGCGACCGCGCCGAGAGCCTCGTGAAGATCGGCAACCAGCCCGAACACGACGCGGCCCGCTACATCCTCGTCTCCGCCGACGAGGGGATACAAGAGACCGCCGAGAGCCACGACTGGGAGTTCAGACACATCGAAGAGGCCGCCGAAACGGCCGGCTGGAACCTCCACGATGGCGACGCAGACGAGGACGACGAGGCCCACTCCGGGTGGCCCTGACCGGCGAGGTCGGTAGATTTAACCCCGGACTGGGACATCCACGGACATGAACTTCCGGGAGGGGTTCTGGTCGATCTACCGCGAGGCGCTGCCGGTTTTGCTCGTCGCGCTCGTGGGAGGGCTCTTCTCCGGGTTGGTGCTGGAGGAACTGCTCGAAAGCGTCGCCCGGTTTCCCGGCCTCCTCGTGATGGTCCCCGTCTTTCTCGCAACCCGCGGCAACGTCTACGGCGCGCTTGGCGGGCGGATCTCCAGCGGCCTCCACCAGGGGCTTATTCCCCCCGAGTTCGAGTGGAACGACCGCCTCGTGAACGCGGTCCTCGCCTCCTTCGTCAACGGGGTCACCATCTCGGCCGTTATCGGCGTCCTCTCGTGGATCGTGCTGCAGTTGCTCGGGTGGCCCTCGGCGGCGCTTTCGGAGCTCGTCGCGATCATGCTGATTGCCGGGACGCTGACCTCCATCGTGCTCATCTTCGGCCTGCTCGGGATCCTCTTCGGCGGCTACAAACTCGGCTACGATCCGGACAACCTCGTGGGGCCGATTGTCACGACGCTGGGCGACGTCTTCGGGATGGTCTTTTTGTTCGTCGCCGTTGCCGTCGTCGAGGTGGTGTTCGTCTGATGGCGGCGGGAGCCGATCTCGGTAGTTGGGACGCTCGAACCATCGTTTCGAACATGCTCCCGTTGCTCGTCGTGTTGTGTACCATCGTCCTCTGGGCGGGCATCACGTTAAACGAGGCCGAGGCGTTGCTCGATGAGTACGGCCTCCTCGCGGTCATGGTGCCGACGATGGTCGGTGCCGGCGGCAACCTCGGGACGATCCTGAGTTCACGGCTCACAACGCGACTCCACCTGGGGACGACGGAACTGGACCTCCGCGATCGGGTGCTGTGGGCCAACGTCGCCGCCGTGTTGGCGCTGGCCGCGACGGTGTTTACCACCCTGGCCGCGGGTGCGTGGGTCATCGGCCAGTTGATCGGCGCACCGTTGGCGCTTTCGGCGTTGCTCACGATCTCGCTCGTCAGCGGGATGTCAGTCGCCGTGATCGCCGTCGTGTTCGGTCTCGCCGCAACGTACGGTTCCTACCGGCTCGGGATCGATCCCGACGACACGACGATCCCGATCGTGACGAACGTCGTCGATGTCTTTGGGATGCTCATCTTCATCGGCGTGTCGACGCTGGTGTTGGGCTGAGGGCGTTCAGTCCGCCAGTTCGCCGAACTGCTCGGCCGCGGTTCGGGTTCCCTTCGCGATCACGACATCGCCGGACCGGAGCTCGGTGTCGACGTCGGCGACCAGAAGCCAGCCCTCCTCGGGACGGCGGATGGCGATGATTGACATCGTCACGTCGGCGTCCGGCACGCCTCCGGAGACCGGTGTCCCGTCGAGGGCACTGCCGGGGGTGACTTCGACGCGGGTGATGATCTCGTCGCTCTCTTGAACAGCCATCCCGACGACCGGGTGAACCTCGATGTCGCGCAGGACGCCTTCGCTGATGTCGACCGCGGCGTCGCTTATCATCTCGGTGCTGGTACCGAGATGGATCAACCCTCGGAGCGACACCGGATGTTCCGCCTCCGCGGCCGCCCGGAGCACCCATGCCTCGAAGCGCGACTCCAAGGCATCGACCTCGACTTCGAGGTTTCTGACCTCTTCTGCGAGCTCCTCGCTGTCGAAGAGCACGCTACTGTAGGCGAGATCCACGGCGAGCTCCGAGAGGTTTTTCATATGCACGATCGTGTCGACCGCCCGCCCGAGGTCGGCCACGGCGGGCGAGTCGGGCTCGAAGGGCTCGTACGTCTCGCCGGTCATCGTACGGTAGACGTCGCCGATCTCGCTCTCGGGGCCGCGGAGCAGGGCCACGTCCTCGGCTTCGATCCGTGTCGTTGGGCCGGGGTTCAACAGCCACTCCGACCCGCGCCGGAGCGCGATCACCCGGACGCCGGTCTTCGATTCGAGATTGATCCCTTTCAGCGTCCGCCCGGTGTAGGGCGACTCCGCCTCGACGGCACCCCTGACGAGCGTCTCGACGGCCTCCGGTAGTGCCGCCCGCATCGCCTCCGGGACACTGATGTCCTCGAGAACGATCTTTGCGATATCGCCCGCGGCATCGCTGATCTGGTCGGTGGCGGCGACGATGCTGAGCACCGGCGCAAGCCGTTCGGCGTCGTCGGGGCTTCTGGCGGCCATGAGAAGGCTCATTCGCGCCCGCATCTCCAAGACGTCCATCCGCTCCTCGAGGTGGAGCACTTCCTCGGCGAGGCCGGTGTTGCGGTGCAACACCGCCGAGTACGAGAGGTCGATGAGCAACTCCGCGGTGTCTTTCATCTCCACCAACACGTCCTTGACGCTCACCGGTTCGTACGCCACGGGCGAGGACGCTTCGCCTTCGAGGGGGTCCATACCCCGTAGATCCGCGGAGGTGATAAAAAAGCGTTTCCCGCGGCGCGGACCACCCCACTCTCCGGCGACCGTCTCGCCGACGTTGTAGCCGGATTACACGCCCCCAAAACTGGTAGTCGCTGGGACCCGTACTACGAACGGAATGGTACCCGTGAGGGATCTCCCGTGCGGCCGACAGCGGCCCGACCCAAAGGTGACCCGCCGCCCCGTCCGTGCTGGTTTCCCAGCCCCGACGGCCCCGGGGACTGACACGCCCAGAGACAACGCACCGAGGCGGCCGACTCCGGCCGATCTCGCACGCCGATGGCCGTGACGAGACGCGAGGTCTTAGAACACCTCGCGGCGGCGAGCGACGCGGAACGCCGAGAGACGACGACCCCCGAAACGCTCGCGGCCACCCTCGATGTCGAGAGGCGCGCGGTCGAGGAGCAACTGAAGCGCCTGGCGGGCTGCGAGTTGGCCCGGACGTATCCCGACGGACGGGTTCGAGTGACGATCACCGGCGAGGAACTCCTCGAACTCGATACGGAGGGGACGGTCATCGTCGACGAACCGAACGGCGGTTCGGAGCCGTGAGCGGCCCAGTACTTATTATACCGGATCGCGAGTGCCGACACGAGATGGAGGTATCGATGCCAAATGTCGAAGAGAGAGACTGACCAGTCAGAGGAGACGCCCAACGAGGTGCGGTACGAGCCCGAATCCAGCCGCTACGACGTCTTTGAGTGCTCCGACTGCGACAACGTCGTCCTCGCGCTCGGCCGGGACGACCCGCCGATGTCGTGTCACGACGAGCCGATGGAGCGGGTCACGGATGTCGAAATGAGCGTCAAGCCGCCGGACGTCAAAGAGGTGCTGTTGGACGCCTTCGGCCTTCCGAAGGCCGGCCTGGACATCTGTCTGTGCGTCATCGGCGAGGGACCGCTCTCGGCGAACGAGGTCGCCGAGTCGCTCGGCTACGACCGGAGCACGGTGACCCGGTATCTCAACACGCTCGTCGATCTCGGGCTGTTGCAGCGCTCCGAGTTGAACCGCGAGCAGGGGGGCGTTGTCAACGTCTACCACTCGGTCGACCTCGAGCGGATGCGCCGTGAGACGCTGATCGGGTTCTACGTCTGGGCCGGCGAGGCGGCCTCGCTCATCGAGGAGGCGAACCTGACGAAACAGGATTACCTCGATGAGAACCCCGACCGGGACCTGCCGGACGTGTTCTGGGAGTCCTTCGGGAAGTGACCGGCGGATCGGCGGCCCACCCGCGCGACTCGCGTGACGCCCGCGCTCGTGCAAGCGGTCTGAACCCCCGCGAGAGCCTCTTTATATCCCGTAACGTCCCTGTACGCATGACAGACTTCGACGTCCTCGTCATCGGCGGCGGAACGGGAAACAACGTCGCGGCGGCGGCGGCCGACGCGGGCCTCGAGACGGCGCTCGTCGAACCGGGTCCCCTCGGCGGCACGTGTCTCAACCGCGGCTGTAACCCCTCGAAGATGCTC
>NZ_JBKEGK010000185.1:0-5170 GCF_046710025.1 Natronomonas sp. | reverse complement strand
ATCGCCGCGATCGGAATCGGTATCAACTGCGGGTTCATTTTCTTGCACTCGTGGCTGCCTGACACCTACCCGCGCCCCCACGTGGCCGCGTCGGTGTTCCTGTCGGTGTTCACCACGAAGACCGCTGCCTACGTGATGTACCGGGCGTTTCCCGACGGCGGCATGTGGCTCGCCTACCTCGGCGGTGCGATGGCCGTCTACGGTGCCTTCTTCGCGTTGCTGCAGTACGATCCTCGGCGGCTGCTGTCGTATCATATTCAGGCACAGGTCGGCTACATTCTCGCCGGGATCGGCCTCGGCACCGAGAAGGCCATCGCCGGGGGACTTGCGCACCTGTTCAACAACATTCTGTATAAAGCGCTGCTGTTCATGGCGTTGGGCGTCGTCGTCTACCGGACCGGCGAGCAAAGCATCAAAAAGATGGGCGGCCTCTGGAACGTGATGCCGCTGACGTTCCTCGCGTACCTGCTCGGCGCGGCGTCGATTACAGCCGTCCCCGGCACCAACGGGTTCGTCTCGAAGGGGATGATCCTCGATGAAGCCCACCACATCCACAACATCGAGTTGGGTCTCGAGGGAAGCCCGCTGCACGGCGACGTCCTGTGGTGGCTGCTCATCCTTGGCGCCATCGGAACGTTCATGTCGTTCATCAAGTTGGGCTACTACGTCTTTTTCCACGGCGAGAACACCCTCGAACCGGCCGACGCGACGCTCGGCCAGACCGTTGCGATGCTCGCTGTCGGCGGGTTCTGTCTACTCTACGGGTTGGTGCCCGGGTTGCTGTTCGAACTGTTACCCTTCACCGACACACTCGTCGCCGAACTGCACCCCTACAGCACCGGCCACCTCACCGAGGGAGTCGTGCTCCTCGTCGTCGGCTTCGTCGCCTTCTTCGGGCTCAAAGGGCCGATCACCCGGCTGGCATGGCTGCCCGATGTCGACCGCGTCGTCTTCCCCGCCGGCTTCTACCTAAACCGGGGGCTCACGTGGGGCGTCACGGAGCTTTGGGCCGCCGTCGACCGGGTCGTGATGGCGACCGCCGGCACATCGATGCGCGTCGGGCGCGACCCCGGTGGGTACGCCTACCGGACCGCCGACCGACTCCCCGGCGTTGACGTGAAGGAACTACCTGCCGGCGACGGAAGGCAGACCCTCCGGCTCCGGGCCTCCTCTGGCGCAAGTGTGTTCCTGTTGACGCTGGCGCTTCTCGTCGGACTTGCGGTGCTGGTGATGGTATAATCGGTCGTTGACGCTCCGCTCCCCACGCTTTCGCCCCCTCACAGTCGCGATACGGCTTCAGAACGCTTATTCGCGGCGGCGGTGAATCGATCGACGAATGGAGGTCTCCGTCGTCGTCTGCACGTACGCGATGGACCGTCTTGAGCCCTTTATTGAGGCGGTCGAGAGTGCTCTCGCACAAACACACGAGGAACTGGAAGTCGTCCTCGTCGTCGATGGCAACGACGAGGTGTTCGACCACGTCCGGGAGCGATTCGGTCCCGACAGCGACGTTGCCGCGGGCGTCGACGGCGATATCGTTCTTCACTGCAATGAAGAAAACCGTGGCATCTCCTACAGTCGGACAAAGGGTGCGGAGTTGGCTTCGGGTGAGGTCGTTGCATTCATCGACGACGACGCTGTCGCCGAACCCGACTGGATCGAGCAACTGGTCGACGTGTACAACTCGACCGACACGCTCGCTGTTGGAGGGTACGTCGCCCCTGAGTGGGTGACCGAAAAGCCCGATTTCTTTCCCGAGGAGTTCTACTGGCTCGTCGGCTGTACGGAGCGGGGGTTCGCTGAGGACGGCGAGGAGGTCCGAAACACATACGGGTCGAACGTGTCGTATCGGCGCTCGGCGTTCCTCTCGGTCGGCGGCTATGACGCCAACACCGGACGGAAGGGCGACAGACATGTCCAAGCGCACGAGGCTCCGGTCGGAATCCGGCTCCGGGAGCGCTACGGCCACGGCGTTAGTTATACCGAGGACGCTGTCGTCCACCACAAGCTGTTCGAGTACCGCGGCGAGTTCCGGTGGCTGTTGTTTCGCTCGTTTTGGCAGGGCTTTTCCAAGCGCGTGATGGCGATCCTGTACCCCGGCGGCCAGGGCAACGAGGGGGCGTACCTCCGCGACCTGTTCGTGCGGTATCTGCCCGGACGGATCAAAAAGGCGATCCTCGGGCCGTCGCTCGCGCAGGCGAAACAGATCGTTGCGATACTCGCTTTCACGACTGCGGTCGGCTTGGGCTACCTATACGGGCTGACGAAGCCACGGCATGAGTTGCTTCGCGAAGAGTCGGAGTGAATTAATGACCCGCTCCGGCCGGCTCACCGGCGCGCGGTGATGCGTCCCGCGATCACCCCAACGGCCACGAGTGACAGCCCGATCACGGCGTTGAGTCCGGCCCCGACGAGTTCGCCGCCCGCAGCGTTCGCTCCCGCGATGTACAGGAAGAACACGCCCACGAGGGCGTGCAGCGCCACCACGCCCGACGGCACGTTCACGCCAAGATTGACCCCGATATCCATACTCCCATTTCCGCGGCCGAAGTACAAAAGCGTACGACACTATACCGAGGCGTCCTCCGACCATCGGTGATGTCTTCCATGCCGTGACCAGACGTCTATTCATAAGAACCGACGACTCCCGAAACGAATCGATCATACTGCCTGATGACTCTTACGCACCCCCGTGAACATCGTCGCTAACATCGTCCGCTCCGGTACCACCCGACAGATGATACATGTTACTCCCACTCCTCGGTCACCCGCACCGGCCCGACTGTCGCGTTCGCGCGCTTGCCAGCCGCGTCGACGATCGTCACCGAGGGCTCCGTCACGCCGAGTGCGGGTGCGTACCGCGTCGTCGCCGAGTCGGTCACCCGGTCGACCGACCCGTCGCCGTCGAGGTCCCAGCGGTACTCCGCGGGGCCGGCGGGCACGTCGCTGTCGCCCGCGTCGAGTGTCGTCGGCGTCCCCTCGAGCATCCAGGTCCGGCTCGTCGACAGCGCCGCGGTCGGCGGCTCAGTCTCGAGGACGAACTGCTCGGTGGCGCGCTCGCCCTCGAGAGTCACTGTCCGTTGAATCGCCGACCCCACGAAGGGTCGTTCGTCCGGCGCTTCGACAACGACATCGACTGTCCCGCCGACGCCAACGCCGGGCGTTGAACCGAGAGCGACCGTCCCGTTCCCGCCCGTCGATAGCTCGACGGCACTCGTTGCGTTGTCCGCCCGGTGGGCGATCCGGACGGTGGCGTTTTCGGTAGCCACGCCGCGCTCGTCGCGGACGCGGACGTTGAGCCGCGTCGGCGTCGGCAGCGTCCGATTGAGTTCGGTATCCTCGGTCGCCTCGATCCGCCCGAGCGAGTAGAAGTCGGGGCGATCCGGGTCGCTGGGTCCCTCGGCATCCCAGAGATCCCCGCGGCGGTACTGGAGCTCGTAGGACTCGTCCTTCGGCACTTCGAGGCTGAACCGTCCGTCGGTCCCCGTCGACGCGAGCACGGGGCTGTCGCCGTCCACCGGGGCCGCGAGAACGGTGTCGTTGTCGGCGATGTGGCCGTCGGCGGTCCGGAGCCGCCCCTCGATGAACCGCGTTGAGGTGTTCGGCGCCCGCCCCACGTGGAAGGCGTCGGCTGTCATCGTCCGGATCGTGCTCCCTGACCCGGAATCGATGACGACCGCGAGACTCATTGTTTCGGCCGATTTGGGCGCCTCGACCGTTGCTCGAAGCCCCCTGTAGCCGAACCCCGCGGGCGTCTGCTCCCAGCCCGACTCGTCGACCCACGGCGGCACCTCGACGCTCCCGGTCGCGTACCAGACGGTCGCCTCGGCAACTTCCTCGCGCGCCTCGGTGCGGATGCGGATCGGCACCGTTCCCGGCCCGGCGGCGTTTGTCGGCGTAGACTCTTCAAGACGGACGTTCCGAATGAGCGGCACCGACGCGCCGTTGGCGGTGTCGTTGCCCCGGAGCGTCACCTCGGTCCGCGTCCGGGTCGAGAGCCGACCCTCTGGGTTCGAGCCGTCGATCCGCACCGACAGCGAATCGGCGTCGGCAACCGGGATCGGCCCGACACCGACCACAGGGTTGTCACTCCGACGCTCTACCCGAACGTCACCGTCGACGGCGACCGATACGTCGTGCTCGCCGTCGGCGTGGAGTCGGGTCCCCATACCGTCGTCAAGCGGCCGTGCTTCGACCGAGATGGTCCCGTCGTCGACCGCAACGCCTGCCCTCGCGACGAACGGGTGCGACAGCGCGCCCATTGTCCCCGATCCTCCGATTTCCCGCTCCGCTACCGGCGTCGAGAGCGCTGCGCGCCACCCGTCGAGCCGGAGGTGCCGCCCGTGGTCGATCTCGGGGGTGCGGTGGACGCGCTGTGTCGAGCGATCGCCCAGCGCGAACCACGAGAGCTGTCGGCCGCTTTTTGTCCGTCGCACCGAGGTCCGTTCTTGGACCTCCGGGGTCCGATCGAGCGTCGTCCGCCCGATCCGGTAGGTGGTCGTCTTGAGATCGTCGGGGCGGACCTCTCGGGGGGCCGCCCACCGGGTCCATCTGACGTGATTGCTCAGGTGGAAGACGTCTGAGGCATCCAGTTCCCCGCCGTCCGTCGCTGTCGTGAGCAGATACGTTGCGGTGAACGCGGTCTCTCGGTCCCGCGAGACCCGGACCGTCCGGTTGTCGGCGTTGAGGACGCGCCGGGAGAGCCGTTCGGTCCCGCCGGCCGTCTCCGTGACCATCGACGCCGCGATCGAGCGGTTCTCCAGGGGGCCGTACTGCGATTCGAGCGCGTCAGCGTCAACCCCCGACCGAACGGTCTCGCGCTCGTCGAGGACCACCCGGGTGTCGCCGTCGACTCGGAGCCGCTCCGAGAGAAACACCAGCGACCCGGTCGCGTCGTCGACGCCCGCCGACCAGATGACGTAGGTACCGCTGCCGGCTATGAAACTCGCGGTTCGATCCTCGAACGACAACACCTCGCTGTGAGTGTTCTCCTCGGTGAAGACGAGCAACTCGTCGCCGTTGACGCGGTCGCCCGCAGATAGCGGTCGCTTCTCGACGGTGACGCGACCGCCGCGGACGAACCCAACCGCGATCGACCGGGCCTCGCCGTCGACGGTGTACCGGATCCCCCCGGCGTAGACGCCCGAGGAGACGTTTCCGTCGACTCGGA
>NZ_JBKEGK010000184.1:0-5175 GCF_046710025.1 Natronomonas sp. | reverse complement strand
TCCCGGTCACGAAGCAGCCGGACGATACCGTCGTCGGCGGTTCGGTCGTCGAGGATCACGCCCTCGTCGTCGCCGTCGACGACACCGAGAGCACCGCCGACCGAATCGCGACCGCGCTGTGGGAGATCCAGAGCCACGCGCCCGCCGCACAGCGGTTTGCGGACGCGCTCGCGACGGTATTCGTCCCGCTCGTGCTCGCCGTCGGGACCGCGGTCGCGCTCCGGCAGTTGCTGGCCGGCGGGTCCGTCGCCGCGGCCATGCTGGCCGGCCTCACCGTGCTGGTCGTGTCGTGTCCGTGCGCGATGGGGCTGGCGACGCCGCTGGCGGTCTCGGGCGGGCTCCGAGACGCGCTTCAGAGAGGGATCGTGGTCACGAACGAGTCGGTCTTCGAGGTTGCCCCCGAGGCCGACACGCTCGTCTTCGATAAGACGGGGACGCTGACGGCCGGCGAGATGCGCGTGGTCGACGTCACCGGCGACGAGGGAACGCTCCGGGCCGCAGCAGCGGTCGAGCGGTTGGCGAGCCACCCGGTCGCCGACGCGATACTTGAGGCCGCCGTCGCTGGCGATCCGAGCGCCGATCCGGCCCCCGGCGTCCCGGACGGGGGATCGGTGAGGCGTCGGCCGGACGCGGCGGCGACCGATTCAGGCGGGGATCCCGGTTCGGAACCGGATCTCGATCGGACCCTGGATACGGACCTCCCCGACGCGAGCGAGTTCACCCGGCATCCGGGGGAAGGAATCTCGGCGACCGTCGGATCACGGCGCGTCGTCGCCGGAACGCCCGAACTGATCGCGGATCGCGTCGGTGTGATTCCGGAGCGCCTCGCCGCGCGGATCGAGGCGATCGAACGCCGCGGGGGGTTGCCGATCGTCGTCGGGTGGGACGGACGGGCCCGCGGCGTGATCGAGGTCGCGGACGAGGAGCGGGCCGGTTGGGAAGCGGCACTCGGGACGTTTGCCGACCGCGAGATCGTGATACTGACCGGGGATGCGGAGGCGGGCGTCGAGCGGTTCCGCGAGCACCCTGCCGTCGACACCGTGTTTACCGGCGTCCCGCCCGACGGCAAGGTCGAGACGGTCCGGCGGCTGGCGGCGACCGGGACGACAGTGATGGTGGGTGACGGCACCAACGATGCCCCGGCACTCGCCGCCGCCGACCTCGGGATCGCGATGGGGGACGGGACTGCGCGCGCGATCGACGCCGCTGACGTTGTCGTCGACAGCGGCGATCTCACGGCGGTCGAGGACGTCTTCGGTCTCGCCGGTGGGACCCGTCGGCGCATCCGCGAGAACATCCTGTGGGCGTTCCTCTACAACGCCATCGCCGTCCCGCTGGCCGTGCTTGGGGTGATAAACCCCCTCTTTGCCGCCGTCGCGATGACGACGAGTAGTCTCATTGTGGTCACCAACTCGCGCCGGTCTGTCCTCGGTTGAGTCGCTGATTCGCCCAGCAGTCACAGCTAATATTCAATCCGTCATGCAAGATACAGGGCGCGTATCTTGCACGTAAACTACCCTACCCTACTTCGCTCGGGGGCAATCGCCCCGCTCGCTCGTTGAGGGTGGGGCCTCCGCCTTGAATTAGGTGAAAATTCCTGAAATCACCCCTCATCTGCTTTTTTCGAAGATGACGATGGAACCACTGCTGACTTGATCCTCTGTCCCTTGCACACCTTCTTTCACATATTTTATCAATAGTAGTAAATAAACCGATTATCCCCTGGTCCGTTCAGGCCCCTTCCCACAACTGTCAAAACCTTTCTATGACACGCTGAGTCCGATGCTAGTGTCGTTGTCGGTTGAGGATCGTCCACTTAACGGGCCGGCACGCGACCCGGATCCGCATCGAACACGTTTGCCACAACATCACATATAAATGAGTCCGGAACGTCGGGGAGAACTGATCATGCTCACTATTTCGCCCATCGCTCCCCGCCGGCGAGCGTCACACCGCCGTCCGTCAAGAACCGGAGACGGGATGCGATATCCGGATCAGTATCGGTCGCAGAGGGTAAATATATGAATTCAGTCACCGTTTCACGGACGATCGATGCACCGCTGGAGGCCGTTCAGGAGTCGATGGACCGGATCGGCCCATTTATCAAGGCGTCGGGGTTCGACGAGGTGACCGTCGAAGACGGGATGATCCATATCGCAAACCTCGTCGGGATCATGACGATCGAACTGACCTTGGAACTCGTTGACGATCCGGGTGCCACCCTCGCATACGAGCAACGCGAGGGGATCTTCGAGGAGATGCGGACGACGTATCGTCTCACACGGGTCGACGAGGGCACCGAGGTGACGGCGACGACGACGTTCGAACTGGGTGTCCCGCTCGTCGGCGACGCACTCGATTCCACGGTCATCGAGCGCCAGCGACGGTCGGAGCTCGCGGCGCAGTTCGACTGGCTGGCGGGGAATCGTTGAATTGAAGCGCGCGGTTCACCCGGATTATTCGGCCGGCACCGTCCGCACGAACTGCCGGATCGTCTCGTCGTTCTCGTTCCGGAACTCGACGCGGAACTGCAAGCCGGTTCTGGTATCCCCGATGTCGGCCCGCTCGAACTCGACCTCAAAGGGTGGGTCGTCGTCGGTCGCGATCACCTCCCCGCCGGACGTAACGACGACGTGATCGATCCCCTGGGCGTTCTCGACACGACACGAGATCGGGCTCTCGAACTCACAGACGACGTCCCCGCTTGCCTCTATCTCCCCGGCGCCGCCGTCGTCCGTCGGTGAGAAGTTGAGTAGCATGATGCCCGGGGTGAGCGTCCCGAAGATCACGACGAACACAAAGAAGATCGAGAGGTTGATTTTCCCGGAGTTGCGCGCGAACGTTTGCGTTATCGGGTGTTGTGCCGTCCGCCGGAGCCGGATGGTGAGGGGAACGACGACGAGGTGTGTCAGCGGCCCCCAGACGAGTAGGACGAAGCCGTAGGCCATCGTGTAGTACAGCGGCGTCCAGTCGGGTTTGACCGACAGCAACACCGAGCTCCCGGTCCACAGGAAGAAAGCCATGAAAACCAACGCCCCGCTCTTCAGCCACCGCCAGGTCAGGGTGTTGGCGTAATATACACTCAACAGATCCCGCCAGGCCTGCCCGGCGTACCACCGGATCCCTTGCTCGTTCGATTGCGATTCGGTCATTGTTGAGGCCTCTCGGTGTCGTCTGACGTATCGCGTTTCATCGTGTGTCTCGTCGAAGGCATTGTTTGACCCGGTTCGAGCCGGGTCCGTGGGTCGGCTCGGTTCGCTTGATTTGTTTGACTCGCTCGATTCCTTCGGCGCGCGCGGCAACGATTCCGTGGTTCAGCCGTCCGCGACCGCTGGGTGTCGACCCCCGGACCGGACGGACTGCCGCAGTCGGTTGTCGGCGAGCCCCGAATTGACCCGGCGCTCGCCGATGGTCGTCACCGCGATCCGCTTCAGGCCCCGATCGACCAAAGCTGCGTGAGGAGGAACCAATTCAGCACGTAGAGGGCGACGAACGTCGCCATGAAGATGAGACAGATGCCGAACGTCCCCCTGAGATCCGCGGCGTGAACGGACGTGCCGCCGTCGGTCTGGAGCCCTCCGTCAGGGAGCATCCCGCCGCCGTCCCCGTTCTCGATCCGGTCGCCGAACAGCAGCGACCCGACGGCGACGACGACGAACAGCACGCCCCCGAGAATCGCCAAGACGGCGAAGACGCCGAAGATGTTCATCAACGGTGCCGCGGCGGAGAGGCTGAACTCCGTTCCTGGGATATCTCGAACGACGCCCGAGATCCGGCGCGGAACGCCGTAAAGGATGCCGATGTACATCATCATCAACACCACGATCCCCATCGCCCCCGCGTAGAAATAGGGGACGATGGTCGCCAACCGCCCCGAGACGAAGTCCCGTCGGAACATGGTCTTGATGACGAAGAAGACCAGCCCGATGAACGCGAGCGTCGTCCCGACCGCGACGGTGCCGTGGAAGTGGCCGACAGTCGCAAAGGTGTTGTGCCAGGTCATGTTGAGCTGCATCTGACCCATCAACACGCCCGTGATCCCGCCGGCGAATCCGAACAGGATGATGCTAAAGATCGTCGCCGAAAACACCGGGTTCTTCCAGGGAGCGGAGGTGAGCCAGCCGAACAGCCCGCCGCCGAGGCCACGCCGGCGGCGCCCGGCCTCAAGTCCAGCCGGGATAGCAAAGGCGTGAATCATGCTTGCGAAGGCCGCTCCGTAGAATGCGTATGAGGTGTTGAAGATCCGCCAGCCGGCTGAAACCCCCGGGTCGACCATCAGGTGGTGGGCCGCCCCGAGGTTGATGAAAAAGAGATAGAGGATGAACGCCGACCGCGAGACCTTCTCGGAGATGACGACCGCGCCGCCGACCACGTGGGTAAGAAAGTACCACACGGTAATCATCGCGAGCAGGTTGATCTGTTGGGATCCGTGGCCGACGATCCAGTATAGCTGTCGATAGATCCCGGCATCGACCGATGCGATGATGCCTAAACGCCAGGCAAGCGCGTAGCTGAACGCCGCGATACCCCCAAGGATCGCCTCGACAGCGATGATTCCGGTAATGAACGCGCCGAAGGCCACGAGCGGCAGCGTTTTGGCGGCGTCCCCACGCTTTTCTTTCCAGATTGTGATGAAAAACGGCAGCGCGGCGATCGTCGCCCCGAGGAGGAACACGACCGCTGTCGCGTAGAACTCCGCCGAGACCTCCAAGGGGACGTACGCCGTCAGGAGCGGCGCCTCCTGCGCGCCGGTGTCCGTCGCCGTCCAGATGCTGTAGTTGACCCCGATGGCGCCGGCGATCATGACGAGCCAGCCGGCTTTCGCGAGGATCGTCGCTTCCAGCCGACGGCCGAGTACGATCGGCCCGCCAACGTAGAGAATGGCGATCTCCATAAACACCATCCAGAAAATGAGGATATTCCAGGCGTGCATGCTGAGATGCGTGTAATAGCCGTCCTCCGGCAGCAATCCGACCAACTCCCAGCGCGTCATCGCCACGTTGAACGCGAAGATGCCGCCGATGACCAAGGCGATGACGGCGGTCAGCCCGAACAGTTTGACGTACGTCTCCGCCGAGCGGTGAATCGACAGCCCGGTGACGGAACACTCCCGGAATCCGTCGTCATCGTACTCGCCGTCGAACAGCCCCAAGACGTTAGCTAAGACAGACATCT
>NZ_JBKEGK010000183.1:0-5182 GCF_046710025.1 Natronomonas sp. | reverse complement strand
TGACGGCGACCTCCTGCTGCAGGGCCTGGGTGCGTCCCCCGGGATCGCCTCCGGCCCCGCCCAGACCGTCGGAAAACTCGACCAGCTCGACAAAGTCGGCGAGGGCGACATCATCGTTACCGAGATGACGACCCCGGATATGGTGCCGGCGATGAAGCGTGCGAGCGGGATCATCACCAATGAGGGTGGGATGACGAGCCACGCCGCGATCGTCGCCCGCGAACTCGGCGCGCCGGCCATCGTCGGCGCTGGAACAGCGACCGAACAGCTCGAAGACGGCCAACTCGTCACTATCGACGGCGAGAAAGGCAGCGTTACCGAGGGGACCGTAGAGCCCGACGAGCAGACTGACGCTGTCGAGGCGGTCCGCCCCGAAAACCCCGTAAAGCCGATGACGGCAACGGAGGTCAAGGTGAATGTCTCGATCCCCGAGGCAGGCGAGCGCGCCGCGGCAACCGGCGCCGACGGCGTCGGCCTGCTCCGGATGGAACACATGATCCTCTCGACGAACAAGACGCCGGAGCGCTACATCGCCGACCACGGTGAGGATGCCTACGTTGAGGAGATCATCGATGGCGTCCGCGGCGTCGCCGACGATTTTTATCCTCGCCCCGTCCGCGTCCGGACGCTTGACGCGCCGACCGACGAGTTCCGGCAGATGGAAGGCGGGGAGAGCGAACCCCACGAGCACAACCCGATGCTCGGCTATCGGGGAATCAGACGGAGTCTCGACCGATCGGAGTTATTTAAATACGAACTCGAGGCGTTCCGGCGGCTCTTCGAGATGGGCTACGACAACGTTGAGGTCATGTTCCCCCTGGTCAACGACGCCGAGGATGTCATCCAAGCGCGGAACCTGATGGAAGAGGCGGGGGTCGACCCAGAAGTGCGCTCGTGGGGCGTGATGATCGAGACCCCGGCGGCGGCGCTGTCGATCGAGGAGATGGCTGAGGCCGGGATCGACTTCGCCTCTTTCGGCACGAACGATCTCACCCAGTACACGCTCGCGGTGGACCGGAACAACGAGCACGTCGCCGACCGCTTCGACGAGCTCCACCCGTCCGTGTTGCAGCTGATCGGCGACACGATCGAGACCTGCCGGGAGTACGACGTCGCGACGAGTATCTGCGGACAGGCCGGCTCGAAGCCCGAGATGGTTCGGTTCCTCGTCAACAATGGCGTCTCGTCGATCTCGGCGAACATCGACGCCGTCCGGGATGTCCAACACGAAGTCAAACGAAAAGAGCAGAAGCTGTTGTTGGACTCGATCCGGTAACTGAAACTGAGAGCGGCGAACGACTGTGGAAAACGCAACCAATAAACCCGACGCCCCGCTGAAACGCAGTATGCAGCGGGCCGAACCGCAGGAGTTCTCCCGGGTGTTGTCGTCGATGTGCACCGAGCCGCATCCGACGGCCCGCGAGGCGGCCGAGCAGTTCCTAGCGAGCAACCCTGGTGACCCCGGTACCTACGGGACGGTTTCGAAACTCGAACGCGAGGCTGTCGATCGGCTCGGGACCGTCGCCGGGCTTGCCGACGCGGCCGGTTACATCGCCTCGGGCGGGACGGAATCGAACGTCCAGGCGATCCGGCTGGCGCGTAACCGCGCCGATACGCGAACACCGAACTTCGTCGCCCCGGAGTCCGCACACTTCTCGTTCCGCAAGGCGGCCGACGTCTTGGGCGTCGAACTCCGGACGGCACCCCTTTCGGACTACCGGGCAAACCTCGACGCCGTCGCGGAACTGATCGACTCCGATACGGTCTGTGTCGTCGGCGTCGCCGGAACGACCGAGTACGGCCGCGTCGATCCGATCCCCGCGCTCGCGGACATGGCGTCCGATGCCGGCGCGCTCTGCCACGTCGACGCCGCTTGGGGCGGGTTCATCCTCCCGTTTACTCAACACGCCTGGAACTTCGCCGACGCCGATATCCACACGATGACGATCGATCCCCACAAGGTGGGTCGGGCAGCGGTCCCGGCGGGTGGTCTCCTCGCCCGCGGCCCCGAGTTGCTCGACGAACTCGCGATCGACACACCGTATCTTGAGTCAACCTCTCAGATGACGCTGACAGGAACTCGAAGCGGGGCTGGCGTCGCGAGCGCGGCGGCGGTGATGGAGAAGCTCTGGCGGGACGGCTACGAGAAGCAGTACCGTCGCACCCGCTCGAACGCCGACTGGCTCGCCGCGGAGTTCAGTGACCGGAACTTCGATGTCGTCGAGCCCGTGCTGCCGATCGTGACGGTCGACTTCCCGGCCCGGCTGATCGACGACCTCCGAGAAGCCGGGTGGCGACTCTCCCGGACCGAGGCGGGCGAAGCCCGGATCGTCTGTATGCCCCACGTGACCCGGTCGATGCTGGTCGAGTTCCTCGATGACGTCGACCGACTGGCCGACTGAGACGTTGCGCGCCCCGAGAGCGGGAGTGTTTTACCCCCCTGGCCCGGGGTGTCGTGTATGCACGAGGAGTTCCCGACGGATTCCCCGGCGGTGGTCACCTGCGGGTTGCCCTATGCCAACGGCGACCTTCACGTCGGCCACCTACGAACGTACGTCAGCGGCGACGCCTACTCGCGGGCGCTCGACCGCCTCGGCCAGTCGGTCGCGTTCGTCTGTGGATCGGACATGCACGGGACGCCAATCGCGGTCAACGCCGCTGAGGCGGGTGTTGACCCCGAGGAGTTCGCTCTCGAGTACCACGACCAGTACGAGAAGACGTTCCCGAAATTCAACGTCGAGTTCGACAACTACGGCCACACTCACGACGCGACGAACGCGGAGATGACCCGATCGTTCGTCCGGTCGTGGATCGACGGCGACCACGTCATCGAGAAGGAAATCGAGGTCGCGTGGGACGAGGAAACCGACCAGCCGCTGCCGGATCGGTTCGTTGAGGGGACCTGCCCGTACTGCGGCGAGCGAGCCCGTGGCGACGAGTGCGACGACGGCTGTCAACGACACCTTGAGCCGGGCGAAATCGAGGACCCGGTCTCGACGATCACGGGCAACTCCGCCGAGTATCGCACCCGCCCGCACAAATTTCTCCGACTCGCGGATTTTCAAGCGTACTTACAGGACTTTATCGACCGGGTTGAGGGCACCGACAACGCGAAGAACCAACCTCGAGAGTGGATCGAGGGCGAACTGCAGGACCTGTGTATCACCCGCGATATGGACTGGGGGATCGACTACCCCGGCGGGGAAGACGGGGCGGACAGCGAGGACCTCGTTCTCTACGTGTGGGTCGACGCCCCGATCGAGTACGCTTCCTCGACGAAGCAGTACTCCGAACGGGTCGGATCGGATGTCTACGACTGGGAGGCCGTCTGGAAAGATCGCTCCGCTCCGGACTCAAAAAGGCCTGACGGCGGCGAGATAATTCACGTTATCGGCCACGACATCATCCAGCACCACACGGTGTTTTGGCCCGCGATGTTGCGCGGAGCGGGCTTCAACGAACCCCGGGCCGTGATGGCGTGTGGCTTCGTCAATCTTGATGGCGAGGCCTTTTCGACGTCGCGAAATCGGGCAGTCTGGGCCGACGACTACGTCGAGTCGGGGCTGGACCCAGACCTCTATCGGTACCACATCGTCACCGGTAGCGAGTTCACGGCCGATGTCGACTTCTCGTGGGACGGGCTTCAGGAGCGCGTCAACAACGAGTTGGTCGGCACGCTCGGGAACTTCCTGTACCGATCGCTGTTGTTCGCCGAGCGCAACTACGACGGGACGCCCGACGCCGCGGTGAGTGACGAGGTTGAGGCCGAGATCGAGGCGGCGATCGAGGCGTTCCGCGAAGCAATCGACGATTACCGTGTCCGCGGACTGGGGCGGGCCCCCGTCGAACTCGCGAAGTTCGGCAACGAGTATATCCAACGACACGAACCCTGGAAACTCACCGACGAGGATCCCGAGCAGGCGGCACAGGTCATTCGCGGTTGCGTGCAACTCTCGAAAGCTATCGCGGTGCTGATGCAGCCAGTGTTGCCGGGGAAAGCGGAGGCGCTGTGGACCCAACTCGGCGAGGACGGCTCCGTCGGCGATGTCGTCCTTGAGGAGGCGCTTTCGAGCCCACCCGCGGCGTTCGACGCGCCCGAAGAGCTCTTCAAGAAGATCGAGGACGACCGTGTGGCGGAACTCAACCGACAACTAGCAGAGCGCGTCGAGGCTGCCGGCGACGACGACGCGGAGAACGCGGAAGATGCTGACGGCGAGGCGGACGAGGCGCCCGATCTCGAACCGGTCGCCGACGACCGGGTAGGCTTCGAGGAGTTCAAAGATCTCGACCTCCGCGTCGGGGAGATCACGAGCGCCGATCCCATCGAGGGCGCGGACAAACTCGCGAAGCTTGCGGTCGATATCGGCGTCGAGACGAGACAGATCGTCGCCGGCATCAAACAGCTCCACGACCTCGGGGAACTGCCGGGAACGCGGATCGTGGTCGTCGCCAACCTCGAGAAGAGCGAGTTGTTCGGCGTGGAGTCGGACGGAATGTTGCTCGCCGCTGGCGAGGAGGCGGACCTGCTGACGACACGCGGCGACGCGGCACCGGGCACGAGGATACAGTAGGACGGCGTTCAGAACAGCCCGAGCGAGCTACCCACCCGGAAGCCAGCCTTCGTAACTCCGATCTTGACGCTGTTGACGACTCCGACCCCCTCAATCCGGATCTCGTCGTTATTGTAGGCTTCGTTGAACGCCGATCCGGGGTCGTCGCTGGCGAGGATCTCGTCGATGGTGTTCTCGCTCGTCAATACCCGGATAGTCGGGTCTTCCGGAGCGCCTTCGCTATGCTCGGTCACCGTGCCGTCGCTGTCGATGTCGAAGTGGTGTGCCGACCCGGAGTCACTAGACGCCATCGAGTCGCCCGAACCGAAGCGGAGTTCGACCCGCTCGCCCGCTAGGCGGTTCGTGATCAGCCCGGGTGCCTCGTCCACGTTGGCGTTGTACTGCGAAACGAGTTCGTCCATGTCCGCCCCACCGTGGCTAGCCGCAGGAGCAACCCCCGCAAACAGAGAGCAGACGAGGAACACAGCCAACACGACTGCTCCGGCGTGAGTGATGCGTTCCATGACGATCGTATCCATGGCTCGAACTAACATATGCGTTTCGTGGGGACAGTCATTTATCCGCCGGTCGGCTACATCCGATATGAACGACCGGGACGTTGCCGACGATGT
>NZ_JBKEGK010000182.1:0-5198 GCF_046710025.1 Natronomonas sp. | reverse complement strand
AAAGGAGACGGCGGGCCACGGACGCTGAAGACCGTCAACATGGCCTCGCGCGTTCTCGATGCGGTTCGAGAGCGCGACGAGGTCGGCGCATCCGAACTCGCCGCGGCGCTTGATATCTCAAAAAGCACGGCGTACATCCACCTCAGGACGCTCGAGGACAACGGCTTTCTCGTCCAGCGGGGGGACACCTATCGGCTCGCGTTCAAATTCACCGTGTTGGGGGAGTACGTCCGCAATCGGAGTCCCCTGTATCGCTATGGGAGACCGGAGGTCGACGACCTCGCCGAGGAGACTAACCAGTACACGCACATCGTGACCGAGGAGGACGGCTTCGGGATCAACCTGTACCAGGTCAAAGGCGACACCAGCGTCGAGGGCGAGTACCAGACCGACAAGATCCAGCGTCGCGACCACCTCCACTACACGGCCTCTGGGAAGGCGATTCTCGCGTACCTTCCCCGCGAGCGTGTCGAGGAGATACTCGATGAGCGCGGGTTACCCGCGCGGACGACGGAGACGATTACCGAGGCCGAGACGCTGTTTGCGGAACTCGAACGGATCCGCGAGCGGGGGTACGCGTACAACGACGGCGAGGAGATCGACGGCTTCCGGGCCGTTGGCGCACCCGTTCGGGACGGGGACGGCGACGTCCTCGGATCGCTGAGCGTCTCCGGCCCGACCAGCGTCATGCAGGGGGATCGGTTCCAAGAGGAGATGCCACAGCGCGTCATCCGATCGGCGAACGTCATCGAGGTGAACATCAACATGAACACCCAGCCGAACCAGTCCGTTTGAAATGTCCGAACAGAAGTCGACTATCCAGACGATCAACCGGCGGCTACGTACGTTGGCTCAATTGCAATAACAATAATAAGTCTGTTATTTTACTTGGAGTGTGGCCCCTGTTCCGATCCGAACCAGCGACGGCGAAGCGTTTCTCGCTCGATTCGGCTACGATATCTGAACCCGCCGTCCACCATGGGGGGGCGCGCTTGAAGCCACCTGTTGACGGTGCCTATCTAGAGTTCTAAAGTATAAGATATTCCATATTTCTGCGATTTACTCATTATGCTTGCACTTTGCTTTCCCTCGTTCCGATGGCGATTAGAGCCACGTTGGAGTCTTCGTCGGTAAGCGTCCTCTCAGCGATCATACGCTGTTATCGAGGGAGCTGATTTCACCTCCGATTGTACCCCGTCAAAACAGTTTCCGTTGTCGGTCGGCCCGCTCTTGCGGTTGCAACGAGTGGGGTGACAATCTGATACCAATATTCGCGATTGAATGCATGTATTTGCCTCTGACACTTCTGCATCGATATAAGCGATTTGGCTCGCCACGAGCTTGTCGACGGCTCATATCGAGACTGGCTGTGAGCCGATCGTATCGTCGTCACCGCACGGGATCTGCTCGACAGTGCGATCGTGTTCAGTGGGCGTTGACCACTCTACGATACGTTCGCTCACCGCGCTTTCAAGGGCCGTCAGGTGGGACGCAGCCATCCCGGCTGCATACTGTGCGCGCTGCGCTGTCGGATCGACGTACACGCGCTTGACCAGCCACAACACATCACGCACACTCGTCTGCTGTCGATAGAGATACCCGATCTCCCAGACGTGGCCGCCATCGAAATCCTCGATCACGCCGCCGACTCGTCGTGAGCGAGTGCTCGCCGGGGGACCACCGCTGGCCGATGAGGTCCGCGGAGTCGACGACGACGATCGTGTTCGCCGTCTCCGAGTAGTAGTGCGTGGCTCTGTGGCCGTCCGTTCCGAGTACGGTCGCATCGGCCGGAAGCCCGAGTCGGTCGCTTCGGCTGGTTCTCGTGGTGTCGTGGTATTGCGTTCGGTCGTACATCTTCGTTCGGGAAGCGCCGTCGAACGTGTTGTCGCACGCCCCGACCGCCTCCGGCCGGTGTCCCGCGCCTCTACTGTATACTTATGCGTATTAGTATATAAACCACGGTACAAAACACGGCCACTAAAGCTTCCTCTGTCAAAAATTAGTATATAAACAAAAGCGCCCAACGCTCGAGCGCGCTGTGGACTTGAGCAGAGCGTTAACCAACAAAACGGCGTTGGCGCGGAGATGTTGATTAATATTCAGCGGGAGCCACCTCAAAACGCAGATGTCTACTCGAAGAACGAACGTTCTTGCCGTTGTTCACCTCCAGGCGAGTCCCCGTAGCTCGGTCGACGGGGCGAGCGGACTCGACGGGAGCTCGCCACTCGGGTCGGGATCGTTGTACGCCTTCGGCGCGACGTCGTTCGGGGCGTCCGGATAGAACAGCGACGCGATCGCGTGGAGGTGTTGGCGGCCGATATCAATTTCGAACTGTCCACCGCCGAACATCCGTATCTCGTGTTCGCGACAGTACTCGATCGTCTCGAAGAGCGATCGCACCGACCCGAAACGGGACGGCTTGATATTGAGCCACTGCGGTTCCCAGGGCAAGGTGTCGACCGTCTCGACGCTTCGGATCGGATAATCCCAGGTTACACGCGCTTCGTGGCCTTCGAACAGCGGTCGCGTCTCCTCGGTCAGTTCCGGATCCTCGATGAGTGCCTCGGGGAACCCCTCAATGACCCGTTCGTAGAGATCCGGGTCGGCGGGCTGATCCACCGACGTACCGTGGTATTGGCCCTTGAGATCGAGGGTTCGCACCGCATCGGTCGTTGCGAGGCGCTCGACGACGTCGTCGGTCCACTCGGAGGTTGGGTCGAGTTTGAACCCCAACGCCGGATTCCGGTCGAGCCACTCGAGTACCCGGTCGCCGGTCGGGGGATCTTCGAGACGCGTGCTCACGACGAATCGAACCGGATCGTACGTACGCCCGAGCCGTTCGGCGAGGGCCGTATCGGCCTGTCGCAACGCGAGATCGAGCGCGGCACTCTCGACGGCCCAGCGTCGGTAGTTGCGGAAGATCGCCTGTTCGGGCTCGTCGCCGCGAAAGAGGTCGATATCACCCACGTGTGTCGAGAACTCCTCGAGCGTGTACGCCCCGGTCAGATCGAACGTGTCCGGGGCGTCGTCCAGCGCATCGTGGGCGTCGGTGTTGTACGTGACGTCCTCGCCTCGACCAACCTCGCCGTCGCCGTGGAGCGAGAAGACGGTCGTCGCTCTCGTGAACCCACTCGACGTATCGCGCTCTCGTCGGTCGAGGCTGTAGCTGTCGACGCTGATCTCCAGGTCGGCGACGGCATCGTAGAGCATGTACTCCGGTGTAGGGCCACGTACGTGTTAAATCCGAGAGCAGAGGGGTACTCGGTCGTAAGCACGTCGTACCACGCTGGGACCGGCACATCGTTGAGACCGGCGTTGAACGACGTCCGGAACTCGATGTCTACGGAGGGTCACTCAAGCGTTCGACTCGACACAGGGCAACGCCGGAAATCGCTGTTTCTTCGGTTTCGATCGGCCAATAGATCGATGAACTACGGTGTCGGTTCGAATGCGTCGACGATGAGGTCGCCAAGCGAGTCGGCGTATCGGAGGTCCGCCCAGCCGCGTTCGGCCTTGACGTAGTCGATCCACGCCGGCAACGGACGGTCGCCGAGCTCCTGCCGTTATTCGACTGCTCCGTCGGTGCCGACGACCACGATGGTATCGGCGATGCGGGAGAAATAGTGCGTCGAACTGGCTCCGTCAACGCCGAGCCGGAGCGTATCGGATGGGAGTTCGGACGGTACCTCGTCGGCATTCTTTTGTGAGTAGGTCTGATACGTATGCATGCTTCGTTCGGGAAGCACGGTCGGGCGTGTTGTCGCACGCGCCGACCATTTTCGGAATTGGTCGGTCTCCCGCGCTTCTACGGCCAGTTGGTTCGTATTAGTACTTAAACAACGGCGCACAGATCGACAGGGCGTCACCTCGCATCGCTGTGGAGATAGAGTGTGCTCACTGCCCCGACATCGACTGGGTGAACAGCCCCCACCACGAGCGTTGGGGCTTCGGTTCGGGTCTCTCAGTGTGATATATCGTCTTGAAGACCCACTCATTCCGGAGTAGCTTGGTAACGCTGACGACGGATCGGAGTTCACTCTCTCGTCAGGTCACCTGGTGGTCAAGACATCGAAGCGGACTGAAAATTCGGAATCGGTGTCTGTCGGAGTGAGCGACAGGTGTATACCGGTATTACTGTCGAACGACATTCGCCGCGCGGGGGCCCTTGGGCGAGGACTCGATGTCGAACTCGACCTCGGTGTCCTCCTCGAGGTCCGGGCCACCGACGTCCTCCATGTGGAAGAACACGTCTTCGTCGTCGTCAAGATCGCCGTCGTCTGTCGAAATGAAACCGTAGCCGCCTGTGTCGTTGAAGAAGTCAACCGTACCGTTTGCCATTACATACAAACGGAGAGTGCAACGAGGAATAACCCTTCCGAGGGTCGCGGTACCAGGGCACTTCAGGCTGTGTTGATCCCTCCTAGCCGGTGCCATCGGCGCGTGTGACCCGTCCCATCTCGTCTCCCGTACCCACCGGCCCCCGTTCCCTCGCCCAACCTCTCCTCGCGCGCCGGGAGCTGTAAGCGAACCGAGCTGTGCTCGCCGCTGTCCAACTCTCTTCCACGGCACGCCGCCCGCGCCATCGGGCGCTCTCCGCACTTCGAGCGCCCGAGCCCCGGCTCGTGGGGGCTCCCTGCGGTCGCCCCCCTCGCCGGGCCGGCGCGGGCGGCTGGTTGTATACCGAGGCTGACGCGCCCTCGCTCGCGCCCAAGGGCGCTCGCGAAGGCGCGAGCGAGGGCGCGACGTGACTGGTTGGGTGATGCAGAGAAATCCGCGATGGTGTGACATCGCGGTTTCGGACGCCGTGGTTGGCGCCTTCAGGATCACTGAGATCCAATGTACGATACGAACGTAACAGCACATAAGGATTCGGTCGAACAGCGCGGTGAACAAGCGGCGGCGCGGAGCGGACGGACAGACAGTGCGTACGAGCGTGGGTTCGACGAGGATGTCGAACAGAACGAGGCCAACACGTGCCCGGAGTGTGGCGGTCGGGTGACGGCGAACGTCGACGAGACGGTGTGTGACGACTGTGGTCTCGTGATCGACGAGAACAAGATCGACCGCGGGCCCTAGTGCTTTGTCAATCGTTAATTGATGGGTAGAGTCGCCGTAGTTTGATTCGTGCGTCTTCGGAAGTGAATCGCCAGTCAATGTCAGTATCCTCGCCATTCAGGGAGTTCTTCCACGCGGCGACC
>NZ_JBKEGK010000181.1:0-5301 GCF_046710025.1 Natronomonas sp. | reverse complement strand
CAGCGGTCGTCGCGGTCGTCCCATCGCCCGTGGAGCCGCGTCCGTCCGGCCGGTCCGAGAGGCTCCGGACGTCGATATCGATCCCGAGTCGGTCCTCGATCCCGCTGATCCGGCCGCCGCCTTTGCCGATGACGTAGGAGATGTCATCGTCGTCGACCCAGACGACCGCGGTGTTCGATCCCTGGAGTTCGACCTCAACGTGGCCGTGGGCCACCGATCTGATCTCGCGTTCGATCTCCTGCTTGGCGACGCGTTCGACGCCGGTTTCGGCACTCCCCTCAGCGCCGTCAAGAGGGACGGTGACGACCTGGCGGTTGAACGTGTAGATCTCGTACGCCGGCGTGCCCGTCTCGAAGTCCTCGATGACGATAACCGGGCGGGCGAGGTCCTCCTCGACGAGGCCGTGAGGAACCTTCACCTCGGTCGTCACGTCGTAGACAGTGTCGACTTCGCCGGCCTCGATGTAGACGACGGTGTCGACGATCTGCGGGATCATCCCCAACTCGACGCGGCCGACGAGCCGCTGGAGGGCGTCGATGGCCCGCGTCGCGTGGACGACGCCGATCATCCCGACGCCCGCCAGCCGCATGTCGGCGAACGTCTCGAAGTCCGATGTCTTTCTGACCTCGTCGTAGATCGTGTAGTCGGGCCGGACCATGAGCAGCGAGTCGGCGGTGTTCGCCATCGAGCCGTCTAACTCGGTGTACTGGGTGATTTCGGGGCCGACCTGGAGGTCGCGCGGTTTCTCCATCGTCTTGACGACATACCCTGAGTCGTCAAGGAACTCCGCGACGGCCTGGGCGAACGTCGACTTTCCCGCGCCCGGCGCCCCCGAGATGAGGACACCGCGTTGGCGCGCCGTGAACCGCTCGCGGAGCGCGTCGGCTTTCTCGTAGTCGTCGAGGTCGGTCTTGACGATCGGCCGGACGGCAGTGACCTCGATGCCGTCGGCGAACGGCGGTTCGGCGACGGCGATCCGCATATCGGCGATCTGGACGATTGTCATTCCGTCCCCCGATAGCTCGATGAACCCGTCGCTCACCGAGCGGGCGGTGTTGACGACGTTCTCGGCGATAGCACGCATCTCAGATTCGGTCAGGACGCCCTCGTCGATCGGCTCGTAGGCCATCTCGCCGATTGTGCCGCGTTTGGCCATCGGCCGGACGCCGGTCTTGAGGTGGACCGACATCGTCCCCTCGTCGAGGTACTCCTCAACGGCGAGATCGGGCGTCTCCTCGACCTGCGGTTCGATGTACTCGACGGCGACGCCCTTCGCCCTCGCCACCTCGCTTTGGACGACGTCGCTCGTCAGAAGCGTCGCGTCGTGCCGTTCGGCCAGATCGCGGATCAGCGCGTCGATCTCACCCTCTCCGGCGTCGCGTTTCTCGATGGCGTCCGGGCGCCGGCCGACGTACTCGACCGCAAGTCGCCCGTCGTCGACGAGTTCAGCCAGTCGCTGGAGCTCCTCTAGCCCGGCCCACCCGCTGTCCCGGCCGTCGTTGGCCTGGGCCTCAAGCTCCCCGACGACCGCCTCGGGGATGTACACCGTATCGAGGTCGCCGTCCCCGGCGCGTTCAGACACGCGGCCGTCGATGACCGCGCTCGTGTCCGGCAGAATATCCATATTTGAGGATCGGGCCCCAACGGGTATAAATACCGTGATGCGGTGACTCCGGCGGGCCGATCGGTAGCGTCTCGCCCCCGGTCCGGGCAGTGATCGCGTTCCCGAGCGATACGCGGTCAAGCTCGTCACGTACGAAGTTAACCGCTGGTACTCGTTCCGTAAATATGCATATACGAGGCCGGCCGGTCCTGTACTCCGTCGCTCCTCTCACCGTCCAAACCGCCACCGTCCGAATTCCCCCCGATCCGTGGCTTCTTGTCTGCCGCGACCCATTGTGCGCACATGGCGAGCACTGACGGCACCGACTCGGATGCCGCCGACGGGCCGACGCCGGCGTCGTACGACGACCTCCTCGAACGCTACGGCCGGGCGACGTATCTCGGCGACGCGAACGCGGTGTTGAGTTGGGATCAGGAGGTGATGATGCCCGAGGGCGGCACGCCCGCGCGATCAAAACAGCGAGGGGCGGTCTCAGCCGTCGCACACGATATCCTCGTCGACGACGAGACGGCCGAACTGTTAGACGAGCTCGAAGGGGCGGACCTTCCCGCACCGAAGGCGGCCGCCGTCCGCGAGATTCGCCGCGAGCACGAGCGCAACGCCCGGGTGCCGACCGATCTCGTCGAGGAGATCTCGACGGCGACCTCGGAGGCCCACCCAGTCTGGCAGGAAGCAAAGGAAGCCGACGATTTCGAGGCGTTCGCGCCAACGCTGGAGCGCCTGCTCGAACTCAAGCGGCGCTACGCCGAGCACATCGACCCGGAGGCTGACCCGTACGCGACGCTGTTCGCGGACTACGAGCCGTATCTCGACCTCGCGACCGCCGACGACGTCCTCGAGGAGCTCCGCGAGGGGCTGGTCCCGCTGATCGAGGCGATTAGTGCATCCGAGACGGAGCCCCACGCGCTGGATGGTACCTTCCCCGAGTCCGACCAGCTCGCGGTGACTCGCGAAGCGCTGGAAACGCTCGGGTACGACTTCGAACGCGGCCGCCTCGACACCGCGCCGCACCCATTCTCGACGGGAACGCAGTTCGACGCCCGCGTCACGACCCGTTTCAACGAATCCGAGCCGTTAGACTCGCTGGCCTCGACGATCCACGAGTTCGGTCACGCGAACTACACCCTCGGACTCCCTCGGGAGGCGTACGGCTCGCCGCTCGGCGAACATCGCGGGCTCTCGGTCCACGAGTCTCAATCGCGGCTCTTCGAGAACCACGTCGGCCGCTCGAAAGCGTTCTGGGAGCTGTTCGTCGACCGGTTCAACGACCACCACAACACCGACCTCACCGAGAGGCAGGCCTACGAGGCCGCCAACCGGGTGTACGACGACAACCTCATTCGAGTCGAAGCCGACGAGTTGACCTATCACCTCCACATCGTGTTGCGCTTCGAGATCGAACGCGACCTCGTGGCGGGTGAGTTGGACGTTGCAGAGGTCCCGTCGGTCTGGAACGACCGAATGGAGGCGTATCTCGGTGTCCGCCCCGACACCGACAGCGAAGGCTGTCTGCAGGACATCCACTGGAGCCACGGCTCCTTCGGCTACTTCGCAACGTACTCGCTTGGCAGCGTTCTCGCCGCCCAGCTGTACGCCGCCGCCGAGGAGGAGATCGACGATCTCGACGAAAAGATCGCGGCCGGAGAGTTCGATGCGCTCCACGGGTGGCTCGCCGAGAACGTCCACGAACACGGCTGTCGCTACCCGACAGGCGAACTGGTTGAGCAGGCGACTGGCGAACCGCTCACCGCCGACTACTTCCTCGAGTACGCCGAGGCGAAGTTCGGCGAGCTGTACGACTTGGATCGGTAAGGAGGGGAGGGCGGATATCGGTTGAAATGGCTGAGAGCGGAGTGCGGACATTCTTTATAAATCGTCGCACATCCATGGTATTGCGCCTGTTCAACGTGTAACGGAATTTGCTCGCCCTACTTATAAGTAAAGACGTATGTCCCACGGATCGAAATTCATACATGATTATTTATGCTATATAATGCGAACGTTTATCTAGAATCCCAATGAGTAGCACCACCAGCCAGTCCGATCCCGGTCGAACATCGAGCCAAATCACCCAGACCGGTCTCGACGAGAACGTCGCAGCAGCCCTTTCGTACGTGTTGGGATGGCTCACGGGTATCGGCATGTACTTTCTCGAATCGGAAAACGAAACGATCCGGTTTCACGCCGCACAGAGCATCGTCGTGTTCGGTGGCCTCTTCGTCGTATCACTGGCTATCGGTTTCCTCCAGGGCACGCTCTCGCTCATGCTTTCGTCGGTCGGTCCTGGAAACGTTGTCTTCGGGGTAGTGTCGATAGTTTTCGGTCTCATGAGCACGGTCATCGGAATCGCGGGGGTCGTGCTCTGGCTGTACCTGTTGCTCCGAACCTATCAAGGCCAGACCCCCCGCATCCCCGTTGCGGCCGGGGTCGCGGATAGTATCGCTTGAGTGGATTACACACATCTTTCGATCCGGTCCGGAATCGAGTTGTGAGCGCCCGTAAGATGGAACGCATCTTCCACAGTCTCCCGCCGCGCAAGCGTGTCGCTTTTCGCCCCCGGTTTTGAACAGAAGGTATGGAGGTCACGGAGGGAGCCGTCACGATCGAGGTACCCGAGGAGCGACACGGCGCGAGCGAGGGGTCGGGCGACGGCGTCTTTTATAACCCCGTTCAGGAGTTGAACCGCGACATCACGGCGGCCGTCCTCCGGGCCGTCGACGGCGACTGTGATTCCTATCTCGATGCGATGACCGCAAGCGGCGTCCGTGCGGTTCGAGCCGCCGAGGCGGGCTATGCGGCGACCGGTTGCGACATCGACGAGGCGGCCGTCGATCTCGCCCGATCAAACCTCGAGCGGAACGGGCTGTCGGGCGAGATTCATCATCGAAAGGTCAACGCCCACATGCACGAACACAGCCACGATGTCGTGGATCTCGACCCGTTCGGGACGCCGATTCCCTTCGCCGACGCGGCGTTTCGGAGCGCCCGCAAGTTCGTCTGCGTGACCGCGACCGACACCGCGCCGCTGTGTGGCGCGCACTTCGAGAGCGGGGTCCGAAGCTACGGCGCAGTCCCGCGGAACACCGAGTTCCACCCCGAAATGGGGCTTCGGGTGTTGCTGTCGGCGCTCGTCCGGACCGCGGCGCGCTACGATGTCGCCGCGACACCGGTGTTGAGTCACGTCTCGAGTCATTACGTCCGGACGTACCTCCGTCTCGAGAGCGGGGCGCGCGCCGCGGACGAACTGCTCGAGCAACTCGGCTACGTGGACCACTGCCAGCGATGTCTGTGGCGCGACCACGAGCGGACCCTTATCGCCGACCCGAGCACGACGTGCCCCAAGTGTGGCCAATCGACGTGGACGGCCGGGCCGATCTGGCTCGGCCCCGCCCACGGCACCGGGTTCGTGGAGCGCGTCGCCGAGGCGATCCCCGAGTCGTTTGGAACAGCGGCGAAGGCCCGTGACCTGCTCGAGACCATCGCGGGGGAACTCCACCGTCCGACCCACTACGACCAACACCGACTCTACAAGCGGTGGGGCGAGCCGAACACCGCGATGGACGACTTCCTGTCGTCGCTCGAGGCGGCGGGGCACGATACCTCCCGGACGCACTACGGCGGGACGACGTTCAAGACGGACGCCGGAGTCACCGAGATGCGCGAGGCGGTGCTGTGAC
>NZ_JBKEGK010000180.1:0-5341 GCF_046710025.1 Natronomonas sp. | reverse complement strand
CAGGGTCGGCCGCCGAAGGCGTGGTCGGCCGAGGTGACGACCGAAACGGCAATGCGTTGCGCCTACGAGAGCCGGGCCGACCGACTCGTGTCGGCGCTATCTGCCGACGTCGAGACCGGAACCGCCGGGGAACCGTCCGAGGAACCGCTCCGCGTCGGATTCAACTGGCTGCCGAACGGCCTTCAGATTCCCTTTTACGCGGCGCGGACAGCAGACGCATACAGAACGGCCCAACTCGACGTTGAGTTCGTCCACCACCGCGGCTCGCGGGCCTCGCTGGAGGCCATCGCGGCGGGCGCGGTCGATGTCGGCGTGGTCGGGGCAGCGACGCTGACAAGCGCGATCGAGCGGGGCGTGGCGATCGAACCGCTCGCGGTGTTGTATCAGCGCGCGATGGCCGTTCTCTATACGACACGGGCGGCCTTCGGCGGAGCGTTGCGTGCGAGCGAACAGCTTCGCGGCCGGCGTATCGGGCTGTCCCCGAACACCGAGACGCGGCTCCTCGCGGAGGTGTTCATCTCACAGGCGGGCGTCGGAGATGACGTCGAGATACTCGAAACCGATGGCGAGGAGATCGAGGCGCTCCGGTCTGGGCGAGCCGACGTCGTCGCCGGCTCCGTTTCGGACCCCTGGCGGCTCGACGGCGAGGCCGAGGTCGAGACGCTCGCGATCGCCGAGCAGTTCCCGATATACGGCCCGGCGCTCGCGGTCGATCCCGGCGCGGTCGCACCCGATCGGCTCCGCCGGTTTCTCACGGGTACGATGCTCGGGTGGCGCGCCGGGCGGGCGGACCCGACGCCGGCGGCGAGACGCATCGCGGCGGCAAGCGACGCCGACCGCGACGAGATCGAGCGGACGTTCCGAACGGCGCTGTCCTCGTTCGCCGACAGCAAGGCCAGCAGGACCGATGGCTGGGGCGCCCACCGCGAGGACGATTGGGACCGGCTTCGGATCGCGCTGGCCCGAACCGGGAGGCTCGAAACGGCGTGATCGACTTCGATGGTGTCACCGTCGCCTTCGACACCGTCACGGCGGTCGAGGACGTCGACCTCGGCGTCGTCGTCGGTAACTCGGCGACGCTCCGGACGGCGTCGTATCCGTAGCTCGTCGTGGTCCGCGTGCCCCCGAAGATCGCTGTCGCGTATTGATCTATCTCGGACCCCGGACGGCCACCGCAGTGCCGAGTTGCTCCGCTCTGTCGACGCTGACCCTCATGAGACGTTTCTGCGTGTCCGGCTCCCTACGCCACCCTGAACGTCTTCGCCGGCCTGGAACAGTCGGTGATGCTGTCGGTTGCCGGCGCGGTCATCACGGAGTGGATCGTCGCCTCGAGCGGCCTCGCGCTGTAGGACCTGACGATCGGGGCCCAGCGGCTCGTCCGGCGACGGTTGCCGACACAGTAAGGCCGATTCTCACCCGAACCGCGCGCCGACCACCCGCCCGAGGAGCGCCGGAACGAGATAAAACAGGGGCCCGAGAGCCGACAGCGCGGCAAGTGCCGCTGTCCCCGCGCCCACCGCGGCCAGGACGGCACGCCGCCCGCATGACCGATCGCTTCCCGTCTCCACCCGCGCTTCCGACGCATTGCCCGACTCCGAACGGTCACCTGCGTACATGCGCCGAACGGCACGATCGCTTGGTAGTACTAGTATTAACAATATCGCTACAAACAGCCGTACTTTCGCGTCCGACCGACGAATGAAAGTGACGGTATCAGCCTTTACGTCCCGGCTGACGGGATGTTTTATATTATGTTCGCGCTTACACGGCAGTGATGAGCGTCGTCGACTCGTTCCGACAGCCGGAGTACACGGGCGAGAACCGCTGTGGACCGTGTACCGCCGTCAACCTCCTTCTCACAGTGGTGCTCTCGACCGCCGCCTGGATTCTCCTCACCCCGTGGGTCGCCGCTGGAACGTTCGCCGCCGGCGCCGCGAGCATCTACGTCCGCGGGTATCTCGTTCCCGGTACTCCGACGCTGACGAAGCGGTACCTCCCGGCGTCCGCCCTCCGAGCGTTTGGCAAGGAACCGGTCTCGGATCGCACTGTCCGGTCGGTTGCCGATGACGCCCCGAGCGAGCGGTGGCTCACCGCCGCGGGCGCGCTCGAAGGCGGGAATGGGAACGGAGGAAACAACGTTGAGGCGGAGCAGGATCGCCGTCCAACGCTCGCCGACCCCTTCGTCGAGCGGTGGGAGACGGCCCTAAACGACGTTCCGCCGGGTGCACCGACTGAGGCCGACCTGTGTGACGCGCTCGGCACCGAAGACGTTTCGAAGCACGCCGACACCGCGGCGGTGGTCGATGGCTCCCAGTCCGTCCGGTGGCTTTCCACGGCAGCGATGCGGGCCGATGTTGCCGCCGCCCGCGTGTTCGTGGCGACCGTCGAGGGGTGGGACGAGATCAAACCGGACAGACGGATCGGGCTGTTTCGGGACCTCAGACTATTTATCAACACCTGTCCCGACTGCGGCGGCCGGGTCGAACTTGCGGAGCGGACCGTCGACCCCTGCTGTGAACGCCCGCACACGCTGTTGGAGGCGCGCTGCTCGGCGTGTGAGGCAGCGCTGGCTGACGACGCCGTCCCTGGTACGGGCGACGATGTGCCGGCACGGATCCGGGCGATACGGGATTAAAATCGCCCCCAGGTGCTCCTAGCGACCTTCAGACGGGCTCCAAACGGGCTGGGGTTACAATCGGCCAACCACCGAGATCCGCGTCAACGCCTGCCCGTCGAGCCCTCGGTGGCTGATGCGGCCGTGCCCTTTGAAGTTTCCCCGGCTTTTTCCGCCGCCGGCCGATCGGACGCCTCCTCGCTCGCCGCCTGTAGGACGAACGAGCGCTCCGGCGGCGGCGAGGCCTCGAAGCGGACGCGTTTTATAAGCCGGAAGTACTTGCGGTTCCCTCGGCGGTAGTGCTCTACGAGATCCGCATCCTCCAGAACTGTCAAGTGGTGGGCCGCGGTTTTGCCGTCCATGCCGACGGCCTCCGTGAGCTCCGAGACGTACATCGGTCCGTCGGTCAACTCGTGGATGATCTCCAACCGCTGGCTGCTGCCGAACACCTTGAACAGCGACATACTTCTTAACAGGTGCGCCGTCGATAAATAACTACCCTCGGTACCAGACAGTTCGGTGCATATACTTAAACCTGATCGGAACAAATCAACCTATATGACGAAGAAAGTTGATTTTCCGAGCAACCAGCCGGGTGACATCGAGACGATCACCGATGGGTTCTTCGAGCGGGAAGTGTATCTTTCCGGCGAGGAGACCGCGTCGTTCCTTCGGACGCTCGCCGACGCTCTCGAGGACGACAGCGAAGTGACAATCCACGGCGACGACTGGGAGATCCCATTTAATTACGCTGAGCCGATCGAAGTCGAGGTGGAGTTCTCAAACCGCTCCGGGCGGGAACTTGAGGTCGAACTTGAGTTCGAGGAACCGGAAGACAACGGCAGCCTCTCGGCGGAGTAGGGGGGCGTTCACACGGGCGACGGCAGTATTTTATACACCCCTCCCCGAAGGAACGACCGTGCCCAGCCCGTGAGCCGTCCCACCCCCCTCAGGCCGTTCCGGTACGTCGTCGTAATTGGCTGTGCGGCCGCGATCCTCGCCGCCTCGGTTGTCGACCCCGGTGACGGTATGCCACGGATGGTTTTCGGGGTCGGGACCACCGTCTACCTCCATGTCGTCGCCTACGCCGGGTTGGCCACCGCGCTCGGCTACGCCGCCCGGTCGGTCGACCGGCGAACGCTTGCCGTCGTAGTGACAGTCGCGACAGTGTACGGCGCCGGGATCGAGATCCTCCAATGGCACATTCCCTACCGAACAACGTCGGCGGTGGACGCGGTAATAAACGCCGTCGGGTCGGCGTTCGGGGCGGGAGCGTGGCGGCTTCTCACCCGCCCTTCCGACATCGATGGCGACTGACGCTCCGACACGGATTTACGCGCCGACGGCGTATTCATATCAATGAGTCAGCCGACGCCGGAGGTCTACGAGTCGGGGCGAGGGATGGACGCCCACAACGAGGTGATGCGCGAGATCCGGGCGCGCAACGACAAGAGCTACGACCCGACGGAGCCGACGCGGGTGTGGCTTGACGAGGACAACACCCCCGATGGGGTTCGGAACTCCCTTACTATCATTTTGAACACCGGCGGCTGCCGGTGGGCGCGAGCCGGCGGCTGTACGATGTGTGGGTACGTCGCGGAAAGCGTCGAAGGCGGCACCGTCGCTCATGAGAACCTGATGACGCAGGTCGAGCACTGTCTAAAGCACGAAACCGATAACGCTGACGACCCGGCCGACCTGATCAAGATCTACACCTCCGGGTCGTTTCTGGACGAACGAGAAGTTCCTGCCGAGACCCGCGAGGCGATCGCCGAAACGTTTGGCGACCGCGAGCGGATGGTCGTCGAATCGCTGCCCGATTTCGTTGACCGGGAGAAGCTGGCCGCGTTCGTCGACCGAGGGCTCGCTGTCGACGTGGCGATCGGCCTCGAAACCGCGACTGACCGTGTTCGCCACGATGCCGTCAACAAGTACTTCGACTTCGCGGACTTCGAAGCGGCATGCGCCGAGGCGCGGGCCGCGGGTGCGAGCGTCAAGGCGTACCTACTGATGAAGCCCCCGTTCCTCGCGGAACCCGATGCCGTCGAAGACATGAAACGGTCCGTCCGCCGGTGTGGCTCCGTCGAGGGCTGTCACACCGTCTCGATGAACCCCTGCAACGTTCAGCGGCACACGATGGTCGAGGAGTTGTACCACGACGGCGGCTACCGGCCCCCGTGGCTGTGGTCGATCGCCGAGGTGCTTGAGGCGACTGCCGACGAAGATATCATCGTCGTCTCCGATCCCGTCGGGCACGGCTCCGACCGCGGCCCGCACAACTGTGGAGAGTGCGACGACCTCGTCCAGCGAGCGATCAAGGACTTCGACCTCCGGCAGGATCCCTCGGTGTTCGAGGAAGTCTCCTGTGAGTGTGAGTCGACGTGGGCGTACGTCATGCGCGAGGAGACGGCGTACAACCAGCCCCTGGTCCGGTAGCCGACTGGCACCCTCTGTCGTGTCCGGCCCCGTCGGGTCGATCCGCACTCAACTCCATCTTCCCCCCACATCGTCTCGACCGGATCTTACCGAGGCGTCTCGACGGGTCCAGTCAGCCAGTCGGATTCGGGGGATCCACCGCGCCTGCGGCGACTTCCACCCATCCTCGACGCCACCCATACGCCTCCGACGACCCCCCGTCCCCCTCGACACTCCCGATGAGCCGATCATAATGAATACGCGCCCGCCTGAGCCGATACCCCGACCGTCCGCCCGCCGTCGAGCCCGCGG
>NZ_JBKEGK010000179.1:0-5362 GCF_046710025.1 Natronomonas sp. | reverse complement strand
GGTTGGAACTGTCTCGGTCTACACCGCAGTAGCAGCTGGGACTGGCCGTCTAATTATACAGAAAGTGACTGTTCTGTGGCGTTCAGGCAGCACTCTCTCGACTCGTTTGGGAAGTACCGACAATACGACCAACGCACCGGATGATGGAACTTCCGACTGCTCTGTGCTGACTGCACGCTCTATATCTTGTACTGGCCCATCCGCCGATTTTCCGATAGATTCGCTGCTTCACCGTATCCGGTACGAGCCAAAAGAGACTTCCCCACCCAGGGGACGCTCACCGAATCGTTCACAGATGAGTCCCGTTATTAAACCCGACACGGCCTGAGACGACCTCCATCGATAGCACGTATGATCTCTCGTTGCACAAACTCAGATTTTTAAACGGGAGCACCTCCGAGCGTGTAGAGTAGCTTCTGTTGTCCTTGCGGAAATCCCTTTTTCAAACCCATCCTCGTCCGAAACAGACGGTCACTGAAATGCACAAACCTGCCGCTATGGAGTTAGCGCTCTATGTATGGAGCGGTTGCTCTTCGGTATTAGAGAGACGGGGTAGGTCAGGCAGCGGCAACTGCACGTGGAAACCACGCGAGTTGAAAGGTGGCTGTCTAACCGTGCCGTCTGCCTGTTTCTCTCTGCTGCCGCTACAAAACCCCTCCGGTACCAACCGGATACGCGTTGAGGCGTTGAAGAGATTGGCGGTGAAGCCTCGGGGCCTGTTCCCGAGGTATTTCACAAAGACAGTTGGTTGGTATTAAGCCGATTTCCATGGTACGTACCTAATAATTGAGTCGAAGTCGCGGCTCACTCGAGCGCGGACGATGACGGCGTCAGTCTCGTGGTCGTTCACCCTCTCGACGAATCAGTTGTACTTCTCCCGGTCGCTATCCAACCCCGGCGTCGACGTCCACTCATTCAACGTCGTGACGAGGCGGAGGTCGAGGTGATCGGCTGCGTACTCCCGGACGTCCGCCATCTGCTCGTCGAGCGACCCGTCGCGGTCTTCCTGCAAGAGTTGGGCGAGACGGTGTCCCAAGACGACGTGAAGGACCGCTTGGGCATCGATGACTGAGGTCGAGTGGACGCCGAAGCACTCGATTACGTTGGTAGTGTACCCCGATCCCCGCATTTAGTGTATAGTTGTCGCCTCGGAAACGCTTTAGTAACTGTATGTAACATATAGATCCGTATTTACATACCAGAAGTAAAATTCGAAGTCGACGTCGACAAACCACCGGACGAGCAGCCGACGGCCAAACCGTTCAATCGGTGGCACCCGGACATCCCGGCGGTCGTCGAAGCGGAGCCCGGCGAGACGATCCGTCTGGAGGCGCTTGATTGGACCGGCGGTCAGATTTCGGACAACGACGATCCGAACGAGGTTCGAGACGTCGACCTCACGCAAGTCCACTATCTGGCCGGTCCCGTCCACGTCGAGGGGGCCGAACCCGGAGACCTTCTGAAAGTCGAGTTCCACGACATGGGGCCGCTCAATGACCGCTCCGAGTTCGGGTTCACCGGCACCTTCTCCCAACAGAACGGGGGCGGATTCTTGACCGATCACTTCCCGACCGCCGCGAAGTCGATCTGGGACATCGACGGCTATACGGTATCATCGCGGCACATTCCCGATGTCCGCTACGAGGGCAAGATCCACCCGGGGCTGGCGGGGTGTGCCCCCAGTCAGGAACTGCTGGAGACGTGGAACGAACGCGAACAAGAGCTGATCGACAAACACGAGGCCGACCCGGAATCGATTCCCAACCACCCGACCGGGGAGGCCGAACCAGGTGTCGCAAACCCACCCACGACCGAGGGCGCACAGATGGGCGAGATGGACCCCGAAGCGGCCGAGGAAGCCGCAAAGGAGGCGGCCCGAACCGTCCCTCCGCGCGAACACGGCGGAAATCACGACATCAAGGACCTCTCGATCGGTTCGACCGTGTACTTTCCCGTCTACGTCGAGGGTGCGAACTTTGCCCTCGGCGACTTTCACGCCTCCCAAGGCGACGGCGAGATCACGTTCTGCGGTGCGATCGAGATGGCCGGATACGCGGACGTCGAGTTCGGCCTCATCAAAGACGGGATGGACAAACACGGGGTCGATCACCCGATCTTCGAACCCGGCCACCGCGGTCCAAACTTCGAGGACTACGTCACCTTCTGCGGGTACTCGGTGACCGAGGAGGGCGAACAACGATACATCGATTCCCATACCGCCTACCGTCGTGCGTGTCTCCAGGCCATCGACTACCTCAAGAAGTTTGGCTACACGGGCCAGCAGGCGCTTCATATCCTCGGTACGGTGCCCGCCGAGGGGCGGCAAAGCGGCGTCGTGGACGTGCCGAACGCCTGTTCGACGCTGGCTGTTCCCAAGGGCGTCTTCGAGTTCGACATCTCGCCCGGCAACCTCGAAAGCCGGGCCGATCGGGGCAACGTCGTCGTGACGGACGATCCGCTCGAGTGACTACGCGGTTGCAGTCGCCGTCTCGTTGGCCCGCCCCGTACAGAAACGCATCTCCCGAGAGCGGTACTCGGGCGTGTTCCGAACGTTACGGAGACGAATATGTACGACGCTTCTGACATAATTGACGACGACCCCTCGACATCCAGTAGTACCATCGAGCACCCCGCCATCCCGGCGCAAGCGCTCGCATCGACACTCGGGGCCACACTCGGGCCGAACGGGCTAGACAAGATGTTGATCGACCGACAGGGAACCGTTGTCATCACCAACACGGGTGCGACGGTTCTTGAGAGCCTCGAAGTCGACGACCCGATCGGTCGGATCGTTCGAGATGCAGTCCACGCACACGCACATCGCACCGGCGACGGGACGACCACCACGGCGCTGTTACTCGGCGAACTCCTCTCGGAGGCCGAAACGCTCGTCGGGGGAGGCCTCCACCCCAATACGATCGTCGACGGGTACGGTATCGCGCTCGAGAGTGCTCATAACGTCCTCCGCGAGTTGGCCGTCCCCGTCGAGGCGTCCGATCACGGGACGTTACAACAGATCGCCTCGACCGCTATCACCGGCAAGTGGGACTCGGCGGCGACGGCACGGTTTGCGACACTGACGGTCGATGCGTTGTGTTCGGTCGATTTCGACGTTACCCGAGCGACATTACACGCGTACCCCGGCGCTACGCTCGCCGATTCGGAGCAGGTGGACGGGATTTTCATCGATACGGAGACGTCATCGACGGCGATCGACGCCCTCGAGACAGGGCGGATTCGAACGGATCCGACGCTCGCGTTCGTCGAAGCGGAGATCGAACTCCCCGAGAGGGACGGCTCTGAGACGGTGGTCGTTCGCGACACCGAGGAACTACAGGCGGTGTGTGAGTACGAACAAGAGCGCAAAGACGACGTTCGGGACGTCGTTGTGGACCTCGATATCGACGTCCTCGTCTGCCGGCAGTCGATCGATGACGAGATTCGAACCGGACTCGAGAACGCCGGCGTACTCGCCATCGAGCGAACACGACAGGACGAATTCGCCGCGATCGCCCGTGCCACCGACGGGGAAAGCGTTGCGTCGGTCCGAGACCTCGATCGCGGAGATCTCGGGACCGCCGAAGCGGTTCGACATCGATCGATCGGAGGCGGGGACGCGGTCGTGTTCTCCGGGCTCCCCGCCGAAGAGCACGTATCGCTCGTGCTCCGTGGGGGGACACAGCACGTGGCCGAAGAAACCCGACGGATCGTCGAAGACTGTATTGCAGCCGTCCAACACGCCGCAGACGACGGCGGCGTCGTTCCGGGTGGCGGTGCCGGGATGACGGCGGTCGCCCGAGAAGTCGCCGCTCGCGCGACTCAAGAGGGGCGACGAACCGCACTCGCCGTCGACGCGTTTGCGGACGCCACGACGGTCATTCCGCGAGCGCTCGCGAGAAACGCCGGTCTTGATCCGATCGATGCGATGGCCGCCCTGCGGGTTCGCCACAACGAGGGTAACTCGGCAGTCGGGATCGATCGTTCCGGGGAGCTACGTAATATGTGTGAGGTGGGCGTCGTTGAGCCGGCGACGGTTCCGATTCGGTGTTTGGAGACGGCATTCGAGACGGCGTCACTGTTATTACGGGTCGACGAGCGGCTGGCGGCGACTCCCGATCCGGATTCGGATGCCACCGGTCACGGCGGACACGAACACGCAGGTCACGAGCACGAACGTGACAGCGGTCATCCGGGCGGGTATCCGTGGGCGTTGAGCCACTAAACCCGCCGTTGGCAACCGGACCCGCCCTTCGGATGTGCGCTCGCCCCCGGGCTCGGGGTGTGCTGTTTCGGGGTGTAATAACAGCGGTGATTGCTCCACAGCTACTCTCGTCACCACTCGACGAAGGCGTCGATCCAATTGCTCAGAAGCATAGAGACGCCGTTCGGAGAGGCAGAGAAAAACAGCGATGAGTGACGCTGGTAGCCCATATCTGTTCGATGTCGGCGTGATAGCCCTCACACATACAGAGGCTCCTGTTCGAGAGGCTGCGCTTTCATATGTTCGAGATGCCATCACTGGCGACATAGACGCCGTCGTTCCATATCCTGCGCTGTTCGGAGCACACACTGTCCTGACGACGTACTACGGACGTTCTAACGCAGACGCATCTCGGCTGCTCCAGAATTTCATGGACGCAAAGCGGATCCATTGGTACGACGGGATGCCCGAGGACGTAGTTCGGGATGGGTTTTCTCAGGCAACTGAGACAAACGTTAGTGGTTGGGACGGGTACTGCGCTCAGGTAGCGACAGAGGAAGGGGTAAATACCGTATTGAGGATCGACGACGACTTCGAGCGAGTTGATGCGTTCGATACCGAGATCATTCTCTCAGCCGACGAATTTAGCGAACTGAACAGATTTCCCGGAAACTGAACAACGAACCCATGTTATCAATTACTGCGAAGACCAAGCGTAGTACGATCCGGAACAGTCGGTGTCGGCATGCCCTGGATGTATGACATCCACCGATACGAGCACACCTCCGTGTCTCCGCCGTTCCACCATGTCCACGAAAGATGAGATCACTGCTCCACGCTTCGTTTACATGGCTCTCCAGCAGGGTATACTGCCAGCTTAACGCGAACTGAACGCCAGCTGACTACGGAGTCTGAGCCAATCAGATCATAGCGTCTCAGTGTAGCTTCAACCGTGGACTGCCTATCTTACCGTAAAATTTACTGTAAACAGTCTCTATTGACTGTTTATGCCTCCAGAGGGTTACACGACGATCACAGTCAGCGACAGTTTGGCTGCAAAGCTCACTCGAATTATGGCAGCTCATGATTGCTCCAGCTACGCTGAAGCAATCAAATACGCTGCCGATACGACACTCGTCCAAGAGGATGAAATCACAATAC
>NZ_JBKEGK010000178.1:0-5363 GCF_046710025.1 Natronomonas sp. | reverse complement strand
GGCGTGAAGCTCTCGGGCGGCCAGCGCCAACGCCTCGCGATTGCGCGCGCGCTGCTCAACGACCCCTCGATCATCGTCTTTGACGAGGCGACGAGCGATGTCGACACCGAAACCGAGGAACTCATCCAGCGGAGCTTGGATCGGCTCATCGAGGATCGAACCGCCTTCGTCATCGCCCACCGACTCTCGACGATCCAGGGGGCCGACCGAATCGTCGTCATGGACGACGGCGAAATCGTCGAGTCGGGAACCCACGACGAGTTACTTGCTGTCGACGGCGAGTACGCGTCGCTGTGGCGGGCCCAAGCCGACTCGGAGGTCACCGCTCGACCAGTCGGCGAGTGAACTACCGACGTTCTTCTTATAAAAGCGCCCCCGGTAACGGCGAACGCGACGATATCGAACGCATTTTCCAACGCCGATTCCGCGCTGTCGGCTGCCCCAGACAACCCCCGTTCCGACGGTCGTTCTATCGCACACGATCGAACGACTCGGAGGCGGGCGGACTCACAGCGTCTCGTCAGGGTCGTGTCGCTCCCGGACGCGCTCGACCTCGTCGGCGTAGTGTTCGCGGGTGTCCTTGTCTCCGACCGGATCGAGCCGACCGGGTTCGACGTCGATGGCGGCGGTGATCTCCTTCGAACGGAGGAGTTGTGCGCTCAGGTGTTTCACCACGCAGCGAGCGCCGTCCGGCGTCGCGTAGACGAGTTCGACGAGGGACTCGTCGCCGTACTCGCGCGTGACGAGCCACAGACGTTCGGTGTCGGACATGTACGTTTGTGGGGCCGCAGATGGCTTGTAACTGCCGCTCCCCCCACGGCGGTCGGCGATCCGACCCATGCGACCGACTCTCCCGGCCGGTTGTGCCCCCGTCGGCGTCGGACGAACACCCAATTGTCACCCAGTTATTCACAACAAATGGGTGGCTCAAAACAATATATTATTATATATGGGTGCTATCTAATTGGAACTGGGGATGCACGGCAAGCATACATGTGGCAGCGGCCGTATCGAACACCGTCCACGCCGTTGGGACACGATGGCTATGGGGAATCCTGGCCCCTGTGGAGTGGCTCGCGCTGTCACGAAGCGATGCGGTGGGTACAACCACGCCGAGAGCGTCTGGGGGGAACCGTGACGGGGAGTGCGACCGTCACGATACAGTGCGACTGCGGGGCCACGCTGTTGAGCGAGGAAGGGACCGCGAGCGTGCAGTGTGACTGCGGAGCGTGCTACGCCGTTACGATCACCCGGCTGACGACACGTAAGGCCTGAGCTGACGCGCCCGCTGATCGAATACGTACTCCCGCCGACGGCGTCGTTCGCTGCTGCACGCTTATGTTTGCTTGAGGCCCCGTCGTTTACCACGGGAGTGAATCCGACAACGCTGATACGATCACCGTTCGCGATAGCCACTTATATATCGTACAGCTTAGATAGTATCTACAACCTAGACGATCACAGCCGGTCGACGAATCGGTCGAACGCCCCCGAGTCGGCGTGAACGTGCGCGTAGGTGCCGAGCGTCCGGTGTTCGGTCAGGCCGTCCTTCTTGTCGACGATCCCGTCGCCGCGCTCGACGTCGAAGGCGAACGTCGCGTCGGAGGCCACGTCGGCCTCGGAATAGTGGAACTCGTGGCCACGGATTGTCGCCCCGGTATCGGCGGTGAGCGCGTCGTTCCGGGCGCGCAACTCCACGTGGTCGAGCGCCTGATATCGGTCGCACATCTGCACGTCGGCGGGGAGGACACCGGCCATCCGGTGGGTCCGACCGTCGGTATCGGTCAGCGTCTCCGCGAGCGCCATCAGACCACCGCACTCCCCGAGGACCGGAAGGCCTTCTGCGGCCCGCTCGCCGAGGTCTTCGAGGGTGTCACCCGCGGCCAGCGCCCCGCCGTGAAGTTCCGGGTAGCCGCCGGGAAGGTAGACGCCGTCGCAAGCCGGCAGCGGGTCACCAGCGACGGGCGAGAAAGTGACGACCGACGCCCGCTCGCGGAGGCGATCGATCGTCGCAGGGTATTTAAAACAGAACGCCCCGTCGTCTGCGACGGCGACGGTCGCGTCCGCCTCGGCGGCAGTTGGGCCCGCCCCCTCCGAACGCGGCGGTTCGCGGGCGATATCGACGAGTCGCTCGATATCGATGTGTTCGCTCGCCTCCCGCAGGGTGTCGGTATCGACCGGGGCCTCCGCGCCCATGTGAAGTCCGAGATGACGATCCGGGATCTCGAGCCCGGATAGGGGCGGAACCCGCCCCAGGTACGCGAGCCCTTCGGGCAGCGCTTCGCGGATGCCGTCAGCGTGGCGACCGCCGTGGGCGCGCTGGGCGAGGACGCCGACGACGTCTATGTCCCGGTCGGCTTCGGCGGCGTAGGCCTCGAACCCGACCGCCGTCGCGGCGACGCTCTCCATGCCTGCCTTCGCGTCGACGACGAGGACGACGGGCAACTCGAGCGTCTCCGCGACGGCCGCCGTCGAGGTCGTCCCGTCGTAGAGACCCATCATCCCCTCGACGACGCAGACGTCGCCCGAACCGCGCCAGTAGTTGCGCCGACAGCCCTCGGTCCCGGAGAGCCACGGATCGAGGCTTCGGGAGGGCCGGTCGCAGACGACGGCATGGTGGCTCGGGTCGATGAAGTCCGGGCCGGCCTTCGCGGGCTGTGGGTCGTAGCCGGCGCGCCGAAGCCCCGTCAGGACCGAGAGCGCGGCGACCGTCTTCCCGACGCCAGAGGCCGTCCCGGCGAGGACGAATCCCTTCATGGCGATGGCACCTCCCGATCGGTCTCCGCTAACAACCGGGCATACACGTCCCGAACGCCTGACCGGATGTCGGCCATCGGGACCGACGCCCGATCAGCCAACGCCAGCGCGCCACCCATCCCGACACCCTCCTTTGCCTCGCCGGCGTTGTAGGCGGCCATCGCCGGATGGTCGTCGGTGAATCCTGGATCGGTGACGGTCACCGAGAGGTCCAGCGCGTCGGCGGCCCGATCGAGATCGATCGAGGGGTCCTCGGCGATGAAAGACGTCGTCGCGAGCGACAGGCTCCGGTCGTACCCGCCGTGCCGGAGGCAGGCCGCCGCAGCGACGAGTTGCGTCCCGCCAGCCAGCGTCACCGCAGTGTCGGTCTCAAGCGCGCCAGCCGCGAGTCCTGCGACGACCGCCAGTGCCGGGTCGCCCGCCCGGCGCAACGCGACGGTCGGTTCGCCGTCGGCATCGCCGGACTCCAGTGTCGAGGCGGCGAGCGATTCGGCGACGATCTCCCGTTTCAGCCTGAGGGGGTTCTCCGGCAGCGACGAGGAGACGGCCCCCGCTCCGTTGGGTGCCCCGAGGGCATCGCCCTCCCCGAGCGCGCTCAACACGCCGAGGGCGGTCGTCGTCCCGCCGGGGACCGTCTCGGCGATAAACAATTCGTCGTCGGGGAGTGCCCGGCCGAACTGGCGCGCGGCGGCGAACGCGCCTGGAGCGGAGGGGACCGGGTCGGACTCGCGGATGTCACGGCCGGGATTGGCCCCGACGGTGACGGTCGGGGCGCCGGTCGGTTCGGCGAGGCCCGCGTCGACGACCGTCGTTTCGAGGCCAAGCCGCTCGACGACTGCCCGGGTGACGACGGCGGGCGTCGGACAGCCGGTCGGCGAGACGGGAACGACCGGGGACCGGACAGTCCGGCCGTACGTCAGGATCTCGCTATCGGCGCTTGGCGTGTGAATCATGAGTTCGGGGTTGGCCCCCGCTGCGCTGATACCGTCGATCTCGGCGGTTTCGGTGGTCCCGGCACAGAGAACGAGTCGCGTCATTACTCCGGTATTTGACGCAAACGGACTTCAACCCCGTGGTCACCCCCCCGAGGCGACGGTGCGTTCCCCCCGTCCGCCGATCAAGCCCGACGGACCACCCAGAGAGCGGCGAGCCCACCGAGCAGGACGACGAACCAGTAACTTGTCAACCGATAGATCGTTGTGACCGCGAGTGCGTCGGCTGTCGAAAGTGCCGTGAGCGCAGTCAACAGGGCGACGAGCGTTCCCTCGATGGCGGCGAGACCGCCCGGAAGCGGCGCCGAGCCGGCGATGACGGTCACGGGGACGACAAAACAGACGAGCAGGACCGAAACCGGCGTTCCAATCGCGAGCCCCGAAAAGTACAGCGGGATCGCGAAGAGCACCCACCCAACGTAGCCGAAGGCGACGGCGACGACGAGCGCCCGCGGGGCTGTTGCGATCACCTCAAGCGACCCGTAGAGCCGGTCGATGCGGTCGCGGGCCGACGCGAGCGAGAGCCGCGAGGTCCGACGAGCAAACGGACCGAGAACCCACAGCACGCCGTTCCGAAACCGTTCGCGGAACCGCCAGCCGACGACTGTCGCAAACGGGAGCGCAATCGCGAGCGAGACGAGCACAATCGCGAACCGCTCGATCACCCCCGAGACCTGGGCGGTAAAAAGCAGGTAGCCGAGACCGACGCCGCCGACGGTAAAAAAGGGCAGAAGTCTGATCAGGTCGGCGGTGACGACGCTCGCGAGACTCTGTTCGTACGTCGCCTCGGTGTCCCGCGAGAGGACGTACGCGATGAACGGCTCCCCGCCCGCCTGCCCCATCGGGGTCACGTAGTTTGCGAACGTCGCGGCGAAGAAGGTCACGATGAGCTTTCGGTACGGAACCGAGACACCCGCGGCCGAGAGGACGGCCTGCCAGGTCTTAGTCCACGCCCCCAGACACAGCACCGTCGAGAGACACGCGAGCAGAACCCACCCGGGGCGGGCCGTCCGGAGCCGAGAGAGGGTCCGTTCCCACCCGACGCCCGCGACCAACAACCCCACGAGGGCCATCGCCACTCCGAACCCCAGAAGCGTCTTTATAACCCGTCCGCGGGTGGTTCCGGCGAACGTCGATTTACCCATCTGCGTGGTGGGCTAGGGGTCTCACGCGCCCGTCTTTGTGACCTGATACCACTCGCCGCTCCAGGTGAGCGCGTACTCGAAGGCGGCCTTGACCGTCAAGATTCCGTGCCCAAAGTACACAAGCGGGACGAACGCGATCGTCCAGGACGGGCGGCCGACCCGCCCATCAAGCGCGTCGCGGCTCCAGACGCCAAGTATCACCGCGAGGACCGACGTGAACGGAAGAAGGACAGCCCCCGGATCGATCAGCGTCAAAAAGAGCACGTGGGCGGTCAAAACCAACAGCACGCCACCGGCGAGCACGGCCCCCACGGCCCGCCCGACCGCGATGGCGTCCGTGAGATCGCGGTCACCAGTAAGGGCTTCTCGAAGGCGCATATGGACGACCTGCACGTGGCCGATCCGCCAGCGCTTGCGTTGTCCCCAGAGATCCCGCAGGCAGTGCGGTGCCTCCATCGAACTCGTACAC
>NZ_JBKEGK010000177.1:0-5383 GCF_046710025.1 Natronomonas sp. | reverse complement strand
GTCCTGGTCGTGGGCGCGCCGATACTCGTGTTTGTTCTCGGATGCTGTCACCTCGGCGCGTGGTTTGAGCGCCTCACCGCCCGGTATCTTCTGGGTCTCGATATTCGGTCGCCGGGGTATCCGTTCCTCGAGACTGATGGCCCCCTCGCCCGCCTTCGCGCCCTCGTGGTCGGGCGCGAAACGTGGGCGGCAGCGGGGTATTTAGCGAGCAAGTTCGTGATCGGCGTCGCCTCGTTCGTTCTAGTGACGACCCTTCTTTCGGTGTCGTTATCGCTGCTCTCGGCGCCGCTGTACTACGATGATCCGGGCGTCTCTGTCGGCCTGCGACTCCCCGACCCGGTCACGCTCACGCCGTCACTGCGGATTCCATGGGGTGAACTGCTGATCGGCGCGGAGTTCGCGGTGACGATCACGAGTTGGACGGTGACGACGCTGCCGGCGGCGCTTGCGATGTCCGCGGTCGGCCTCGTTTCGCTCGCCGTCTCCCTCGCCGTTCTCAACGGGGTCGCGTGGCTTGTCGGCCGGTTCACCCGGTTCCTGTTGGGGGCCCCGGACAGATCGCCGGATGCGACGGCCAGATCGAGTCCGAGCGGGGAGTGAGACGGGCGGGCGCGCTGACCCGAACCGCGGTATCTCCAATAGGTCTCCAGCATCCGCGTTCGTTCGGACGACCCCACTGGCCCCGGAAACCGGCCCGCATCCCTGCCGGAATCGGGGCGCACATTCCGTTCTCCGGGCGAAAACACGAAGTAACCGTACTTCTAACGGGTGTGTATCCGGATTGACATGGCAGCACAACGTACCGAACCAGCGCTCTTCGACCAGTTCGAGCGGACGGTCGGGGCCTACGACGTCGGCGTACAGCGGGTCCAGCCATCGGCAGTGCGTGAGACGATCGCGGACCTCCTCTCGGGGCCGGCCATGGGAACGCCGATCGACATCGCGGGGGCGACGCTTCCCGAGGCCGTGACCACGAACCCGACCACCGCCGAACTTGAGGCGGCCAAGACCGGCGTGACGACCGCGTCGCTGGCGATCGCAGACTACGGGAGCGTCGTGCTCCGAGCGACGGCCGAGGGAAGCGAACCGATCAGCCTGTTCAACGACCTGCACGTCGTGGTCCTCCGGGAGTCGGACATCGTTCCCGACATGGCGGCGGCTTTCGAGTGGTTCGGCGAGGAACTGCGAGAGACCCGCGATTCGGCGATCATCGCGACTGGCCCCTCGGCGACGGCGGACATGGGGGCGCTCGTCCAGGGGGCACACGGCCCAAAGAAGGTGGAGGTGATCGTTGTCGCATGAGCGGAAAATCCCAACGATCCCGGGCCGAGCACATCAAACACATCATGGAGACGGAGGGCGACGCGGTCGCGACGAACACCCGCGGGTTCAATGAGGGCCGCTACGAGTCGGTCGCAAAACTCGAGGACTACGAGGCGCTGAAGGACCGCGCCAGGGAGATCAAAGAAGACGCCATCGAGCGGCTTCCGGACCTGATCGACGAGGTCACCGAGGCCGTTGAGGAGAACGGCGGGACGGTGTACATCGCACAGGACGCGGCGGACGCAAACCGCTACATCGCCAACGTCTGTGAGGGCGAGGACGCCGACCGGCTTATAAAAAGCAAGTCGATGACGAGCGAGGAACTCGAGGTCAACGAACACCTCGAACAGAACGCGGTCGACGTGGTCGAGACCGACCTCGGCGAGTGGGTGCTACAGCTCGCCGAGGAGGCCCCGAGCCACATCGTCGCGCCGGCGATCCACAAGTCCCGCGAGGAGATCGCGACGCTGTTCGAGGAGCGCTTCGACCCCGACGAAGAGCTGGAGTCCGCCGAGGAGCTGACGATGTTCGCCCGCGAGCGGCTGGGCGAACTCATCCGCGAGGCCGATGTCGGGATGACCGGCGCGAACTTCGTCACCGCCGACTCGGGAACGATCGCGCTCGTCACCAGCGAGGGCAACGCCCGCAAGTCGGTGACGGTGCCGGACACACAGATCGCGGTCGCGGGTGTCGAGAAGATCGTCCCAAGCGTCGAGGATCTCCATCCGTTCATCGAGTTGATCGGCCGTTCGGGGACCGGCCAGGACATCACTAGCTACGTTTCGCTGTTTACCCCGCCGATCAACTCCCCGACCGTCGACTTCGAGGACACCGACTCGGTCATCAACGGAACCGGCGATGACCGCGATTTCCACCTCGTGTTGATCGACAACGGCCGGATGGCGATGCGGGAGGACGAGGACCTCCGGGAGACGCTGTATTGCATCCGGTGTTCGGCCTGTTCGAACACCTGTGCGAACTTCCAGTCCGTCGGCGGGCACGTCTTCGGCGGGGAGACGTACTCCGGCGGGATCGCGACCGGCTGGGAGGCCGGCGTTCACGGCCTCGACACGGCTGCGGAGTTCAACGACCAGTGTACGGGCTGTTCGCGGTGCGTCGAGGCCTGTCCCGTCGGGATCGACATCCCCTGGATCAACACCGTCGTCAGGGACCGGGTCAACAGCAAGAAGGACGCCAACGCGGAGTTCCTCGTCGATGGGCTCACCCCCGACGCCGAGGAGAGCGGCCCTGGGCTTCAAAAGCGGCTATTCGGGAACTTCGAGACGCTGGCGAAACTCGGTAGCGCCTTCGCGCCGCTGTCGAACTGGATGGCGAACTCGCCGCCGGCCGCCCGCGTGCTTGAGGAAGTCGCGGGCGTCGACCGCCGCCGACCCCTGCCAGCTTTCAGCCGAACGACGTTTGCCGAGTGGTTCGAGAACCGTGATGCGGTTCCGCCGGCCGATCCCGACCGGAAGGTCGTCCTCTATCCCGACCTCTACACGAACTACATGGACGTTGAACGCGGCAAGGCCGCGGTCCGGACGCTGGAGGCGCTCGGCGTCGAGGTGCTTGTCCCCCAGACGCCCGGGTCCGGCCGCGCGCCGCTTTCGCAGGGAATGATCGATACCGCTCGGAGCAAGGCCAACGCGGTCGCCGACGAGCTCGGTTCGTACTTCGACGCCGGCTACGACGTCGTCGTCATCGAGCCAAGCGATGTCGCGATGTTCACCGGAGAGTACGAGCGACTCCTCCCTGAAGGCGAGTTCGAACCCTTCGCGGAGAACAGCTACGAGATTCTGGAGTACGTCTACGGGCTTGTGGCCAACGGCGCGGACATCGACAAGCTTCGACACGCCGACGGCGACACGACGGTCGCCTACCACAGCCACTGCCAACAGCGGACGATGGGCCTTGAGGAGTACAGCCGCACGATCCTCGAACGCTGCGGGTACGACGTCGAGACGAACGATGTCGAGTGCTGTGGGATGGCCGGGTCGTTCGGCTACAAGAGCCAGTTCTACGAGCAGTCGATAGATGTCGGCGAGAACCTCGCCGGACAGATCCGCGACGCCGATCCGGACGTTGTCGTCGCGAGCGGCACGTCGTGTCTCGACCAGATTGACGACCTCCTCGAGGAACGGCCCCAACACGTGATCGAACTTCTCGCGCCGAGATAGCGGTCACCCTTTCAGCAGCCCTTGCTGTTGACTTTGCCGATGGTGTTCACTCGAGGCGAGGAGCAGACACCCCGTCCAGCCCCGCGTCCGTCGATCGGTTTCAATATTCGACCGACCATGAGATTTCTAAAACATTCATTTGATTACCCGTCTTCTTAATGTCCGAATGTTTTAGGATATTATCGGTTATACTATCCACGTGCAAAAACACTTTAGGTAAGAAACGTTTGTTTATACTATGTCCGTAAACGACTTTGTTCGAACAGTCTACGACCGGCTCCGTCCCGGCCGGATCACCCCTCGTGTCCCGCCATTGCGGATCACCGATGACGACGGTCGGGAGATACAGTTCCGCCCGCGTCAAGGGTCGGATTTCGATGCGCTGGTGGACATGTACGACGGGCTGGCGCCGGCAAGCCGCGCACAGGGGGTTCCGCCGCAGGGGATGGAGGCGATCCGAGAGTGGCTGTTGACGGTGCTCGACGGCCCGAACATCGTCGCGTGCCACGACGGTCGGATCGTCGGGCACGTAAGCTTCGTTCCCGACGGGACTGACCGTTACGAACTCGCTATCTTTGTCGATGACGACTACCAGCGCGCGGGAATCGGTACGACGCTTCTCGGCACCGGCTTGGGCCACGCCGAACGGGAGGGGGTGGAGTACGTCTGGCTGTCGGTTGAGAAGTCCAACCGCGGGCTCCTCCGGTTTTATAGCCGCGCCGGGTTCTCCGTCGTGAACCCGATGGGGGTGACCTACCGGATGTCCCGGTATCTCTGAGTGTTCTCACTTGCGACCGTGCCGGGGTGCCGTCCCGATACCCAACTCGGGAATCGGGGCCACCTCGCGCCCGGCGCGGTCCGCATTCAATTTTGCGGCCGCTGGCGACTCTCGGATCGCCTCGTCGTCGTACTCCGCCTCCTCAAACAGATCCAACAGGGTGCGGTCGGATCTGAGGGTGTACTTCTGATGGTAGCTTTCCGCCGGATAAAACGCCGAAAGCGGCTCGATCCGCGTTGCGATGCCGTCCCGGGAGTACCCCTTCCTGTCCAGGTACGCCCCCAACGCCTCGCGTTGTGCGTCGGTTTCGGGGAAAACTATGTGATGGTACTGACGTTTTGCCGACTGTTTGCGAGGGTCGTGGGCCGCGAACGCGGCCTCGAGAAGCGTCCGGTAGTCGAGCCGTCTCGGGTCGTAGTCGACCTGAACGACTTCCGTGTGGTCGCCGAGGGCGTGGTAGGTTGGGTCCGATTCCGTTCCACCGGCGTAGCCGACTCGGGTTCGGACGACGCCGCCTATTGCGCCAAAGCGCGCGTCGGGACCCCAAAAACACCCGAGACCGAACGTCGCCGTCTCCGTCGCCTCGCGCGTCGGGGCCGCACGGTCATGCTCGCTGATCGTCCGCGGCGTCGGGGGCATACGTCCGCTTAGTGCTGAACGATAATATGCCGTTCCCCGACCCGGGGGGGACTCAATCGTGGTCCCAATCGATCCAGGTTCGCTCCCACCCCTTCCGGCGCTCGGCGTCCCGGCGGGCGTGTTCGCGGTCCTCGCGGCGGGTCCGGTTTCGCTCGATCGTGTCCGCCTGCTCGCCGTCGACGAGCATCGGGTGGAAGGCGACGGTACCGTACTCGGTACGGTCGTCGCCCTCGATCGCGACGAGGGTCTGGGTCCCACCGCCGAGTGGCATCACGAGTCGGCCGCCGGGGGCCAACTGCTCGCGGAGCGCCTGCGGCGGTTCCACGGCGGCGGCCTCGAGCAGGATGCGGTCGTAGGGGGCGTATTCGGCGAGACCGCGAGCTCCGTCCCGACAGTCGACGAGCACCCCGGGGTACCCCGCAGACGAGAGGTTCGAACGGGCGTCGTACACGAGCCGCCGGGCGAT
>NZ_JBKEGK010000176.1:0-5396 GCF_046710025.1 Natronomonas sp. | reverse complement strand
CTCGCCTGCCCGTGCGGGCAGACCGTTACGACCCGGTCGTCGGCGTCGAACTCCTCGATTCGCCCGGTCAGTTCCGCGAAGGGGATGTTCTCGCTGCCGGGGATGTGCCGCCGCCGAAACTGCCCCGGCGAACGGATGTCGACGATCCGCGGCGGCGTCTCGGCGTCCAGCAGTTCGTTGAGTTCCTCGGCGGTGATCTCGCCGTCCATGGACGGACATACGCCAGCGCGGTATTAAGCGGCCGGGTCGCGATGGGTTTAAATGCCCAGATGGACCCAGTCAGCGGGTCGCACGTCTCTCAACCCTGGGGTTAATATAGACAGTCGCAAAGAGTCGAAACAATGACAGCGGGTATCGGGGGGAGTGAGAGGGGTGTCACGTCCGCTGTCGGTGTAATAATGGTCGTCTCGATAACGATCATCCTCGGGTCCGTGGTCGGCATATACGCGTTCGGGGTCTCGGAGAACGTAACTGAGACGCCCAATTTCACCGCTCTTGAGTTGGAGTTTGAGGAGGAGCCCGCATCAGCACCCTCGTACGACGAGTTCATTTGGCTGATTAAACTAAGACACACGGGCGGCGAGGTCGTTGACGGCGATGAGATTATCGTTCATCTCGATCACGGCGACCAGCGGGTCACCGGGGTGGTCGACGGATCGCTGACTGCTGGCGAGACCGTCGAGTTGGCGGTGATCCACAACAATCAGGACGGGAATAATTTTCCCGAGGAATATGCTCCTACCGGTGAGAATGGGGGTTGTGATGCGGTAAACGTGGCGTGCCGGTTGGCGGGGGACCCCGGAAACTACCCCGATGAGAACCGGATTCAACTCCGGATGATACACGAACCGTCGGGGACGATCCTCTACGAGGAGACGATAGACATCTCAGGGGAATACGGTATCTTCAACGGCAACCCCGATAGCGGCGTCAACGTCAGGGACGAGACGTTGACGTTCGCCTGAGTGACATCGGACGGCATCTTTCGCGATACCCGCCGAAGACTGGTTATAGATACCCGTCGGCCTGCGCCAACAGCAACCCCTCGATCGTTGCGTCGTTGGCAGGAGCCGTCCGGGCGAGTTCGAGCGCCTCGTCGACGGGGACAGTCACGATATCGAGGAACTCGCTTCCGTCGAGTTTCCGCTCGCCCTGGGAGAACCCCTCGGCCCACACGATCCCTCGGGGATGTCGCAACACGCCGGTCGAACACCAGAAGTCCTCGAGTAGTTCGACGGACTCGGGGACGAGACCGACCTCCTCTTCGAGTTCGCGCGCACCGGTGGTGACGTAGTCCTCACCGTCCTCGACGATCCCGGCGGGCAGTTCATAACAGAGGCGCTCGATGGCCGGCCGGTACTGCTCGACGAACACGACCGACGGGCCGGCTGCCGCCCCGTCGCCCGAAGCGGGAGCAGCGCCGTCGGCTCCGCGGGCGGTTTTTTTATCCAGGCCGAGCACCGCTGGGTCGTCGACCACCGAGACGATCACAACTGCGGGCGGTAACTCCGCCCAGTAGTACCGCTTCGTGCGGCCGTCGGGCAGCTCCACGAGGTCGTAGCCCCCCTCATACCAGCCGGTTTGGTACTCAGTATGCGATTCGAGGACCGGCCACTCGTGGTCGCTGGGACTCGGATCGTCGGGATCGCCGTCGGTCATTCCCCGTCCTCCGTCCCGACCAGTCGGTCCCGGTAGCGTCGGTTGAACGCCATCCGGCGGACGGTGCCAACCGCCGCGTCCGGTTCGTTCTGAAACGTCGCGGCGACCGCTGCCTCGGCGGCCGGCAAGACGTGCCAGGCCACGCGGTCGACGGTATCGCTGCCGGCGATCCGGACGTCGCCGGGATACTCCTCACGCCAGGCTTCGAACACCCCGCTGTCGGCCACCCGGACGGCGAGCGTCTCGGCGAAGAGCGTCTGTCGGGCGGTCTCGATCACGTCGGCGGTGACCCGCTCCTCATACTCCGAGCGCTCGAAGTCCATCGCCCGCGCGGTCTCGCGAACGACCGACTGCGCCGTCGGCCCAAGATCTCTGTATCTGTTCTCGGCCGCTGCCCACGAGTCGGGTTCGTAGTGCCCCCGGACCTCGACGTCGCCGTCGACTGTGGCGGCCTCCTCGTTGATGTCGTCCGCCGCGGCGTCGGGGCTATCGTCCGGCATCGTCCCCGCTGTCGGTGTCCACATCCGCGTCGATCTCCGCGTCCGCACTGTCACCGTCCGCACCCTCCCCGTCTTCTTCGTACATCCGGAAAGTCATCTCGCGGGCCTCCTCGAGCACTGCAGCGGTCTCGTCGTCGATCGGTCCCGAGGTGTCGACGGCACCGCCCTGTGTGTGGTCGTGCTCAGCGTGGTCGTGCCCGGACTCGGCGTCATCGAACAGCGCCCCCGAGCGCTCTTCGGGCGGATCGGCCGACCCCTCGTTAAGCCCGCCAGCGGTATCCTCGAACAGCTGCGGGAACTCCGTCTCCTCAACGAGGTCAGCAACGGCGTCGGCGAGTTCGGCCTCGCCCGTCTCGGCCCACGTCGGAACGTGCTCGTCGAGCCACGCCTCGTGGTCGTCGTCGCCCAGCATCGCCGTGAACGCGAGGTGGTTCGCGAGATGTCCCGCGTCGGCCTGTGGGTCCGAACAGACGGGGCAAGCGTATCCCATACGCGCAGTCGGGACGCCAGCGGCAAAACGCCTGCGTCCCGCTACGGCGACAGGTGCTTGACTAGCACGTGGGCGTCCTCGCCGTCATCGTAGTAGTCCGGCACGACGTGGTGAGGCTCGAATCCAAACGACGAGTAGAGTGTCCGCGCCGACTCGTTGGTCCGTCTGACCTCGAGTTTGACCCGCCCGGCGCCCGCGGCAGCGAGCGCGCCGAGCGCCCGCGAGAGGAGCCGACGCCCGAGTCCCTGGCGTCGGTGGTCGGGCGCGACGGCGAGATCCTTGATGTGGCCGACCGGCGCCGCCCCCGCCTCGATCGTGTCGCCGACGACATAGCCGACGACATCCCCGTCGGTCTCGGCCACTAGAAACCCCGGTGCGCCGAGGAATCGCTCGAACGCGGTGTATGGCCACGGCTGCTCGAACGAGCGCGTCTCGATCCGGAACACCGAGAGGAGGTCCGCGCGGACGGTGCCCCGGATCTCGACCCCGGCGCGTGGCTCGGTGCCTCTCACATCTCACGTGTAACCGGGATGTCGACATAGGCCTGTCGGCCCCCGGCAGGTACCGGCAAAACCCCGGACAAGACGAGAGAATCCAGAAGATTCATGTGTGTCTGGTTACGATCGTTAAGCGCACCCGCTTGGGTGCATCCCCACCCCCCACCCCGTTTTAATATCTGATAGCTCCTGCCACGTTGGCTACCATAGGTTGCCGCCAGCACGGTTACCGTTTTTTACCGACCGGCTGCATCCCACGACTAAGCCCGTGCGCTTTCGCTTCGAATCGTCCTAACATCGTCGCCGACGTCGATCGTCTCCCCACAACCGCTTTGCGGTACCCGGGCAATAATCATTGAGCAGTAGTAGTGATCGAACGCGTCGTCGTCGGCCCACTCGGGGAACGTCTCTTTGCGTTTCTCGACGAATCGTTCACGGAATTCAGGGATCGATTCGCCGGTGTCGGGATGGCGCTGAGGGACGACACACCGGCCACAGGGCGTCACACCATCGACGGGAACGCCGTCGATCTCGAAGGCCGGCGCCCCTTCGCCCACGAACCGATCCTCCCAGAAGGCCGGCACCCCCGATACTTCAACGTTCGCCCGGAAACGGCGGCGAGCGCCCTCGACTGTTAGCCGATCGAACCACGACGCAACCGTTTCGAGCGTAGCCGTGCTGACGATCGACGGCCCCAATTCTCGTCGGTCGACGAATCCGAGCGACGTGTCCCGCTCGAGCGTTACCGTCAGATCGAAGCAGTCACTAAACCACCGTTCGGCCCGTGTTCGCTCAGCGTGCAGATCGAACTGTTGGGTGTCTCCACAGGGTGTTTCGACCCACAACGCACCCGAGTTAGGATCGAAGTCGGTCGTGAGCTCATGTACTCGCTCGGTCCGTTTTCCGTTAATAACGTTCCCGTCGGCGTCAAACAGCGCGAATTCACGATCGTATTTCAGCGTCCCGCCTTCGAGAACTGGGGTCGTCTCGACATCGATCCCGTCCAGCCCTTTTATCGGGAACACCCTCAGTCGCTCCACGCGAGCCATGAACTGGGTTGGTGTCTCTCATACAATAGTTTTGCTCGAACGCTGTTTTCTGATCGAGGGGCCGTCGTCTCATTCCTAGACGGCCTCTCCCGGCCCCACCGAACCCGCCAGGTTCGTCCCCTAGCTAACTGAGCGGAGAGCGTCGCTCGACTGTATCGTGAGCACGAATACCGGAGCGCCCCAAGGCGTGCCGAAGTGTGTACGACGCTCAGAGCGCGTTTCGCAACGCTTCGTTCATCGCGTCGACGGGAGCATCGCGCCCTGTCCAGATCTCGAACGCTTCGACGCCCTGAAACAGCAACATCCACGCGCCCTTGACGGTCGTCGCCCCGACCTCGGCGGCATCAGTGAGTAGCCGCGTCCGAAGCGGCGCATACACCGCGTCGAGCACGGCCAGGTCGGCGTGGAGGGCGGCTTTCGGTACGGGGGTCTCGTTGGATTCCATCCCGACGCTCGTTGCGTTGACTAGGAGGTCGGCGTCCGAAAGCGCGGGCTCAAGCTCGTCGAGGCCGCCGAAGCCAGCCCCCGGAACCGCCGCCGCGAGTGTTTCGGCCCGTTCGACGGTCCGGTTTGCGATGTGGACATCCATCCCCGCGTCGGCCAACGCAAAGGCGGCCGCCCGCCCGGCACCGCCCGCGCCGATGACAACCGCTTGGCCCGATAGCGCCACGCCGTGATACTCGAGCGCACGGACGACGCCCGCCGCGTCAGTGTTGTGCCCGGTCGGCCCGTCGTCGAAGGCGACGGTGTTCACCGCCCCGATGCGCTCGGCGAGGGGGTCGGTCTCAACGGCCGCCGCGACATCTTGCTTGAACGGGATAGTCACGTTCAGCCCGGCGATCCCGAGCGCGTCCGCCCCGTCCATAACGCGGTCGATCGAGCCCGGTTCGGGCTCGAAGGTCACGTAGCGGGCGTCCATCCCACAGGCCTCGTAGGCCGCCTCGTGCATCGGCGGCGATACCGAGTGCCCAACTGGGTTGCCGATGAGGCCGAATACCTGCATACCTGAGCGACCCGGCGGGCGGACAAAAGCGTTGTGCGACGGCGGATCAATCCGAGGTGTCTGGAGTAGCATAAATCGTATGCTGCGATATAGAATCGGTGCGGTGGCGCTGCGAATACCCCCGAATCCGTGCACGAGATCCGGCTCTATCGACGGAAATCGACTCAGAGGAGGATGTGATCAGTGTGTCACGACCGC
>NZ_JBKEGK010000175.1:0-5401 GCF_046710025.1 Natronomonas sp. | reverse complement strand
CATACTGAATAATCTGGCCGCGTCGGGGCTCCCCTGGGGGAGGGCACTCCGCCTGATCGGCGGGACCTTCGTCATTATCCCGCTCGCCGCTATCATCATACGGGGCGCATTGGTGCTGTTTTATCTGCCGGAACAAATTACGAACTGGCTCAGGTAGTAGCAGTGCTTCGTGGCACTGTCGTGACCGATACGCGCGTTGTATCTTGCACGCGAGTCTTGACAGGACTTGGAAAAACGGAACATGTGATGCTTTCTATGACACGCTCTTGGTGGGAGGTATGTCAAAAGTACTGCGTCAAGCACATTGCGGTGGAAGGTCCCTTGACCGTCCTACCATCCGCGCCGTCTCGATGGTTGGCTCGTCGTACTCGAACACTAGTGTGTCAGGGGTGCCGGCTGGCAGCGCGTAGATCCCCTCAGTGAGGGGTAGCACGTCAGCAATACACGGTCCACGATCCGGATTCGATCGTGGAGTGGCGCTTGTTCGAACATGGCGGGCGTTGATCGGGGCTTTGCCGGCCGCTACGGAAGCCCTACGAACGCTCTGGTCGAGGCTCCACCTCGACGTATCGCCTCCGATCCGATTTCGGGGGGAGTGCTCAATACGACTCGATTGCGACCAACCCGCGAGTCGATGGGCGGGTTCTCGCCCGATAGCTATATGTTCATCCTGCGGGAGGTCGTAGGTATGGACGCCCACTCCGTTGTCGACGACTGGGACGACGCTCCGTTCGACGGTGGGTTCGGCGGGATCGACAAGTTGGCGTCGCGGGGATTCAGCGGCGCAATCGAGGCCAATGGGACATGGCTGTTCCTCCGCGACGGCGAGGCGCTCGCCGCTGTCACTGACCTCGATGTCGACCCACGGCCAGGTGATATCGACGCTTTCAAGGGCGCAGCCGGGCGACAGCACGAGGCGCCGACGGCTGGCGTCGCGACAGTTGCGGCGATGGCGGCGCTCGGGGGGAACGTTCGCGGCACGTACTTCACCGACGACACCCCGCTGGAGGCGGTCGACGAAACTCTCGCTGGGGGCGGCTTCACCGGCTACGTCGAACTCTCCGAGAACGTTCTGAGCGGCGACTACTACTACGTTTACCTCGATGGCGCGGTCGATCACGTCGCCTTTGTCGGCTCCGAGCAACTCCTCACCGGTGAGGAGGCCGAGTCGAGGGCTGAAGGCGAGGTCGGCATTTACGATGTCGTCGCGGTCGAACTCCCCCGTCCGGACCTTCCGGAACCGGACTCGCCCACCAAACCGGATTCGACGCCAGCGACGGCAGCCACAGGGGTGGATTCCGACGCGGGGGCGAGTTCGGACGTAGAGACGGGGTCGGACCCGGATTTGGACACCGACGCGGATCCGGATTCGACCGCCGACGCCGGTACGAAGACGAGTACGGGTGGGGACACGCAGGCCGGAACGACAGGGTTGGGTGCGGAAACGGAAGCGGAGGCTGGCGCGGAGACCGACGTGGAAGCGGAAGCGGAGGCGGATACAGGGATAGATACGGAGGCGGAGGGGGACTTCGAGACGGCGTGGTTAAACAGCGATGCCGAGCCGGATAGCGATACTGCGCCGGGGACCGGTACTGAGCCGGACACTGATTCTGAGCCGGACAGCGATGTTGCGCCGGACGCCGATACTGCGCTGGACGCCGATACTGCGCCGGACAGCGATCTCAGGAGAGCTACCGACGAGACGGCGAGCGACGACAGAACGGGCGGCGTCGGGGACCGATTGGATACTGATGTGGAGGTGAGTGACGACCCGGACGAAGACGACGACAAAAGCGGAGGTGACGGCGAGCCACCGGGCGACCGCAACGGCGCCTCAACCGTCGCCGCGGTCACCGACGATGGTGACGACGGAGAGACGTTGGCGTCCGGAGCGGCTGCCGAGGACTCGGCAACGAGGGCCGATACGGCGGGGGCAGGCGAGGCCGCGCTCGATCGCGAGGCGCACGACGACAGGATCGAACAGTACGAATCCCGGATCGCGGAGCTGGAGGCCGACCTCGCCGCGGCCGACTCGCAAATTGCGGAGCTGGAAGCCGAACTCGAATCGCTCCGGGCCGAGCGGGACGACCTACAACGTCGAGTCGGATCGGTGGAGACTCCCGAGAGCGAGTCGCTGACGCCTGAGGCAGCTCTCGCTGAAACCCGCCTGTTCGTCCGCCAGCGCAGCCGCGGCGAGGGGACGCTCTCGGATGCTCACGACGGTGCCGAGCGAGAGGCGGTCGTTTCGAACCTCCGGATCGAGTATCACACCACGTTCGACGACGAGAGCGTCTCGGTCGAGGGCGAGCCCTTCGAAGGGTGGCTGCGATCCTCCGACGCCCACGCGTTCGTCGAGTGGCTGGCGACCGAGTTGCTCTTCGAGATCCGCTCGGCCGGCCAGCCCGAGGCGGTCAGGCCACTCTACGACGCCCTCCCAGAGATCGATCGGATCGGGTTCGACGAGACGATCGCGGTCGGCGACGGCATCGAGGGCCGCGAAGTCGAGTTCGACATCGTCGCCCGTGACAAATCGGGCCACCCCCTCGTCGTCGCGACGTTCGACCGGGGTCGAGATCCGACGTACGCCGACGCGATCGAGCCCTTCGTCGCCGACGCCACCGATGTCTGTGCGGCCCACGATACGCTCGCCGGCGCGGTTGCGATCACGTCGAGTTACTTCGAGTCGGACGCGATGTCGGTCGTCGGCGAGGCGACGAGTTCAAGCCTGCTCAGCCGGAGCCGATACCGAAGCTACGTCAAACTCTCGCGGGCGAACGGCTATCACCTCTGTCTGGTTGAATCGCGGGAGGGCTCGTTCAACCTGACCATCCCGGAGTTGTGATCGGAACAGCAGTGAGGCTAGAACACAGACGCAGAGGATGACTGTGAAAAGCGGTTCAAGCGCCCTCAATCCGCGTCACGCGCCCGTCCTCGACGGTCGCGAGTGCCCACGCCTCTGGCAGGTGACCATCGACAACGGTCCCCGGAACAAGAGGAGCCGGAACCGGCCGGTAGGCGTTGGCTTTTAGCTCCCGAACCGACGGAAACCGGCCGACGACCCGATCCGTCGAAAGCTTTCGGACCCGAAACCGGCCGTCGTCGGCCCGCCGGTAGGCGTACTCGAAGGCGTCGGCCGACGGACACGAGAGGTCATCGAACGTCCCGAAGGCGGCGGTCGCCTCGCCGTCGGCGTAGAGGACGAACCGCATTCCCTCGCCAGTCACTCCGTCGGCCGGTTCCGCCCGCCACGTCGGGGGGTCGTCGGCGCGACAGCAGGCCAGCCCCGCGGTACCGGCCGGTAGGCGGTCGGGGGTGTTATAAAATGTGCGACCCCGCTCGGTTCGGCCGGCCAGTCCGGGCGGGTCGGTCAGTATCTCCCGGATCGCCGTCGCGTCCTTCGGGTGGGCGACGAGAAGCGCCGTCCGCCCGGCGGCGACGGCGTCGCCGATCACCTCGAGAAGTGCTGTCGGGTCCGGCCGGCCGGCGACGACGGAGAGCCGCCCCGGGACGCCGATCCGGTCGGTTCGATCGGTCGGGACAGCAATTGCTGCATCGCTGCGATTGTCGACGTCGTAACTGCGTGATGTGAGTTCGGAACGAACAGTTTTGAGCCGCTGGGTGTCTGTCATGGGCGATGAATCTCGTCAGCGGTGGAACGGTGTGTAAACGTACGCCAAGCGACGAATCGTTGGGTATCAGGCGAGTTATCGTACGACGCGATCACGCGGCCGTAATCGTGTCGAGGAGGTTCTGAAGCGAGGTGATCAGTCCCTCAAGGAACGAAACCAGCTCGGCCGGGTCGCCGGTCTCGGCAGCGGCGACACCACTGAACAGGAGCAAGGCCGCGAGCGCCGCGAGCGGTAGCAGTTTCCGTTGCATATGTATAATGTGCTGTCGCGTCATTATCAATGTTCGGCCGCTGGAATGAGTCGATCTTTGAGATGCGTTTATAACGAAGCATAACGAGGGTCGTTGTTCCTTGCGGCCGGTCTGAGATCGGCATTCGCGAGTTGTTTTCGTACGAATAGTTAAATAAAAATACGGGAGTAACCCCAATTGAATGCTCGACGAGGTGCCGACAGTTCCGGCCCCGGAACCGCCAGATAGCGCCAAGGCGTGGTACGCGCCATCGATCCACGATCACTACGAGATCGTCCCCGGCGTCGTCGCCACGGTCGAAGGCGGCGATGACGGGTTTCGCTACGGTGTCCGCGAGCCGTCGCTGTCTGCCGACACGGAGTCTGACCTGCGCGCTGTCCGTGAGCACTTCGCTGACGCGGAACCGACTCGTCCCCGGACGCGCGAGGGTGCCGCCGAACGGTTTCGTGCCGGGTTCGATCAGAAGTACGGGCAGATTATCGACACAATCGTCTCGTGTTCACCGGCTGCCCGGCGCCGACTCGACTACTACGCGCTCGCCGAGTTGCGGTGCCTCGGCACGCTGACGCCGCACGCGCTCGACGATTCGATCGAGGTCGCCGATGCCACCGGTGAGGAGCTGTCGCTTCACTTGGCCAACTACGCCCCCGCGGCGACGGGCATCCGAGACGCCGAATTTATCGGGCAGTTCAGCGCCGAACGCATCGAGCGGTACACCGTCGAGTTCGCCGGATACGCCGTCCCGGTCGTGCGGTACCGCGAACGGCTGCTCGGGGCCGACCCCTTCGAGCGAAAGTACGCGGTCGTCGAACCGGACCGGCTCCCCGGCGACGAGCGGCTCATCGCCGAGTGCAAAGAGCGGATCTGGGAGGCCGGGCTCGGCGGGATAGACGAGCAGTCAACGCTCCGCAAGCGGGCAAGGGTCGTCCGCGAGCGCGGCGAATCGCTGCTTTCGAGACAGTTGCGAGCGGGAGACGTTCGCGCGTGGGTCGATACGATCCGACGTGGGGTCCGAGCCACGCTCGCCGAATACGGGGTCGCCGTTCCGTCGGTGAATCGTGGGTTCGGCGACGACCGCCTCGATGACCTCGTCTACTACGTCGTCCGGGATCTCGTCGGGTATGGCCAACTCACGGTTCCGATTTATGACCCTCGTCTGGAGGACATTGAGGCGAACCGGGTCGGTGAACGGATCAAGGTCGTCCCCCGCGGCAGCGGTCGGGAGCCGACAAACCTTGCGTTCGAATCCGAGGAGGCGTTCGTCAACGTGGTCACACAGCTCGCCGCGAACGACGGGATCGAACTCTCGGCCAGCAGGCCGTCGGCGACGATCGATCTCGATCTCGACGGCACCGACCAGATCATCCGCTGTGCGGTCGCGCTTCCGGCCATCTCCGAGGGCGGTCCGCACGTTTCTATCAGAAAGCAGGCCCCCAAGGGCGTAACCCCGGTCGCGCTCGTCAAATCCGAGGCCGTCCCGACGGAGCTGGTGACGCTTCTGTGGCTGCTGTACGAACATCAT
>NZ_JBKEGK010000174.1:0-5490 GCF_046710025.1 Natronomonas sp. | reverse complement strand
GACGGCCGCGGTCCGCCGTGCTGTCACGACCCCTCGGGCGTCGTTCCCGGCCGACGGTCGCTTGTCGAGGATCTCAAGTTCGACCGCAAGCGTGTCGTCCGGACGGACCGGCGTCGGAAACCGGAGATCCTCGATATGGCCCGCCGCGATGACGTCCGAGTCGCCGTAGAACGTCTCGACGACGGGTGACTGCGTCAGCGCGAAGGTGTGGATCCCGCTGGCGATGATGTCGCCGAACGGGGAGTCGGCGGCCGCAACCGGATCTGTGTGGATCTCCAGCGGGTCGTAGCGCTCGCCAAAGGTGACGATCTCCTCGCGGTCGACAGTGACCGCTCCGCAATCGATCGACTCGCCGACGGTCACGCCGGCGAACGTTCGATATGTCATACCGATATGACTCTGCGCGGCGGAATATCGGTTGTGATCGCCGAAGGGAATTTGCATGCGAGGCCACGCGCGAGCGGCAATCGTGACGCCTGTGAACTTGAGTTTCGCGGGGCATCGTTTATTATCGGGCGGCACCTAACAACGACGAATGGCCCTCCGTCGGTTTCTCCGGGCAAGCGTACCGGAGTCAGCGCTCTCATCGGTTGCTATGGAGGTCACCCGCCGCTTCGGCGACGAGGCGGCAAACGCAGAGTTCGAACGCCTCGACGCCGACAACTGGCTGTCAGTTCCGTGTGTGGTGGATGACCGGTGGTTCGTGAAGGTAATCGCCGAACAGCACACGTTCGTCCACGCACTGTTGACTACCGGCCGGAACATCGGGGCGTTCTCCTCGGGGACCGAGGGGTTCTTTGAGCGCTTCTCGACGCCGTTGGAGATGGCCGGCCACGAACTGGCGGCGACCGAGCGGATCCGGGAACTCGGCATCGCCGCCCCGGAGCCGATCGAGGCGTTCGAACACGATGGCTTCGGCGTGTTGGTGCTCGAGTACCTCCCGGCGTTTCGGACGTTCGACGACCTCCCGACCGATCGGGCGCTATCGTTCGCACCGACGCTGTTTTGCAACCTCGCGTCGATGCATGCGGCCGGGCTCGCACACGGGGATCTCCGGGCCGAGAACGTGTTGGTGGCCCCGGATGAGGACGGCGTCGAGACGCTGTATTTCATCGATGCCACCCGTGTTAGCGAGGGTGCAATCGAGGACGCGAAGGCGTACGATATCGCCTGCGGGCTGGCCTCGCTCGCGCCACACGTCGGTGCGAACGCGGCCGTCGCCGCGGCGCTCGACGCCTACCCGGTCGAGGACCTCCTCGCGGCCCGCGAGTTCCTCGACTTCGTCGGGCTTCGCCCCGACCACGATTTCGACACCACATCGGTGAAAGCCGAGATTGAAAAGGCGGCTGCGTGAGGCTGCCCGTCGGCAGGCGCTCGTCGAGTTTCTGACAGTCGCTCATAACTGACAGCCGCCGGGCCCCGTGGCCGGACCGTATCGGACCGTCAGTCGGCCTTCAGTTCCGCACCCTGCCGCTGAGCATCAGAGAGGACATCCTCGAGGGATTTCTCCACGGGTTCATTGTACAGGAGAACGTCGATGGGCAGCGTCGGCGCGCCGTCAACGAGGTTTTCGAGCAGCACGAGCCGTTCGCGAGCCCGTGACATCCCGACGTAGAACACCCGGCGTTCGTTGTCAGTCATCGTCGGGACGGGATCGGAGCGTTTCGTGAACGCCCCCTCGCCGGGGACCGCCTCCGGGTCTTCGACCGAGGCAGCCATCTGTTCGACGACCTTCTCCGTGAGATCGGTCGCGACGAAAACGTGGTCGGCCTCGCGGCCCTTTGCCGAGTGGATCGTACCCACGCGGACGCGGTCCGGATCGCTGCCGCGGTACCCGCCGCTGAAGTAGGCGTCAACGGAGCGTTCTTGAAAGTTCGACACCCGGGTGAGCATGTCTGCGGCCGAGCGCGGGCCGGGGGCGAAGGGGGCGTGTTCGTCGACGAAGTCCGCGGCGACCTCCAAGTTGGTGAGGTCCTCGACGCCCTCAGCATCCTCAAGGGCGTCAAGAGCGTCGAAATAGTCGTCACGCTCGCCGGTCCCGAAAGCGCTGTCGGCGAGCATCTCGCCGAGGCGTTTGGCCTGGAGGCCGTCGATCGGGTTGTCCTCCTCAAGCGCCTCGACAGCGTCGACGTAGCCCCGCAGGCGGTCGGTCCACATCCGCTGATCCGTCAGGGCGGTAAATGGGATCCCCTCGCCGATGAACTCGTCCATGAACTGGAACATCTGATAGCGCGCCCGAAACAGACACATCACGCTACCCTCGTCGTCCTGGTCGACCGTCATCCGAACGTTGCGGACCAGATCGATCATCGACGGCGAGCGGACAGCCTCGACGGAGCCGCCTTCCTTGCGCGGCTTGAGGTCCTTGTCTTGTCGCTTTTCGATGTGGCTGATCTGGGTGTTGACAACGTTCAGGATCCGTGAGGGAAGCCGGTAGCTGTTCGGCAGCACGACATCGTCGTTGACCACTTCATCGAGCAGGAGGTTCGGGTCCGCCCCTTGCCAAGCGTAGACGACCTGGTCGTCGTCGCCAGCGATGAGTACCGACTCCATGTGTGGTTTCCACTCATCGTAGACGCCGTACTGCAGCGTCGTGATGTCCTGAAACTCGTCGATGACGAGGTGGTCGACGCTCGGCAAAAGCGAGCGCTGTTGGACGCGTTCGAGCATGTCGGCGAACCCGACGACCCCCTCATCGCCCTTGTAGCTCCGCCAGGCCCGGATCGCCTCGGGGATGTCGAGGCGGTCGTCGTCACTCGGCCATGTCGGGGTGTACTTGTTGCCCGTCTGGGCGTTGTCGTCGATGTCCGGCGGCAGCCGGACCTCTTCTTCATCCCACTTGAACGGGACATCGTACCAGTCAGCGACGTCGCGTTCGGTCCGTTGGAGCCACTGGGAGGTGGCGATGATCTTGTTGCCGAGCGTCGTCGACCGGGCCGACCGGCGCCGACTGGAGTCGTTCTCGTCCTCAAACTCGATGCCGTAGTCATCGCAGAACTCCTCCTTGTGCTTCTCGCCAACGACATCACCGCGCGAGAGGTTCAACAGCTCGTACGCCTTCGCGTGCATCGTACAGACGTTACTTCGGAGCGACTTCGGCGAACGATCGAGCCGCTCGCCAAGTCGTTCGCGAACCTCGGCGGCGGCCGCTCGGGTGTAAGAAACAACGAGGATGTCGTTGATGTCGACCCCTTCCTCGAGCATCTCGTCGACGCGGTCAAGCAACGCCGTCGTCTTCCCGCTCCCCGGTCCCCCGAAGAGCCGTGTCACATGCGTGGATGTCGCCATTACTCGCGTAATGCCGCCCACAAGTATAAATAGCCTGTTTGATTTCGGCGTCGATACGAGCGAAAGCCGGCCGTCGAAGTTTTATTTCGGCCGCCAGCCACAGACCGAGCAACTCGACGCGTCGAGCGCGTGGAGGCCGCCGCAGTCGGGACACCGCTTTTTGTTATAGTCGCGCTCCCAGGAGCGAGTTTCGGTCTTGTGGCCGTTATCCTCCAAGAATTCGTCGAACACGTCGTTTGCGGTCGCCATACGGGTTACCGTTAGACGACATCAGTAATAAACGCTGTGGTAGTTCTTATCATGATCCTCGGTGTCGTGAGCCTCGGGCCGCCGACGTTTTTATTAGACCCCGCCGTACAGTCCGTATGGACACCGACGATAGTCTCCCGCTCGTCCATCTCAGCCGCCCGGGAACCCGCAAGTCGAACGCTCCTGCCGTCGTGTTGCTCCACGGTCGCGGGACGAACGAACGCGACCTACTCCCCATCGGGGATCGGCTTCCCGACGAGATCCACGTTCTGAGCGTCCGCGCCCCGGAGCCGATGGACGGTCCCGACAGCTACACGTGGTACGAGTTGGACCTCTCGGCCGGCGGCCTCCACGCTAGCCAACCCGACGCCGAGGGGTTCCGCCGGAGCCTCGATTCTATCCACGAGTTTATTCAGGGAGCGATCGACCGGTACGACCTTGCTCCCGACCGGATCGGCCTGCTCGGGTTCAGCCAAGGCGCTATCGCGAGCATGGCCGCGCTGCTCGAGCGGGCGGACGCCTACCGGTGGGTCGTCGCGCTGAACGGCTATCTCGCCGACTCACACGCGGACCGGGCGGTGGAGGCGGCTGACAAACCGATCTTCGTCGGCTGCGGATCGATGGATCAAGTCATCCCGCCCGAGCGCGCTGAGCGCGCGGCCGAAACGCTCGCCGAGGGCGGCGCCGACGTCCGGTTCGAACGCTATGGCGTCGGCCATGGGACGACACCCGAGGAACTCTCGGATGTCCTCAGATGGCTGGACGGTCGATACTGATGCGGGAAATGCCGCCGATCGCGCCCCGTCGGCGGTGAGCAACCGTTGCTCGCGCCCGTCCTGACACCGGGGCTTTCCGATCACCTTGGTCACGACGACAGCGGGACCGACGGGATTTATCGACGACGAGCGACGAAGGCGTAATATGGAGTCCGACCCCGACCCCGCCCGGTTCCGCGATCTCATGCTCGATGCCGAACCGGGGTTCGAGGAGGTCCTTCGGTGTGTCTTCGGGATTCAGGAGCATGAAGCACGCCTCTATTTGGAGCTTCTCGACGCCCCCGACAGTACCGTCGCCGAACTCGCGGAGACGGTCGATCGCGACCGGAGTAACGTCAATCGTGGGTTGACGACGCTTATGGACAAAAACCTCGCCGAGCGCCGCCGCCGCCTCCTCGATAGCGGCGGTCACGTCTACCAGTACCGCGCGACGCCGCCGACCGAGGCCCGTGACCTGATGCACGAGACGCTTGATGAGTGGGCCGCCTACGTCCACGATCGGATCGACGAGTTCCCGTGACCGAGCGCTGGGCGGTCACTCCGGGTCGTCGCCGGCCGTGACGAACTCGAAGCGCGCTCCACCAGTTTCGGACTCGCCGACGAGAACGTCCCACCCGTGGGCGGCCGCGATCTCATCGACGATCGCCAGCCCGGACCCGCTGCCGTCGGCGCTCGTCGTGAACCCCGATTCGAGAACGTGTTCTCGGTCCGACTCGGGGATTCCGGGGCCGTCGTCGGAGACATAGAAACCGCTTGCGGTCGCGCCGAACTGGACGGAAACGGCCGCCGAGCCGTGCTCGACACTATCGTCGGACCCCGCCCGACTACCCGTGGAACCGTGTTCAACGCTATTCCGAAACAAGTTCTCAAGCAGTCGCTCGATCCGGTCGGCGTCCCCCTGAAGATCGACGTCCTCCCGGAGTGTCATCGCCGCGCCATCGGTCTCGATGACGGCCCACGCGGCGTCAGCCGCCTCGGACAGCGACACCGGCTCGGGATCGGTGACGGCATTACCGAGCCGCGCGAACTCAAGCATCTCGTCGATCCGGCTATCGGCGTCCGCAAGCGCCTCTCGGACGGCAACTAGGTTCTCATCGTCCCCATGGGCTTCGATCGCCAATTCGAGCCGCCCCGCGGCCACAGATAGCGGGTTCCGGAGATCGTGTGACGCCTGCCT
>NZ_JBKEGK010000173.1:0-5526 GCF_046710025.1 Natronomonas sp. | reverse complement strand
GAGATCGCGCCGTTCGGACTCGTCACCGTTCGGACGCCCGAGGGCGAACAAAGCCTTCCCGAGGGGATCGCCCGGTCGATCGAGACGGCATCGGCGGCCGGAACCGAGGCGTGACACGGAGTATATAAGCAATCGGGGCGACGCGCAGCCTCGTATATATGCTCGCGTAACGGCCCCCACGCCGTGTCGACGGGACCGGAGCCGCGTCAGCCCGGATGGTTTTAGCTTGGTCGCGTAGCCTCGTATTTAAATATGGTTCTCCGATTTGAGGCCGTCCATGAGGTCGTCGACGAGTTCTTCGACGGACTCGTAGGGGAACGACTGCTGGCCGCTCGATTCCGCGTTGAGCTCCATCGCGGTCATCGAGAACTCGCCCGACTCGAACGTCGTACCGGGACCCTCCGGCAGCGCGGGAACGAGGTCCATCGGCCCCTCGACGGGGAATTCGGCGCCCTCGAATGCCTCTGTGAACTGCCGTCGGAGCTCGGCTTTGTCTACCATCGTGGCCCTGGCTATATCGCACACGTAGTTGAGTGTTCTGTTCCGGTCGATCCACGGTCTATCCCCGAGCGGCGGCGGCCGATTCGAACCGCGTCGGTGACCGTGGCCTGCATCGGCAACCGATTCAAACTTCGTTGGTGCCGTTGGCCCCACGTTGATACCGGGTGACCCGCATTTGATAGCGCTGGACCCACGTTGGCGACGACCGGATCCACTACCGATACTTATGTACTGCGAGGGACATCAATCGGTATGGACGACGAATCGACCTCCGGCGACGCGCCCAAAGGCGGCCGTGGGGCGTCGAGACCCCCGGAAGACTTACTCGCGATGCTGTTCCGTAGCGGACGTGTCAACGCGGTGGTCGCGTGGCCGTTCGTCGCCGTACTTGCGTTGACCCTCGCGGAGAGCCTCATCGATTTTGACCGGCTGTGGATCCTCTTTATAACCGTCACCGGGGCTATCGTCCTCGTCCCGCCGATCGCCCACCGCGACTGGCGGGTGATGCTTCCGTGGGAGGTGCTCGTGCTTGCGCTCGCGCCGATTCTGGTCCGTGGGCTCTTCGGCGGGGAGCTCGGGATATTCGCGTACTACTTCTCTGTCGCCGGGTTGGCGCTCGTGGTTACCGTCGAGTTACACATGTTCACGACGATGCGGATGACTCACTGGTTTGCCGTCGTGTTCGTCGTGATGACGACGCTGGCCTCGGCGGGGGTGTGGGCGGTCGCCCGGTGGAGCGCCGACCGTCTGCTCGGTACCGAGTTCCTCTCGAGTCCGACGACGACGGCGGACGCGGCCAACGCTGCGCTCATGACTGAGTTCCTTTGGGTCGCGCTCGCGGGGGTCGCCGCTGGCGTGCTTTTCGACGCGTACTTCAAGCGACGCGGGCGCCGTCTGGGAGGCCGCCTCCGGCGGGTGGTCCGACGATGACGCTGCTCCCACGCCCGTCGATGCGGACCCAGCGACGGCTCGCGAGAGGGATGCAGGCCGCGTTGGTCGCGCTCATCGGCTACGGCGTCGTGGCCGGCGAGCCGAAGGCGATCACGAACGGAACTATTTCGCTTCTGATCACATCGACCCCGGCGCTCCTCGAACGCAACTACCGCATCACGGTCGACCCCTGGCTCGGCCTCTGGGTCACGCTCGCCGTGTTTCTACACACTGCCGGATCTGCGGGGCTCTACGCCGTGGTTGGGTGGTGGGATCATCTGACACACGCTATGTCCGCCTCCCTCGTCGCGGGGGCCGGCTACACGTTCGCTCGGGCCGTCGACATCCACAGCGATCAGATCCGCCTGCCGCGGCAGTTCTTTTTCGTATATATAGTCGTCGTCGTGCTCGCGTTTGCCGTGGTGTGGGAGCTGTTCGAGTTCGGCCTCGATGTCGCCGCCGACGCGACGGGGGTCTCGATGCCGCTCGCTCAGCATGGCCTCGACGACACAGTCCGTGACCTCGTGTTCAATTCCGTGGGCGCGATCGCCGTCGCGGTGTTCGGACAGGCCCACCTGTCGGGGGTCACGGAGCGAGCGCTCGCGGCGGTCCGCGCCGACCCGGACGGGGAAGCTTGAAGCACACCGAACGCGAGTAATACGTATGGTTCGAGGACGGATTGCCGACTACCGCCGTCGAGTGTGTTCGGAGCTTGAGGCGGCCTTCAGCGAGGAACACCCGTCGGGCGACGTTGCCGGGAGCTTCGCAGTCGGGGTGTTCATCACCGCGTTGCCGACCCTCGGAACCGGCCTCCTCGTCTTTCTCGTGCTCGTCGCGCTCGTCGACCGGATCAGCAAGCTTGCGCTGTTCGCGTCCGTTGTCGTTCTCAATCCCGTCGTGAAATGGGGCGTCTACGCCGCGAGCTTCTCGCTCGGGTCGTTGCTTCTCGGGCCGGTTCCCGGAGCGACGCCAACCGAGCTATCGCTGTCGGCGGGGCCGGGGATCGTCTCCCGGCTGCTCGTTGGCAACCTCATTCTGGCGGTCGTATTAACCGTCGTCGGCTACGTCGTCGTTTTCCGGCTCGTCACGTCGTTTCGGGCGCGAGACGTCGAGGTCGGGGAGTTGCTTCCGGACGTCGGCTCGGAGTGAAACAGCCCGAAATGTGACGCCCGCCCAGAACGAATCAGGACGGACGGTCGTCAGTTCAGACTCTCGACGACGCCGTTCATCATTGTCGTCACGTCGTTCGCCTCGGCCTCCGCGACCTCCCGTGGATACACCCCGATGGCGACGAGGTGGTCGCCGGTCGTCTCGACGCTCTCGGTGATGTGGACGTTCACGTCGATGGAGACCCCGGCACCGAGTTCCGCGTCGGCCTCGAACAGCGATTCGGGGGTCGTCTGCCCGAGAACGGTGGCCTCGCCGTCCTCGACGTGTTCGGCGTTCTCGATCATCCCGAAGTCGGCCTCGATCAACTCGACGAGTTCCGTGGGCGACATCCCTCCGATCGGGTTGAATTCCCGCCCGGCGACCGATATCTGCGGGGACGTGAGCACGGTGAACGCGGCCGCCTGTACGGTACCGATCGGTACGAGATCGATCCCCTTCTCGTGTTCGGTGAGGTAGTTTCGGACTGTAACCTCCTCTGAGAGGCCGGCCTCGACCGTCCGCTCGACCACCTGTTCCTCGACGGCGGTCTGTTCGTATCCCGCCTCCTCGCGGGCCGCCGGATCCACGCCGGCCGGCGTCGCCTCGTGTTCGTCCATACCGGCAGCGCTCAGACAACCCGCGGCCGCCGAGGCCGCAACCCCCGCGGCGCCGGCGATGAATTTCCGTCGTCTCATACCCCGACGAGTATCTGGGGGGATATGCCTCTGTTGGCCGACATCCGAGACTCCGACAGTGGGGTAGACACAGTCGCAGAGTGGAACGGCCGCAGCCGGTATCAAAATTGAGGCGAGAATGCCTCCTCCTCAAGGAGCGATCACCGGACCGGGGCTTGCCTCCGGCCTCCGACGGTCTCAAGAACGCATCTTAGCGGTCTGCAGAGCGAGTTCGATGTGCTGTTTCGGGTCGGCGTCAACAGTCTGGCCGTGGCCGACGTACATCGTCGAGAGCGCGCTGTCGACGCTCGAAAGCAGGTACTCGAGGCTGTCGAGGAGCGCACCATGGTCGCCCTCTTCGAGATCGGTCCGGCCATAGCCGCCGTTGGCGAACACCAGATCGCCAGCGAACAGCGCCCCGGCGGCCGCCGAGTACAGACAGACGTGGTCGTTTTTATGCCCCGGCGTGTGGAGGACCTCGTAGCCCTCGTTGCCGATCTGGATCGTATCGCCGTCCGCGATCGCGTGGTCAACGAAGCCGCTGTCGGGGTCGAACCCCCAGATATCGACATCGAAGGCCTCGACGACCGATTCGAGGTTCCCGACGTGGTCGGGGTGGGTGTGGGTGAGCACGACTGCATCGAGCGCTCCGGTCGCCGCCTCGACTCGTTCGACCGCGTCGAAGCCGCTGCCCACGTCGACGAGGACGGTCCGCTCGCCGTCAACGAGAAAGGCATTGCTGGTGAACGACTGGACGCCGCGTGCGATGTTCCGGACGGTCGGCATGGGAGGAGATACCCGTGCCGGCCGCTTCCGTGTTTCTACTGCGGGCCGGTCCCCGGCGACGCCGCTCGACCGGAGGTGGGTATATGTCACGCCGGTTTCGGGCAGTAGTTATATATTGGTCTGTCCGCCCTGGAGACCGCCGACACGCACTGAGAGAGCGAGCGCGAGGCCGGCAGTCGCCGCAACGATGAGGAACGCGACGCCGACACCTGCAGCTTCGATGATGTAGCCGAAGGCGGGCGGCGCGACCGCGCCGCCGCCGGAGACGCCGAGCGTGATGAGCGCAAAGTTCTTGCCGACATCGCTGCGCTCGGAGGCCAGGTCGGTCAGCGTCGACCGGGCGGGCCGCGAAAGGTCGATCGTCGCCGCCAGCAACAGCACGATCGTAACCGCCGCCAGCGCCGGGAGAAGCCCGCTCGCGGCGATAGAGGCGAGGACAACGAGAGAGCCGTAGCCCGCGAACAACATCGCCATCGGGCCGGTCCGATCGGCGAGGTAGCCGCCACCGAGCAACACCACAGCCCCGACGATGAGCATCGCGCTCGTGACGGTGTTAGCGAGTTCCGGCGACAGCCCGTATCCCTGATCCAGAAGCGTCGCAGCGTACGCCCGGATGCCCCAGGCGGCGACGCTGTTGACGAACCACAGCGCGGTCAGGACTAACACGATGGGCGACCCCGCGAGCGTGCGGGCGTACCCTTGAAGCCGGCCGGGGACCGCCCGGAGCCGGTCTGCGAGTCGATGCCCGCCGATAGGGTCGTCCCCGGAGTCGGCGCGTGCCAGCGCCCCGGCGCGGGCGATCGACCGGGGGATCCGCCGGACGGCGAGGACCGTGCCAATAGCGTAGAGTGCCCCGAGAACCCCAACAGCGGCGAAGGCGTCGCGCCAGCCGCCGCCGAGCGCCAGGGCCGCCGGCACGGCTGCGAAGGGGACTGCGAGTCCCACCGCACCGGCGAAGCCGTGGACGCTATATGCCCTCGAGCGGTAGGCATCTGTCGTCGTTGCTGAGATGAGCGGATAGTGGGCGGGATGGTGGCCCGCGACGCCGAGTCCCATCACCGCCGCGGCGGCCAGTAGCCACTCGTAGGTCGGTGCAACCGCGGCCAACAAACAGCCAAGTGTGCCGAATGCAAGCGAGCCGACGAGCACCGCCGTGTGGCTATAGGCGTCGGAAACGTATCCAAGCGGGAGCTGCCCCGCGGTGACGACGACGTTGACAATCCCGAGCGCGAGCCCGACGGCCGCGAGCGAGACGCCGAATTCCTCGCGAAGCAGCGGAAACGCGGGGGCGAAAAGCAACAGGTAGGCGTGGTTGATAACGTGGGAACCGGCCACGAGTCCGATCACGAACGGTGCCGGTCGGCGTGTCACGGCGGGCGTTCGACACGGGTATATAAGTCGGTTCGGATCGCGTCCGGGGACCGTCAGAGCCGTCGCGGTTCGATGTACCGTATCAGTCGGCGCCGACGGCGACCCGGCCGGCGTC
>NZ_JBKEGK010000172.1:0-5590 GCF_046710025.1 Natronomonas sp. | reverse complement strand
CTCATCTGGCCGGGGTGTTCGCCGAGATGGTCGGCGCGTTTCGTAAAGAGCAGGTGGGCGCCGTCGGGACGCGAGATGACCGGCACGAGGACCGCAGCCTCCCGGTCCCCCTCGACCGCCTCGACCGATTCGTGGGCCACGACCCGCTCCCAGTCCATGCGTGCGGTACGGACTCAACGTTAATAGTTCGTCCCATCGCCAACCGCATCGAGTCGGGTTCTGAGCCCGGAGAGGTCGGGACCGCCCCACGTCTCAAGATCGTAGCTGATGTCGACGAGTTCGGCCGCGCGGTCTTCGTCCTCACGAGTCGCCACCTGAACAGCTTCCTCGCGGAAACGGGCGATCGCGGCCGCAACGACGGGCTCGCGGTCGAGCGATCGGCCGTCAGTGTCGAGGATGTGCGGAAGATCCTCCGCGCCGTCGGGCAGTTCGGGAAACGCCGTCGGCCCAGGGGTTACCAGTCGATCGCCGTCGCGGTCGACGCCAACGAGCGCAAACGTCGCGAGCGCCGCGTCGATAGCGCCGTCCGGCGGATCCTCGCCGCGTCGGTAGGCGAGTTCAGAGAGCGCGGTCTCGAGGTCCGCCCGGGACAGCGCGCCGAAGAGATCGACGATCCCGGCCACCTCGTCGGGCGTGAACATTCGGTGGCCGTCGTTTATGTGTCGACAGACCTGAACGTTCCGGCCCGGCCGGTGGTCGCGTCGGGGCTCCTCGTTCCGCGCATCGGTCAGGTTTAACCCGCCGCCGCCGCCAGTCCAGGTATGATCCTCTCAGACACCGATATCCGGCGGCGGCTGACCGACGGCAACCTCGTCGTCGACCCGCTGGCCGATCCGGAACTGCAGATCCAGCCGGCGAGCATCGACCTCCGTCTCGGCCGGGAGTTCTTGGAGTTCAAGCGCACCAACATCCCCTGTATTCACCCGAACAGCGAACAGGAGGTCGACGAGTACGTCGAGGAAACCCACGTCGACGAGGGCGAGGAGTTCATTCTCCACCCGGGCGATTTCGTCCTCGGAACGACCAAGGAACGCGTCGAGATCCCCGATGACCTCCTCGGGACGGTTCAGGGTCGCTCCTCGCTGGGCCGACTCGCAGTAGTCATCCACGCGACCGCCGGCATCGTCGATCCGGGGTACCGTGGTCAGATCACCCTCGAGTTGTCGAACCTCGGGACGGCGCCGGTAGCGTTGCAGCCCGATATGCGGATCTCACAGGTCATCTTCACCGAATTGAAAAGCGCCGCGTCGGAGCCCTACGGAACCGATCGGGGCTCAAAGTACCAGGATCAGTCGGGGCCACAGGCCTCGCGGATCCAGTCGGACGAGGAGTTCGGCGGGGGCCAACTCGACCGATGAGATTCATAGAGGAGATTGTCGTCGAGGAGTTCCTCCCAACGTTCCGAACGATGCTCGCGAGCGAACTCCGCGAGCGCGGCCGCACCCAAAGCGAGGTTGCGGATCTGCTGGGGATCAGCCAAAGCGCGGTCTCGAAGTACGCACACGGAGAGGTCAAGACCAACGAGGAAATCGCCGGCGACGAGGCCGTCCGCGAGTTAGCCGAGCGACTCGGCGAGGGACTTGCAAACGGCGACGTAAGCCGCGCGCAGGCGCTCGTCGAGGCGGAAGTGCTCGTCAGGCAACTCGAACGCGGCGGCGTCCTCGCCCGCCTCCACGAGGCGGCGTACCCGCCGATCGCCGACTACGACGGGCCGATTGATATCCACGATCCCGAGGGCGAGTTTCGGATGACCGGACGGGTCCGGTCGTCGGTTCGCCGGGGTGTTAGGGCGCTTGAGAACACGAGCGGGTTCGCCGCCCATATCCCGGCGGTGGGCTCGAACCTCGTCGAGGCGCTGCCCGACGCGACGACGATCGACGGCGTCGCTGGCGTGCCGGGGCGGATCCTCGATATAAAAGGACGGGCGACCGTCCCCGGCGAGCCGGAGTTCGGCGTCTCCGAGCACGTCGCCTCGCTGTTGCTCGCCGCCCGAGCAGCCGGGTCGGAGGCGCGGGCGGCGCTCAACATCCGGTACGAGCCGGCGACGCTCAAGTCGCTCGAGGCGGCCGGCTACGCGACGGCGGAGTTCGACGCCGAAGCTGACGTCGAAGACGCGGTTGCCGGGGCCATCGAGGGGGCGCGGGAGGCGGACGTGCTGTACCAGACCGGCGGGTTCGGGGTCGAACCGATCTGCTATCTGCTCGGGCCGGACGCCCCGGCGGTCGTCGAGACCGTCCGGCACGTCACGAAATGAGCGACGGCGACGACGCGTCCGTGGTCGCAGATTTTTATGCCCGGTGGGCGGCGCTCTACGACCGGATCGCGACCGCGCCGGGGATCGGGCGGTGGCGGCGAATTACTGCCGGCCGGGCCGCGGCGGCGGGCGAGACGGTGATCGAGATGGGATGCGGGACCGGGGCAAACTTGCCGTTTCTCCGCGAGCACGTCGGTCCAACGGGCCGGGTCGTCGGGATCGATATCGCTGGCCCGCTGATCGATCGGGCCCGCCGACGTGCCGGGGAATACGACAACGTCTCCGTCGTACGGGCCGACGCGACCACCATGCCGGTCAGGGCGGCGGATGCGGTTCTCGCAACGTTCGTCTGCGGGCTGTTTGAGGACCCCGCGGCCGTCGTCGATCGGTGGTGTGACCTCGTCGGCCCGGGCGGTCGGGTCGCGCTGCTCGATGCGACCGCGAGCGAGGACCCTCGGGGGCGGCCGCTCAATCCGCTTTTTAACTCGTTCGTCGCCGCCGGGTCGCCGTCGGGGGGGCTTCGGGACGTTCTCTACGCCCCGGTCGGCGGGACCGAAGGGGCGCTCTCGCGGCGCGTCGACGCCTCTCGGGCGGCGCTCGCGGCCCGGACAGTCGACCGGCGACACGAGACGTTCGGCCTTGGGTTCGTCGGGTTACTGAGCGGGACAGTGCAGCGCGAATCGAAAAATAGCGGCCCTTTATAAGGGATGTCGTAGTCGGTTACGGAGCTCCGTATCAGTCGTCGGCGGGCTCGGGGCTTGCTGTCATATCGACGGCGGGGCCGTCGACGCCGAGTTCGTCGATGGCGGCCTGGGCGGCGCGCTTGCCGGAGAGGAGCATGGCACCGAACGTCGGGCCCATCCGCGGAAGGCCGTGTGTCGTCGCCGTCGCCATCCCCGTGGCGATGAGGCCGTCGTGGACCAACCCGGTGTGTTCGACGACCGCGTCCTCGCTTTCGGCGACCCACATCGAGTCGTGACCGGGCGAGTCGTGGCCGGGCGCGCCGTATTGGCCGTCCTCGGTGTTGTCCATGCCGGTGTTGTGCTCCTCGGCGTGTTCGATGCCGGGGGCCTCAAGGACGCCTCGCTCCTGGAGTTTCGAGACCGCAACGGCATCGTGGCCGGTCGCGTCGATGACGAGGTCAGCCTCGACGGCAATCGGGTCGACACAGGTGATCTCCCGCGGCAGGGCGTGGACCGGCGTCCAGTTCATCACGATTCCGCCGACGCGGTGGTCTTCGCGGATGACGATGTCGGTGAACTCCGTCATGTTCTGCATCTTTGCGCCGGCGTCACAGGCGGCCTTGATCAGTCCCGAACAGGCCTCGGGGCCGTTGGCGACGTAGAGACCGTCGGCCTCGTCGGTGTCGGTATAATCGACATTCAGTTCGTCGAGGACGCCCTGGGCTGGGTCGCGGACGGTCACCTTGTTCATCAGGAAGCCGCCGAGCCAAAAGCCCCCGCCCAAGTAGTTGTTTTTCTCGACGACCATCGTCTTCACGCCGCGCTCGGAGAGTTCCTTCGCCGCCATCAGACCCGACGGGCCGCCACCGATGATGATGACATCGGACTCCGTGAAGTCCATGAACTCCTCGGTCCACTGGCTGCCGATCGCGCGCGTTACCTCCGCTTCGCCGACGTCACTGAACTCGTTGAACTGAGTCATACAACTAAGTGGTACCATAGCCGAATACAAAGTAGTTGTGGTCAGGGTAGCGCCGGGGCGAGGGTTCGTAAGGATTAGGTCCTCACGTCCGAAAATCGAGCCAATGAGCGATACTGACGAGGATGCGGAGGGGCCGGCAGTCCCGCTCGGCGAGGGCGAACCGGTCGAGGGCGCACCGCTGGCACGGGTGGCATCACGGCTGCACTACGCCATCGGCAAGAGCGAGGTCGTTCGCCGGGAGGGCAATACGGTCATCCGAACCCCCGACGGTCCCCGAGAGTTGGCGGTGATCCTGGAGGAAACCGACGAGGTGTACTTCGACACCAAGCGCGCCTTCGAGGCGGCCGTCCGAGACGTGATCGGCACCGGGCCGATCCCGACAGCCGAGGAGTAGCACGCGCCGGAAGCGCGTCTGAAGCCGCACCATCACCTGTTTGTACGTCCGGGTTATATCCCCGCGCATGACCGACACGCGCGCTCCAGCGCCGACAGAGAAACCGGTCGTGTTGACGATCGCCGGCAGCGACTCCGGCGGCGGCGCCGGCATCCAGGCCGACCTCAAAACAATCGAGGCGACCGGCGGGTTCGGCGTCTCCGCGATAACGGCCGTCACCGCCCAGAACACGACCGGCGTCAAGTCGAGTTACCCCCTCCCGATCGGGGAGGTCACCGCACAGATCGACGCTGTTCGCGGCGATTTCGACGTGCAGGCGATCAAGACCGGAATGTTGGCGACCGCTGAGGTCGTTGAGACGGTCGCCGACTACGTTGCGGGGTTCGATGCGCCCGTCGTCGTCGACCCCGTGATGGTCGCCGCGAGCGGGGATCGACTGTTGACCGAGGCCGCCGAATCCGCCTACGAGGACCTTCTCACCGAGGCGACGCTCGTGACGCCGAACGCCGACGAGGCGGCCGTGCTGACGGGAGTGGAGCCGACGGACGAGGCGAGTGCGCTGGAGGCGGGGCGGGAACTCCGTTCGATGGGTGCCGAAGCTGCCCTCGTCAAAGGCGGTCACATTCCCGGGGCGGCGGTACTCGACGCCTTCGTGGGCCCCGACGGGAGCGAGACGATGCGGCATCCCCGGGTCGACACCGAGGCGACGCACGGTTCCGGCTGTACGCTCTCGGCGGCGATCGCAACGCGACTCGCTGAGGGCGCGCCACTCGGGATGGCCGTCGACCGCAGCGTCTCGTTCATGGAGCGGGCGGTGCGGTACCACCACGCCGCCGGCAAGGGGCCGGGCGCGGTCCACCACCTCGTCGACCTCCGAAACGAAGCCGGCCGGGGCGAAGCGATGGAGACCGTTCAGGGGGCGATCGATCGGTTCAACGGGGCCGGATCGGGGGCGAACGGCGAGGATAGCAGGGTCGCCGAGGTGATCGAAAACGTCGCCGTCGCGACGCCGTACGCCGAGTCGGTCGAGGACGCGGCGGCGATCGACGGCGGATGGCCTCCATCGCGAAACGGTTCGGCCGCCGGCGGGCGGGTCCGCTTCGGTTCGGCACCGGCGCTCGGAGCGGCGCTGCTCGAGGAGCGCGAGCGAGATCCCGAGCTCCGTGTCGGCATCGAGTGTCGCCCCGACGCCAGCGTCGAAGACGCGCTCGAAGCCTCGCCGTGTGCCGTCACCGGTATCGATGGCAGGGGTATCGCTGTGCTCTCCGAAGACCTCA
>NZ_JBKEGK010000171.1:0-5592 GCF_046710025.1 Natronomonas sp. | reverse complement strand
CTCATGAGGTCGTCCACGTCGTCCGGCCGGACCTCGGAGAACCACTCGTCGCGGGGCTGGATCGTGATCGCGGTGCCGGCTTCGCTGCAGAGGCCGAGGCAGTCGGTCGTCGAGACGCCGACCGGCGACCAAAAGGCGTTTCGCTCCCGCAGCCAGTGCTGTACCGCCGCGACGGTCTCCTCGCCGCCAGCGTCGGCACAGCAGGCGTACTCGGAGTCGCGGTCGTTTACGCAGACGAAGACGTGAGCGGCGAGGCGTGTGGTCTGTTTCTCGGTCTGTCGTTTCACAGGTGTTTCATTGCGTTCGTTTGTCGTTTGCCATTCATCTCACCCCACCAGCGCATCGTCGCTCGCGCGCGTCGGGTCGCTCCCGCGATCCGAGCCCCGGCGGCGGAGCGCGTTGAACGAACCGGCGACGAGGAGCCAGAGGCCCGCCTGCGTCAGAATCGTCAACCCCTGGTAAGCGGCAACGAGGTCGGCGGGATGCTCGGGATAAGTGGTCACTGTCGGCGCCGCGATGGTGAGAACCGCGGCCACAGCGAGGACCGGCACTACACTGGCGATGACTCCGATGCCGACGTGGCGGCGAGTCCCGCGCTTGTACGCGAGGATGGTCGCCGCGGCCGTGATCGCACCGAGAACGACCAGTCCGACGTAGGCCTGCATCCTAACGCCGATCGGGTACTGGTGGACCGCGCCGGGGGCGGCGGGCGGCAACGCCAGCCACGGGACGCCCGAGACCGTCAGGAAGCCAGCGCCGGCAAGGACGTACGAGCGTACGTCGTCCGACCCCGGCAACGCCGGTTCGAGAAGATACAGCGCAACGGCGAAGATGCCGCCGAGCAGAATCGCCCACAACAGCCCACTGCCGGCGCTAACGACGGCGGTAGTCGTCTCCGAGACGAGTCCGCCACCGCCGTGGGCGTGATCGTGGGCCGCATGCTCAACGTACGTGCTGAGGGGGTTGCCGACGAGCGCTATGTACAGTCCGTAGGCGATCCCGGCGACACCCCCCGCGGCGACGCCGCGCCGGAGGTAGTCGGCGATCATCCGTTAGTGGCAGGTGATGCCGGCGGCGTGACGGAAGTTGTGCATGGACTCGTGGACGAGCGGGTCCTGGACGAACATCAACGCGAAGATGATCGCGGTGCCGAAGGCGAGTCCCGCGGCGATCTGTGTGGCTGTCAGCTCCGATCGAACGATGTCGAGTCGGTCACCGACGGTTTCGTTTGTGCTCATAAATCGTACTTGTTCTTCTACAAGTGAGTTTGTAAAGCTTTGGGTGGGCCACGTTTCAGCCCGACCGCGAGTTCGCGAGTTCGCGTTCGACGCGATCGGCGGTCAGGGCGTCGAGATCCAACAGCGTGCCGTCGGTCGTCGAGGCGACCTCGGCGAGCAGGCCACGCTCGTCGCCCGCCTCGACGCAGACGGCCCGAGCGCCGGTCGCCGCGAGCGCCTCGGCGGCCGCTCGGGTGTCCGCGGTTGGGTTCGCGGCGGCGTTGGCCCGACCATCGGAGACCACGACGGCAACGGCGGCGTCGGGATCGACCCGGTCGATCACCTCCGCGGTCGTCCGGAGCCCGGCCGGCAGCGGTGTGCGGTCGCCGGTGGGCAGCTCTTTCAGGTGCCGCGCCGCGAGCGTGACCGAGTCGGTCGGCGGAAGGAGCACTTCCGCGTCCTTCCCCGCGAAAGCGACCACCGAGACGCTGTCGCGTTCGGTGTAGGCGTCCTCTAAGAGTTCAAGTGTGACGCCCTTGGTCGCCGCCATCGCGGGGCGCATCGAGGCGCTCGCGTCGACGGCGAAGACGACGAGCGCCTCGCCAGCCCCCGACCGGACCGACCGCCGCAGGTCGCGCGATTCGACGCGGTCGTGTCCCCGGGTCGCGGCGGCCCGAACCGACGCGGCGGCGTCGATGCCGCTCCCCCCGTCGGCCTGCTCCGTCCGGACGCGCACCCCGTTGTTTCCGGTCGATGGCGTTGATTCGGCGCGTCCGGAGCCCGTCGCGCCGTCGGCCTCGGGCGCGTCAACCTCGGGGGCGGCGGCCCCCTCCGCTGGGTCGACTGACTGACCGGGGACGAGCGGCGTCGCCTGCTCCATCTCGTCGCCGTCGGAGTCGCCCCCGTCGCGCTCGTCCGCGCTCCCGTCGCCCTCTTCGGAGGGATCCGATCCGGCCTCTGCCGGCGTCGGGTCTCCCTCGTTGCGGTCCTCGGGCGTGCCGCCGTCGTCAGGGGACGCTTCGGAGTCCGATCCGTCAGCATCCTCGCCCGTGGACGTGTCGCCGTCGTCGTCCGCGACGTCATCGCCCTCACTACCCTCGGAACTGCCCCCGTCCTCGGAGCCGCCCGCCTCAGAATCGTCGTGGGCGTCCTCCGAGCCCTCTGCGTCGACGTCGTCACCCTCGTCTTCGCTCTCGCCGTCCTCGAAGTGATCGTCGATCACGTCCTCGGCGTCCGGGGCGTCCTCGAACGGCGTCGAGCGCATCCGGTGGCCGAGTGCAAACGATGCCGCCGTGCGGATGTCGGTTTGGGTGACCGTCGGCCGTTCGTCGAGGGCGGCGAGCGCCCGGGCGGCCCGGGCGGTCGCGATGTCGGCGCGGTGGCCGTCGACACCGGCCTCAAGACATAGTTCAGCGACCTCCCGTTTCTGTTCGTCAGTCAGCGCGACCGACTCGATCGACCTGCGGGCGTGGCGCAGCCGCTCGCGGTGTGCGCCGGTGTCGTCGTCGGTCCCGTCGGGGTGACTGTCCCGCAGGTCGCCGTCGATGATGGCGACCCGGTCCTCGACGTCGCGCTCGCCCTCAACCTCGACCGAGAGCGCGAAGCGGTCCCGGAGCTGCGGCCGGAGGTCACCCTCCTCGGGATTCATTGTCCCGACAAGCGTGAACTCGGCGGGGTGGCTCCGGCTAACACCGTCGCGCTCGACCCGGTTAACCCCCGAGGCGGCGGCGTCGAGCAACACGTCGACGAGGTGGTCATCAAGCAGGTTCACCTCGTCGACGTACAACAGCCCACGGTTGGCGCGCGCCAGCAGGCCGGGATCGAACGTCGCCTCCCCGGCGAGCGCGTCCGAGACGGAAAGCGTCCCGACCACGCGGTCCCGGCTCGCGCCGAGCGGTAACGTGACAAGCGGCACGGGGCGCGTCTCGACGGGAAACGTCGCCCGGTCGCGACAGTCCAGACACTGCCGGCTCCGGTCGTCGGGCGGGCAGCCGTACGGGCAGTCCGCAACGACGCGCTGGTCGGGCAACAACGCCGCGAGCCCGCGGACGAGCGTCGACTTGGCAGTCCCCTTCTGGCCGGTCACCAGCAGGCCGTCGAGGCCGTCGTCAGCGGCGACACACAGAAGCGCCTGCTTCAACCGCCGTTGGCCCACGACTGCCCCGAACGGCGTGGAAACGCTTTTGTCGTCGGCGAGATCAAACACACTTGTTTTAACACAAACGGAGTTTATCAAACTTATGTCAACCGTCGGACTATACACCGCGACCGAAAACGAATTGGGCGCGCTCGCCCGCGCCGCCGACGAGGTTGCAACCGACCTCGTCGCCCGATCCGAGAGCGACCTCGACGAGCCGGAGGCCGTCGAGGCGTTCTGCGAGGAACTAACCGACTGCGACGTCGCCGTCCTGTGGCTCCACGGCGACAAGGACAGCATGCCCGGCTACGATCGCGCGCTCGATCGCTGCTACGAGGCCGGTATCCCGGTGATCGTCAAGGCGACTGGCGACGCTTTCGCCATCGAGGACACGACCGTTCCCGGAACCGTTCGCGAAACGGTCTCGGAGTACCTCGAGCGCGGCGGCAGCGCCAATCTGGCGAACTGCGTCCGGTATCTGGCCGACCGGTTCACGCCGGAGACCCCCGGGTATGACGATCCTGTTGCGCTGCCGACCGAGGGGGTGTATCACCCCGACCACCCGGGCGCGTCCGTCGAAGAACTGTACGCGACCCTCGATGACGGCCGGCCGACGGTCGCCGTCTGGTTCTACGAGTCCCACTGGACTCACGAAAACACCCGCTACGTCGATGCCTTGGTGCGGGCGATCGAGGCCGAGGGCGCGAACGCGCTGCCGGTGTTCTGCAACCCCGTCACCGACTCCGAAGAGCAGGAGGACGCGGAATGGGTCGTCGACAACTGGCTCACCAGCGGGACGGGCGAGCCGATTGTCGATGCCGTCTGTTCGTCGTTCATGTTCTCGCTGTCGATGGCCGAACGGGGCCGCGACGCGAACGACGAGGGCGGCGACGCCGAGGAAGTCTTCCTGAAACGGCTCGGCGTTCCCGTGATCCAGACGGTGACGACGATGCGCTCGCGCTCGCGGTACGATTCGAGCGATACGGGCGTGATGGGCTTCGAGCTCGCGCTCTCCGTCGCGCTGCCGGAGTTCGACGGCAACGTCATCACCCATCCGATCTCCGGGAAGGAACGGACCGACGACGAGGCGGGCATCGGCTCCGCGCCGAAACAGCACTTCCCGATTGAGGACCGGGTCGATCACGCCGCCTCGCTAGTGGTCAACTGGGCCGAGTTGCGCTACACCCCGAACAACGACAAGAACGTGGCGGTCGTTCTCCACAACTACCCGCCGAGCGACGACGGCATCGGCACCGCCTTCGGCCTCGATTCGCCCGAGTCGACGGTGAACCTGCTGTCGGAACTGCGGAAGCGGAACTACGACTTGGGCGGGCGATTCCCGGACTCCGGCGAGGAGTTGATAGAGACGCTCACCTCGCAGTTGACGCTCGACGACCGGTGGGTTGCCCCCGAGGACGTTCGCGACCTCTCCGTCGATGTCGTCCCCTCCGAGCAGTACGCCGAGTGGTGGGCTGACGCCGACCCGGACTTCCGCGAGAACGTACTCGAGGAGTGGGACGACCCGCCCGAGCGCCCCTTCGCGATCCCCGGCGCGGTGTTCGGCAACGTCATCGTGACGGTCCAGCCGCCCCGCGGGTTCGGGATGGACCCCTCGAAGGTGTATCACGACTCCGACCTCCAGCCGCCACACGACTACTACGCGTTTTATAAGTGGCTCCGCGAGGAGTTCGGCGCCGACGCGGTCGTCCACCTCGGCACGCACGGCTCCCTAGAGTGGCTGCCCGGCAAGACCGTCGGCCTCGACGCCGAGAGCGCGCCGGACGCGCTCGTGAGCGATCTGCCGAACGTCTACCCCTATATCGTCAACAACCCCGGCGAGGGGACGCAGGCGAAGCGACGGTCCTACGCCGCCGTCGTCGACTACCTCACCCCGCCGATGGCGAACGCCGGCACCTACGACGATCTCGCGGAACTGGAGGAACTCGCCGATCAGTACCGCGAGGCCGGCAGCGAGGCCGGCGAGACGGTCGAACGGCTACTCCGGGAGAAAATCGACGAGTTGGACCTCGCCGTCGAGTTGGGGCTCGAGGGCGACATCGACGAGAAAGCAGACGTTCGTGGCCCCGAGGAGGCGGGGACGACGCTCGCTGAGGGCGCGGTTTCCGGAGACGAGGTGTCGATTGACGAGTTAGTCGAGCGCGTCCACGCCTACCTGACGGACGTGAAGACGACCCAGATCCGGATGGGTCTGCACACGCTGGGCGAACCACCCGAGAG
>NZ_JBKEGK010000170.1:0-5596 GCF_046710025.1 Natronomonas sp. | reverse complement strand
ATCTGGCCGGCTGAGGCGGCCCTCGAACCCGAAGATATCGTCACCGGGGCTCGCCTCGGCACGGTTGAACTCCTCAAAAACGGCGTGACCGCACTCGGTGACATGTACTTCGAGGTGCCGGCGGCCGCGGAGGTCTTCGCCGAGGCCGGACTCCGGGCGCGCGTCGGCCATGGGATCGTGACCATCGGCAAGGACGACGCTGAGGCACGCGCGGACTTCGAGGAAGGCCTCGCAGTCGCCCGTAAACTCGACGGCGCGGCGGACGGCCGAATCGAGAGCGCGCTGATGCCACACTCGCTGACGACCGTCGACGCCGACGTGCTTGAGGAGTACGTTCCGCGGGCCCGCGAGGCAGGGGTGCCGCTGCACTATCACGCCAACGAGACCCGCGACGAGGTCGATCCGATCGTCGAGGAACACGGCGTCCGGCCGCTGGAGTACGCCGACGACCTCGGAGTACTCGAGGCGGGCGACTTCATCGCCCATGGCGTCCACGTCGACGAAACGGAGATCGAACTGCTCGCCGAGCGCGGCGTCGGCGTCGCTCACTGTCCGGCCTCGAATATGAAACTCGCGAGCGGGATCGCACCCGTACAAGCGATGCTCGAGGCGGGTGTGCCGGTCGGGATCGGCACCGACGGCGCGGCCTCCAACAACGATCTCGATGTTTTCGATGAACTGCGGGACGCCGCGATGGTCGGCAAGCTCAAAACCGATGACGCGGCGGCGGTCGCCGCACCCGATATCGTTCGGGCAGCGACCGAGGGCGGCGCCGAGGTACTCGGCTTCGATTCGGGGCGGATCGAGGCGGGCGCGCTCGCGGATCTCGCTGTCGTCGATCTCGACAAGCCCCACCTCACCCCCGCCCACGACCTCGTTAGCCACCTTGCCTACGCTGTCCGGGGCTCGGATGTCCGACACACCGTCGTCGGCGGCGAGACTGTCGTCCGCGACCGAGAGCTATTAACCCTCGACGAGGCCACGGTCACCCGCGATGCCGAGCGGCGCGCTAAGGCGCTGGTCGAACGGGCGGGGTCGAGAAATTGAACGCCCAGAAGCGATTATAAACAGTTTACGTCGTTCTACGATCGGTTCGAACGCCGGACGAACGGAATGAACGGATTGAACGAGCGACCCGGTTTAATCAGATGCTCGGTGTAGCGTCGGGTGAGCATGAAGCAAAACACACGGCTGGCCGCCGTTTCGCTGTCGGTGCTGCTGGCGCTGTCGGTGATCGGTCCGGGACTGGCGCTCGCCAATGCGGAATCGTCGAACGGGAACCTGGCGATCGACATCGCAGTAGACAACGACGCCCGCGTAACCGTGACTGACGACGGCGACAGCGCGGCGAACGCCACCGTCAACGTGACTGTCGACGACGGAAACGAGACGATTACTGGGAGCAACGGAACAGTCGACAGCGGAAACCACACATACGCGGGTATTGGCACGTACACGACCGACGAAAACGGCACTGTCGAGCTTCCGACACCTGACAAACGGCTGCACGTGACGATCCGAGCGACTGTCGACAATCGGACCACGACGGCACACGAGACGCTTCCGGTGGACTCCGAGACGGACGTCGGCCCGATAGGTGAAGTCAACCCCGAACAGCCGTTTGGGCTCCAAGTGCCGTCGTTCGTCCAGAGGCTCTCGAATCTCGACGACAACGGGACTATCGGCCAACGCGTCGCCGGGTTCGTGACCTCGAACAACCCCGGAAACCCGCCTGCACACACGGGGCCGGGGGACGCAACCGCTGAGAACAAACCCGGCTCGGCAAACGGGATGGAAACGGACGGACGAACTGGCCCGCCGGCGCACGCCGGGGCACCGGACCACGCCGGGACTGACTCCAACACCGGTGACGAATCCGACAGCCGCGATGAAGCTGATAACGACGACGGGATGCATACCGACGACGCCGTTGACAGTGACGACGGGGAAGGCGAGAGCGACCGCGAGGAGACTGATCGTGGAGCCGACAGAGACGGCGCGGAGAACTCGAACGGTAGCGGCCCCGGAAACAGCGGAAAGACGCCCGGAAACGGACCTCCGGGGCGATAGCCGGTTCGGACCGCTTCGGTCAGATCGGCCGCGTCGTCCGCCGTTCGGTAGCGTTTTCCCGTTCTCGCCCCTTGTCAGAAGTATGAGTCATCCGACGATCACCGAACAACTCGACGACCCGGCCGGGGCGCGCGAATCCGGCCGGAAGAAGATCGAGTGGGCCCGCCAGCACATGCCGATCATGACCTCGATCGCCGACGAGTTCGGCGATGAACAGCCGCTCGAGGGGCAGACGGTTGCCATGGCAATGCACGTCGAGGCGAAGACCGCCGTCCTGACCGAGGTCATCGCGGAGGCCGGCGCGGAGGTCGCCATCACCGGCTGTAACCCGCTGTCGACCCACGACGACGTCTCGGCGGCGCTCGACGCTACCGACGCGATCACGTCCTACGCCAAGCGAGAGGTCGACGACACGGAGTACTACGCCGCCATCGAGGCCACCTTAGATCACGGGCCGACGGTCACCGTCGACGACGGCGGCGACCTCGTGATGGCGATCCACGACGAATACCCCGAGTTGATCGATTCGATACTCGGGGGCTGTGAGGAGACGACGACGGGCGTCCACCGCCTGCGTGCGATGGACGACGACGGCGAGTTGCGCTATCCGATGTTCGCCGTCAACGACACGCCGATGAAGCGACTCTTCGACAACGTCCACGGCACCGGGGAGGCCTCGCTGTCCAACATTGCGATGACGACGAACCTCTCTTTTGCCGGCAAGACCGTCGTTGTCGCCGGCTACGGCTACTGTGGAAAGGGCGTCGCGAAGAAAGCAAAGGGGCAGAACGCCCACGTGATTGTCACGGAGGTCGAACCTCGCCGCGCGCTCGAGGCCCACATGGAGGGCTACGAAGTCTGTCCGATGACCGAGGCCGCCGAGACGGGCGACGTATTCGTGACGACGACCGGCAACCGCGACGTGATCGTCGGGGAGCACTTCGAACGGATGGCCGATGGCGTCGTTCTCGCGAACGCCGGCCACTTCAACGTCGAGATCGACCTCGATGCGCTCGACGATTTGGCCGCCGCCCGCCGAGAGGTCCGCGACGGCATCGAGGAGTTCGAGATGGCCGACGGCAGACGGATCAACGTCCTGGCCGAGGGCCGTCTCGTCAACCTCGCCTCGCCGGTTGCGATGGGCCACCCTGTCGAGGTGATGGACCAGAGCTTCGGCATCCAAGCGGTTTGCGTGCGGGAAATGGTCGAAAACACCGACTCCTATGGCCCCGGGGTCCACGAGGTCCCGGACGAACTCGACCGGGAGGTCGCCGAGATCAAACTTGACGCCGAGGGCATCGGGATCGACGCGCTGAGCGACGAGCAGGCGGCGTACATGGACAGTTGGCAGCACGGGACGTGACGTGGGAGAACGCGGAGCGTTCGCGTCGCCGTTCATCAGTTGTCGCCGGGTGAACAAACAGGTCGCACACGATCCGGGGACGCCGTAACGCGACGTTCACCCCGGAGGCAAATCTTCATACGGCTGCGCTACGTAGCGGCTTCTATGAGCACCGAGACGGCCGACAGCGACGACGAACTCCGCGAACGAATCAGCAACTTCCTGCGCCGCAACTTCCCGCAGATCCAGATGCACGGCGGCAGCGCGGCGATTCAGGATCTCGACCGCGAGGCGGGCGAGGTAACCGTGATGCTCGGCGGCGCGTGTTCCGGCTGCGGCATCTCTCCGATGACGATCCAGGCGATCAAGAGCCGCATGACTCAAGAGATCCCCGAAATCGACACCGTTCACGCCGACACCGGTTCCACCGGCGGTAGCGAGGGTATGTCCGGCGGGCAGGTTTCTCCGTCGTTCCCCGGTGAGGGCGGCGGCGACGACGACGAGGGCCCCGAAGCCCCGTTCTGACGGCCACGAGCGTTTCCGTTTCGTTCCGTTTCTGTTTCGTCTCCCGATCCGTCGGGTGGTCCGACGACGACAGGCTTTTTACCGGGAGATACACCGGTCCGTACTCGATTCGAGGAGACCGAGATCCAGCGGCCGCTACGTGAGGAGGTCTGGTCGTTCGCCGCGACGGAGACCACCCCGATTGCCGGCGGGCCGAACGCGCTCGCCGACGCGCTCTACGACGAGTGGCCCGACGGCCGCTCATTTATGAACCAACCGTACTTCAGTCGGCTGTTATTTATATACCCCCGAAACAGCTGTTCCGGCCCGGACTGCGGCGACCGCTCAGGCCGCCGACTCAGCGGCCTCCTCGGGGAGCGCCTCTTCGGGGACGACGCCGTCGATCCACCCGCGGGCCTCGTAGTACTCCTCAAGCCCGCGCTCGAGGTCGGGGATGTCGTAGGGGAGCGCGTCGTCGTCGCGGTCGAACCCCCGGCGGTTGTTGAAGTGACGCTCGAGGGTGACAGTTCGCGCACCGACTGCCATGAGGTCCTCGAAGTCAGCCCCGAACAGCGCCTCGTAGCGCTCGGTCGTCATGTAGTCCCGAGAGAACTTGCAGACAATTCCGCTGTCGTTCAGCGCCATCAGGTTCTCGCGCTCGACGAGTCGTTCGGCCTTACCAGCCATCCCGGCGGGGTCCATCGCCTCATCGGCGTCGACGAGGGGGTACTCGACCGAGTAGAACGTCGCGTACATGTGATCAGCACCGCGGTTCGCGACCGCGTACGACAGCGCCTGCCCGTGGAGGAGTCGCCCTTCGTGGGCCGCGAAGTCGAGTCCTTTTACACTCCAGTCGTCGACGCCCAACTGGTCGTGTGCCCGGTGGATGCCTTCGGCTAAGATGTCTCCGATCCCCTCTCTGCGAGCGATCTTTTCAACGAGGTCGTGAATCAACTCGGTGTCACCGAACGCGTCCTCGCTTTCGAGGTAAGCGGCGATCGTGTTCCCCGCCGAGATCGCGTCAACGCCGTAGCGGTCGCACAACTCGTTCGAGATCATCACGTCGACGATGTCGTCAACACCGGCGTTGGAGCCGAACGCCATCGCGACCTCGAACTCGGGACCTTCGGTCTCGACGCCGCGGGCCTCGTCACGCGTCGGCAGCTTGCAGGCGAACGCACACGCCGAACACGTTCCCTTTTTATACTTTTTCTGCTCGACAGCCTCGCCGTCGATCCCTTCGGCCCCCTCGAAAGACCGTTCGGAGAAGTAGTACGACGGCAGGCCGTCCATCTCGTTGGCCAGCGACAGCACCGACACGGTCCCTTGACGCTTCATGATGTGATCGTCGGTGGCCGCCTCGCGATGGATTTCCGCGGCCGTCGCCGGAAGCTCGAGATCGGGTCGGGCATCGCCGCCGACGGTGAGCGCCTTGACGTTTTTCGACCCGAGGACCGCGCCGAGGCCGCCCCGGCCGAAGGCGCGCTCTTCAGTCGTCATGATGGAGGCGAACCGGACCTCGTTCTCGCCGGCAGGACCGACGATCGCCGTCCGATCGCTCTCGATGCCGTGTTCGGAGTCGAGATACGCGGCCGTTTCGGGGACGGTCGCCCCCTCAAGGCCGGGGACGGGCTCGAACTTGACGCCCTCGTCAGTCAGATGAACGATCGTGAGTTCGTC
>NZ_JBKEGK010000169.1:0-5622 GCF_046710025.1 Natronomonas sp. | reverse complement strand
GGCGGCAAGGAACTCGGGATTTGGCTGTTACTCGACTCCGAGGGCTCGGTTCAAGAGGAGTTGTACGTGGAGTCACACGAATATCGCGGGGGCGGATTTGATGTCTACACGGCTACACCGGATGGCGGGTGGACACACTTGGCGAAATACGAGGCCGTTGATCCGGCGTTCAGGCGGGCCAGCGAGTATCTCAAGGAGAGCCCACACCCCGTTGAAGACATATAACCGGGTGTTCAGACAGCGTATCGGGGTAGCATAGTTTATCCCTATCTGTAGGTGTCCGACTGGAAGATGTAGCGCGCCTCCCCCAAAGCGGTTCCGCGAGGTGTGGGTTGGTCTCTACCTGCATAAGTCGTCGGCGTTCGCCTCGCTGTCGCTGTGGTCGACCGATACCCCCAGATAGCCACTGATGAGCTACTTTCGCATCCCTAACGGGTTTTTGCAGTTCTTGCACAGGAACAGGTCTCTGTTCCCGAACAGCGAGATCGAACCATCCTCCTCGGCTTCGATCTCGGGAACCGAGTGGCTCTCCCCGAGTTGTTCGATCGAGTCGACTTCTTCACCGCACCCGGAGCAAGTGATAGTATCACTCATGATTAGACGAACATTTGACGCTGATAAATAACTCCGGTGAACGTGCAGATCTACTGCATTGTCAATTACCCAACTAGTACCGAACGGAGGTGGAATCGGACGGATCAAACGGAGTGCGGCCCGATATCAGAGGTCGCTGAGGGCGTCGTCTACGTCGAACGTCTCAGTCGTTGATTCACCCTCGTGACGGGTGGGGGGACCGTCGGTGGCCGACGCTGTCACGACCTCGATCCGGTCGTGATCGACCTCGTCGGTCGACAGCGTCGCCCGGTAGCGTTCGCGCTCGGTGGCCCGCCCCTCGTACGGCTCGACCGATTCGACGCCATCGACTGCGGTTTCGATGAGCAAACACATCGTCTCGCGCAATCGATCCGTCGTTTCGCACCATCCCGTCGGTTTGACTCTGGGGAGCATCTCCGTGCTCAACTGCCAGGTTTCGACCGCTATTTCGTGGTCCGTTCCGCCGTGTTCTGCTGTCACATGCCCTCACCCGAGAATCGAACTTGGGGCGGCCCACTTGAGGGTACAGCACTGCTATCGTTTTCTGCCCGCGGCGTGCAGGCGGTATCGAACTCACAGGTTCCGACCTTCCGTCAGGACACGGGACAGCCAGTAGTATCCTCCCGATGGGGGTCCCGGGGCCTCTCATCGATGGTTTCGGGCGACAGAATCTTAATTATTCTGGGGTCGACCGTCGGTGATCCGATCGTCTGTGGCGTCCAACGGAGTGTGTCGGTACGCTCAACTCGGTGTCCGTTCATGCTGAGTCACCGTGCGAACGTGTTGCCCGTATTAAACTGTTGGTGAAACTGTATTTCGGCCCGGCCGGTGACATCTCCGTTCCCCCTTGCGTTGAGTCGGCTCCGTTTCTCTCTGATCGGGTCGGACGAATCAATCGCCGGTTTTTGACGCCGGTGAGCGCCGGGGCGCGAGTAATTAGATTTAATTAGATCGCGATAAAAGACGGTAGTGTGACCAGACCGTCGACCTCGGCACCGACACCGACGCGGTACGACGGCCTGCTGGCCGCGATGCCGGCACCCCTCGTGGGCGGCGCTGCGGTAGGGTGGCTCTCTAGCATCCCGACTATCGCTGGGCTCGCTATCGGCGGGCTCGTGGCTGCGGTGCTCGTCTCCGTGTCGCTCTTTGTCGTCCCGCCGACGTGACGCCGGTAAAAAGCCGGTCAGCGTGGCACTGATGTATTTCGACTCGTCGAGAGGCTTATTTCGGCGCAACACCGGTTCCAGCAGCGACCGCAGTAAGATCGAACCGCCCGGAGTCGACCGACACACCGGCGTAAGGGTCGTCCTCAAGCAGCAACGAGCCATCGAGATCCGCATAATCGAGTAGTGGGAGCAGGTGGGCGGCGCCCGAAATCGCGGCGTCGGTCTCGATCATACACCCACACATCACGCCGAGACCGTGCGCGCGGGCCGCATGGATGACCTCAACTGCGGGCGTCAACCCGCCGGTTTTCATCAGTTTCAGGTTCACGATGTCACAGCGGTCGGCGACCGCCGGGATATCGGCGGCGGTGAGACAGGATTCGTCGGCCACGACTGGGAGCGGCGAGCGCCCGTGGACGTGCGCCAACCCCGCTGGGTCCGTCGCCGACACCGGCTGTTCGACGAATTCGACGTCGAAGGCAGAGAGTGCCCGACAGTTTCGGACCGCCTTCTTCGGTCGCCACGCTCCATTGGCGTCGACACGGATCGTCGCGTCGGGCGCGGCGGCCCGGATTGCCTCGACGATCTCGATGTCGCGATTGGTTCCGAGTTTCACCTTCAGAACTGGGTAGCCGGCCTCGACCGCCGCCGCGGCGCGGTCAGCCATCGCATCCGTTCTGTCCAGGCCAATCGTAAACGAGGTCGGCGGGCACGCCCCCTCAGCGGAGAGCCCGAGCAACCGATAGACCGGTTCGCCGAGGAGCTTGCCGGCGAGATCCCACAGTGCGATATCGACGGCGGCCCTCGCGGCCGGGTTGTCGCGAACGACATCGGTCATCCGATCCGCGATTGTCCGCCGGGCGTGGGGATCACCGACCGATTTGACGGCCGCGAGCAGCTCCGGCAACAGCGTCTCGACGGTGCCGATCGTCTCGCCGTAGTGCCGCGAGGGCGCTGCCGCCCCGTAGCCCGTTTCGCCCTCGGCCGTCAGCGTCACGACGACGTTCTCTGTCGTCGCCGTCGTTCCCCGCGAGATCCTGAACGGGACCTCAAGAGATAGGTCGACCGCCTCAAAGTTGGTTTCGATTCGCATCACTCTACCCTCCTCATTCGTCGATCAGTTCCGCAAGGATCGCGTCGGCCCCCTCGCGGACGGGGTCGACGGCTGGCACGCCGAGCGACTCGCCGTAGGCGTCGATCGCCCGTTCGGCGGGTCCCTCGTCGAGGTCGGCGGTGTTCAATGCACCACCGAGCAGCTCCGTCGGCGCGACCGCGTCGGCGAGGTCGGTGTATAGCTCCGCGACGGCGGCCGGATCGGGGATAGAGAATGACTCGTAGCCGTGGATCGCCTCGCGGCCGGCCTCGTGACAGAGGACGAGATGCTCCGGTTGGGCACCGTGGAGGATGCCGCAGGTGACCGCCGAGTACGCCGGGTGGACGATCGAACCCTGCCCCTCGACGAAGAGGTAGTCGTACTCCTCGGCGCGCTCGCAGATCGATCGCTCAACCGCCCCGTTGGTGAAATCGCTCACCGTCCGGTCGATCGGAATCCCGCCGCCGGCGAGCACGATGCCGGTCTGGCCGGTCGGGACGAACCCCGCGTTCATCCCGGCCTCGCGGGCGGCCTCGACAAGTTCCAGCGTTGTCGTCATCTTGCCGGTCGAACAGTCGGTCCCGACCGTCAGGACCACCTCGACATCGAGGTCGCGAACGATCCCCTCGGCGACGGTGAGATTTTCCGGCGGCGTCCGAACATCGCGCAACTGGACGCCGTACTCCTCGGCCAGCGCCGCGAACTCCTCGTCGTCGCCGAGAAAGTAATGAAGGCCCGAGACGACGTCCGCCCCACGTTCGATCGCCGCACGAACGTCCGGCCGCCAGGACGCCTCGAAACCGCCGCCGATGGGGGCGATCCCGATCAACAGGGCGTCGAACTCGGGGGCGTCATCGACTCCGTCGACGACCGGCACGTCGTCCGCCCCGACGCCGGGAAGCTGATCGCCGACAGTAGTCCCCGCGGTCTTGCGATCGAGGACCGCGACGACCTCCTGATCGCCGTAGCGGAGGACGCCGACCGCCGTCTTGGCCCGGTCGGGAAACTGCTCGTGGGCAAGGATTACGACTCGCATGCATACCCGGAGGCCGCCGCCGGTTATAATTCCACTACTCCGAAACCACGGAGCGGTCGGGTGTCGGACGCGTGTGCCGTTGAGCCGGATGCAGCCCGGACGCCGACGAGAGCGTCACAGCCCGTAGAGGCGGACGGACCAAAAGTCCGAAAAGGCCTCGGCCAGCGCCGACTCCGGTTTCCCGGTCGCGTCGACGGCAGCCGTCGCGTCGGCGTCGAACTCACCGATCAGCCGGCGGTCGCCGACTACGTAGCGTTGGTCCGGGTCGACCGAATCAAGCGTCTTCGAGCACTTTTCGACGTGGGTGGCGATCTGCTCGTCCCGAAGCCGCTCGAAGCGCGCCTGCGAGAATCCGCCCTTGGAGTGATCGCTTTTAATCGGGCTCTCGAAGCCCTCGTAGGCGACGCGCTCGTCGCCCTCGTAGACGCCGACCGCAAAGATGTCCGACCGGACGAGCGCCAGCGCGAACCGTCCGGTCGGGCGAAACCACGAACGGTCGAGACGCGGCGTCGAGGCTTGCTCGATGAACGGGTCGGGGGTCACAGGGGGTCGAAGCGCCACCGCGAGCAGGCCAGCGTCGTCGGCACAGACGATACACGGGGCCGCCCGCCCGACCAACGGGGCCCGCTCCCCGAGCAGGTCGCGCACCGCCGCCGGAGGATCGTCCTCCACGACGGCGGTGAGCACGCTCTTGGGCCCCCCCTCGAAGGACGCGAGCCGATCGAGGACCGCGTCTGTGCGGCCGCCACGGAGGGTCTCCTCGTGTCTGAATCCAACTGAGGCGGCGTCGTCGGCTGCCGATCCGGCCGCCTCAACTCGGCCCTCAAGACCGGCGATCCGATCCTCGAGGCGGTTCGCGCGCTCCTCAGCGGCCTGCTTGTCGCTGACCGCGTCGGCGCGGCGCTCGCTTTCAGCTTCGAGGCGGGCTTCCAGCCGGTTGCGGCGCTCCTCAAGCGCCTCGATCCGCTCTTTCAGTTCGGTCCGGCCGAGAAGGTCGTCGAGCATCGCCGGACCGAGGGGCGCCGCCGATTAAAATCCCGCGGGACCGTCGGGATCGAACTCAAGCAGTTGGCGAGCGCGGTCGGCTTTCGCGAGAAACACTTCCCTGAGTGCCGGGGGGTTATCTGTCCCAGTCGCCGAGAGGGCTGACTCGGGCAGCGCCACGGTCCGACCGGGAACGTCGTCGGCTCCGTGGACCGCGACGTGCGTCGAACCGATCTTCATCACGAGTGGCTCGTCATCGGACTCATAGAGTTGTTCGGCAACCTGTTCGTGATGATCGCGATTGATAACAGCCCGGTCACCGACGTAGGGCTCGACGTAGAGCCGCCCCAGGTAGTAGCCGCTTGAGAACTGTTCGAACATGCGGTCATGTGAATGTTATGTGTTAACACATATAAGCGTTACTCGAAATTTAGCTCCCGTTACCGGTAGCGTCGCGGGATCAGCCTCATCGAACGAGGCAGAAAAAGGAGTATAAACGATTTCGAGCGCGCTCGCCGGCTCGATCGGGTCGGTTGAACGGTCCGAACGGTGCGGGGGTTTTTATCCGATACCGGACTTATTCACAGGCAATGCACCGAGGTACGGCCGGTGTCTGCGTGCTCACCGCGCTCGTCGCTGTTGGAGTAGTCTCGCTGGCCGGTGTAGCCGGCCCCGTGGGCGCGGCCGAGGCACCCGACAACGGCACCCAACGCGCCCAGAACGCCTCACTCGGCACCGAGATTTCGTCG
>NZ_JBKEGK010000168.1:0-5632 GCF_046710025.1 Natronomonas sp. | reverse complement strand
TCATTCGGACTGTGCGAACGACCCCGTGGGCCGGGTACTCGAGATAGGCCCGTTCGACCGGCGTTTCGAGTTCCCACGCGAGTGCCTTTGCCGCGGCTGTCGCCCGGACGCCCTGTGGCTCCCAGACACCCTGCTCCGGTGGCTCCCCGGGCGAGACGATGACCGGCACCGGGGGATCGTCGAGGCGTTTGTGCGCGATACCGTGGGCGTCCTTACCACGGAGAAAGACCTGCGTCTCCGGCGGATCAGCGAGTTCCGCCCACCGATCGAGGCGCGCCTTCGCACACCCGAGCGCCGAGCGGTACGCAGTCGGCGTGGTCGCGATCGGTTCCTCACGGAGGTCGGTGTCGGGATGGAGTAACTCCTCATATCGAAAGGCGAGGCTCTGAATCGACGTGACCGACTCCGGCGGATCGTAGTCGTCGTGTGTCCGTCTGTAGTAGAGTTTTCGCGGGCAGTACGCCGCCGTCGCGAGGTCGGTGAACGCTTGCATAGGGGGCCTGGTCCCGTATTGGTATATAAATGTTCGTTGGGACGCCGAGCGGAACGGTCAGCCGACGCGCTCGGGTCTGATGCTGTGATGTGGTTGAGCTTGATCAAACCGAGTTCGGTCGGACCGAGTTCGTTCGGATCGCGGGATCACCGGAACGGGTGATTGAACGTTGGTTTAGAATCTAATTTAAGCTACAATAAAATATTATATATGTGTATTAGTGAAAACGTAGTATTTTGAACCGGATGGCAATTGCTACCAATTAATGGTGGTCCTTTCTATGGATTTATAAGGCTGATGGGCGTGGATGCGGTTGGGTTCGCTCATGACACAAGTAATATGGATCGTGGCGGCGGTACTGGTGACGTTCTCGGTGGGATACGTCGGGTACTCTCGGTATCTCGCCCAGTTCGTCGATCTCAAGAAGGATCGAGAAACACCAGCACACAAGTATGAGGACGGACAGGAGTACGTCCCCTCTAAAAAACCGGTGCTGCTCGGGCATCACTTCTCGAGCATTGCCGGCGGGGCGCCGATCGTCGGGCCGATAACAGCCGGCGCCGTCTGGGGGTGGTTTCCCGCGTTGCTCTGGATCGCGATCGGGAACCCGCTCATGGGCTCCGTCCACGACTTCGTCTCGCTGTCGGGCTCACTCCGACACGAGGGCAAGTCGATCGGGTACATAATTGGTCAGTACGTCGGCGAGGGCGGCAAGAAGATGCTGCTTTGGTTCGCCTTCCTGACGATTATCCTTGTCGTCGCCGTGTTCGCGCTGGTCGTCGGGATCGTATTTAATGCATTCCCGCAGGTCGTGACCGCATCGTCCATCTATGTCGCCCTGGCGCTCGTCTTCGGGGTATACCTCTACCAACTCAACGGGCCGTTCATTCCAGGGACAATCGTGTTCGTTGCTGGCATCTTCGCCGCAGTCTGGGTCGGACTGCAGTACCCGCTGGCGCTGTTCGAACTCGCCGGCGACGCGGCACACGACCCCGGGACGATTGTTCTGTTGAGCGGGACCGGCTCGTGGGTGCCCGGCGCGGCCGCACTCGGCGGCAACACCGCAGCGTGGATTCCAATTGTTATGATCTACGGCGCAATCGCGAGCGCGCTCCCAGTGTGGGTGTTGCTCCAGCCGCGTGACTACCTCTCGTCGTTCCTGCTGTACACGGGCGTCGGCGGCGCGGCGCTGGCGATCGTCGTTGGGACGCTCCTTGGAACGTCTGCCGAGCCGCTCGTCATTGACTCCTCGATCGGCGCGTTCGAGGGCTTTTGGGGCGTCGAGGGCGTCTTCTTACCGTTGTTCCCAATGCTGTTCATCACGATTGCCTGCGGGACGATCAGCGGCTTCCACTCGCTGGTTTCATCCGGGACAACGGCCAAACAGCTTAACAAGGAGACCGACGCTCGCCTGATCGGCTACGGCGGCATGCTGGGCGAGGGACTGCTTGCGGCGGTCGCGCTGTCGACGCTTGCGGTCGCCGGGTTGACCAGCGGCGGCGGTATCGGGCGAGCACTCCCGAATTTCGCCTCCGGCGGCGGCGCTATCTTGACGAGTTTCGGCATCCCCGAGGCGGTCGGGTCGGTGTTCATGGCGCTCGTGCTCGTGAGCTTCCTGCTCACGTCGACTGACACGGCCGTCCGGCTCGGACGGTATATGATGGAGGAGATCGTCGGCACAACACCCGGTCGGACCGACACCGGACTGAGCGCGGATATCGGGTCGGTCGCCCGCGGCCGATACACCAACCCCCTCATCCAGATCATCCCGGCGTACCTGATGGTCATCTCCGGCCAGTGGGTCGTCCTGTGGGGGCTGTTCGGCGGCGCGAACCAACTGCTCGCGGCGCTCGCGCTCCTGACGGCCACGGTCTGGCTGGCCAACTGGGACGACACGAAGCAACTCGTCTCCACCGGCGTTCCGATGGCCATAATGGTGGTAATCACCGTGTTGGGCCTCTCATGGCTGGCCTTCTACGAGAACATCTTCTTGAATCTCATTCAGGGGCAGGCCGAAACGACCGGCGCGGCGATTTCATCCGCCGTTCAGGCGACACTCGCGATCGTCCTGATAGCTCTCGCGCTCGCGTTGGTTCGACTCGGCTATCAGAGCATCACCGAAGCGCGCGGCGGCCCCGAGACGCCCGCAGCCGAACCGGGCGACGACTAAACACGCCGGCGCCGCTTGCGGGTCGCTTTTTTTCTACTCACCGCCAGAAGCGTCTCGCAAACCGCGAGAGGAGCCCTTCATCTCGCTCGGAGGCGTCCTCCCAGAGCCGAAACGCCTCCGCGACATCGGCGGCCTCGCTCGCAACGAGTCGTTCCTCGTCGGGGACGACGACGACGAGGTTCACGTCGTAGTGGCCGTAGTAGCCGAGCTTCAACAGTTCGCGCTCGCGAAAGCCCGAGACGAACCCGGCGACGTCCTCGGGCAGTTCCGCACAAACGAGCACGAACGAAACATCCGTCCCAAAGTGTTCCTCGTCGGCGACGATCCGCTCGTCGGCGATGTCATGTCCCACTCCGACCAGACGGCGCAGCTCTGCGACGGTCGGGTGTCGCTCCCGACGGACGAAGAGGTACTCCTCGGCCTCGTGGTCAGCGTAGCTCAACGCCGGGTGGAAGAACTGCTTTTGATTGAGAACGCGCATTTCGCCGTACATATCCCAGCGCTCGCCGCGGACCTGCTGGTCGCGTTCGAGATCGTAGTTGTACATCAATCGGTCGCTGACTCGGTCGAGGTACTCGTCCTCCCAATTCGGGACGGCTTCGCGGATCTCTTTCGGGAGGTTCGCCGCGGCCTCGGCGGCGGCGCGTTCGGAGTCGTAGCCCCCGGCCGACGACTCGTCGTCGACACCCCTGGGGTCGTTGTTCCCGCTCGCGTTCCCCTCGGCGGTATCGCTTCCGTCTACGTCGCTCATCGGTTTCGTCCGCGGCGGGCGGGCACCCCGGATGCGGTTCGGTCAGTCATACACCGCGGTAGGACGGCGACCCGCAAATAGCCGTCGGCAACCTTGCGGCGGTTTCGCTCCAGCGTGTGTGCGCAAACGGCGCACAATCGTGGGGGAATTTAAATATGTCGTTGCCATACTGCAGGCTATGACCAGCGACAAGAGCGAGGCCTGTGGACGGTGTTCGATGACGACCGTCGTCGACGCCGTCGACGAGGGCGAACACGACCCCTTTGGCGAGGAGCGGATCGAAATCGACGAATCCGAGTTCCGCCGCGTCTCGCCGGCTGTCTGGCTGTCCGGGATCGGCCGCCGTCTGAACGACGCCGTCCAGCGGCTCACGTACGGCCGGTAGCCAGCACGCCTTCCGGTTTCTCGTCTTTCGTCCCTCGAATCAACTGTACGTAATGAGATACGTCAGCGAAAAGAGGACGATCGTCGCGGTGGCGACATTTATAAGTGACAGTTCGGCCGCGTCCAGCATCGACAGCCCCCAGACGACCGTCGCCCCGAACGAGGCCGACAGCGCCACGTTCAATACGAACAACACCCGGGGGTCGCCCCGCGACCCGGATACCCCGGCGTCGAACCCGTCCGCCTCGCCGTTATCCATACCGCCCTCTGCGGCGGAGTCTTTATTTTTCTGTCGACCGACTTACCGGTATGTCCCTCCCGAACCGGCGTGGCACCCCGGTCGATCCAGTCCCGTTCGTCGTCATCAGCGGGTTGGCGTTCATGTTGTTGTTCTCCTTTGGCCCACTCTACGGGCTGGCGTTCGGGCTCTCGCTCCCGACCGCACTCGCTACCTCGGGGATCGTATTCCTCGCCGTAGCCGGCCTTGCATTCTACCGACAGGTGTGGAACGCCCGGCCGCCCGGAGAGATATCGGTCCAGATGCGCGCCGAACAACTGCTCTACGGGGCGCTTGCGTTCGCCGTCATCGTCGTGGCAGCGACCCTCCCGCTGGTGCTTTGATCCGCGTCAGCCGGCAGCCGCGGGCCGGCGTCTTGGCGGCCGATTTATATACCGACCGACACAACGCGGCCGTATGCGCGAGGTTGAGCGATCCCGCTTCGTCTCGACGCGGCCCCACGAACTCCAGGCGTCGCTCGACCCCGCCCGGATCGTCGACTACGAGGGGAGTTTTTCAGTCGAATCCGTGACCGAGGCGGACGCCGGAACGCTTCTCACCGTCTCCGGCCCGGGACTGGCATTCGAATTACGCTTCGAACCCATCGAGAATGGCTTCTACTACACCCAGGCCGGCGAGGCCGGGCCGTTCGAGTCGATGGAGACATGGCTCACCGTCGCCCCTGAGGACGAGGGCTCGCGTGTCTCGATGCGCTCTGCGGTGTCGCTCGGTGTGCCGCTGCCGTTCGCCGACCGGATCGCCGCCTGGAAGCGCGCCGGCGAACTGGAGCGGGCGCTCGATCGGCTGGCTTCGGAGGGATAACGTGGTGTGGTCGACGGCAGCTGGTGTGCGTTAGCCGTACACACCCACGAAGGCGTTGTATTGACCGGGGCAAAGTCGTGGGTATGGGACTCATCGACAGCGTGAAGGAAGCGTTCGCGTCGCCCACCCCCAAGAGCCGTCCGGACGACGGCTCGAAGGGGGCGTACTGGTGTGACGACTGCAGCATCCGTATCCGGGACATCGAACTCGACGTCGAACCAGGTGAGACAGTTACGTGTCCGGACTGTGATGAGGAAATGCGATTCGAACGCTCCTCGGGACGGGACTGTGCCTGCTGACCCTGTGAACGTTATTCTCTGAGAACCGTTTCTGCGCCCGCTTCGTCGGGAAAGGCCTCCTCAGCCGCCGAAACGTCGCTGCCGGGATCGACCAGCGCGTCGTCGAGTGCCGCCTCGAGTGCCGCCCGGTCGTAGTCCGTCCCGATAAAGACCAACTCGACGCGCCGGTCGCCGTGTTCGTCGTCCCACGGGAGATCCGGTCGGTTCGAACGGTACATCTCCCGCTCGACCTCGGGGAGCGAGGCGATCCACGGTCCCTGCGCTGTCGCGCGCACCGACGGCCCGGCGACGCTCACCGTGATCCGAAGGTCGTTGCCGGCGATCCAGACTGTTCCCTTCGCCCGGACGACCGAGGGTGGCAACTCCCGAAACACTGCCGCGACGCGCTCGGGATGGAACGGCCGCCGTCGCCGGTACGTGAACGAAGTGACGCCGT
>NZ_JBKEGK010000167.1:0-5720 GCF_046710025.1 Natronomonas sp. | reverse complement strand
GAACGGGGCAGTACCGGCCGACCGGTCCCCGCAGGGCCAACCCGTCGACGGGAGCGCAATGTCAGGCCCGGTGATCGACGCATGAACAGAGGCATATACCTACTCAAGCGGTTCGGACTCGCGATCCCGGTCATGCTGTTCGGGGTCACGCTGTCGTTTCTGATCCTCTACCTCGGCCCGATCGACCCCGTCGGGAGCATTCTCGGCCGACAGGCGACGGCCGCGGACATCCGGCAGCTCCGGATGGAGCTGAACTACATCGACGCGGCCGGGAATCCCATTCCACTGTGGGAGCAGTACTTCCGAGTCGTCGGCGACCTGTTCGTGCTCGATTTCGGAGATTCGTGGACGATTCAGCGCGAGACGCCCGTCGTCGAGCTCATCATTGACCGGATGCCCGCGACGCTCTGGCTTGGCTTCTGGTCGGTCGTCATCGCGCTCGGGATCGGCGTTCCGCTCGGGCTGTACGCCGGCCTGCGCGCGAACACGTTCCGTGATTACGCGAGCTCCGGGTTCGGGATCATCTGGCGCGCGATGCCGAACTTCTGGCTCGCCGTCATCATCTCGGGGCTGATCACCGCCGGAGGCGCCCTCGAGTTCTATCGCACGGCGATCATCGAGACAAAGGTCAGCGGAACCCCCGACGAGCTGGGCAACCTGTTCACCAACATCGATATCTTCACCGGGGTCCCGTATCTGGAACTGCTGTTCATCCCGGTTCCCAACCCCGGGCCGTGGTTCGTCGCCTTCAAGTGGATACTGCCCGCGGCGCTCGTTCTCGGGTCGTCGTCGATGGGTAACGAGGTCAGGATCGGACGGACCGCGGTGCTCGAGAGCATCAACTCGAAGTACGTCGAGACCGCGAAGGCGAAGGGGCTCTCTTCCCGCCGAATCATCGGCAAACACGTCGGACGGAACGCGGTTATCCCGCTGTTGCCCGTCATCATGGGCGAGTTCTACCTGTTGATCGGCGGGTCCGTCCTCGTGGAAGCGGTGTTCGGTATCAACGGCCTCGGGAATCTCTTCTTCAACGCGGTGTTGGGGCCCGACATCCCGCTCGTGATGGCGCTCGTGTTCATCTTCATCGTGATTCAGATCCTGTTCAACGTCAGCCAGGACCTCCTGTACACGTACATCGATCCGCGAATCAGCCTTGGAGAGAGTGAGTAACATGTCCGATCGTCACACCACCGAGTCGATTCGAGAGGAACTGACACACCGTGATGACCAGTCGCTGTCTGCCCGCATTACCGAGAATCCGGAGCCGTTCCTGCGGTGGGCAGTTCCGATGTTCGCGCTGATCGCCGTCGAGTTCGCCACGTGGGCGGGGATCGCGGTCGGCATGGTCGACGCGTTGGTCGTCGGGGTGACGGCCGCCGTCGAGCTCACGCTGAACTACGTCTCGCCCGGACTCGCACAGGCGGTCGTCGACTTCCAGGCCGGTGCGGTGGGAATGCTCCGCAGCGTCGGCGGGATGCTCGGAGAGTTCCCCACGCTGTTGAGCCGCGAGGTGATCTCGAACCAAGGCCACCAGACCCCGGACGGCTCGTGGCAGGGTACCTTCCTCGGGCTTCAGCCGGCAGTCGCGTGGGCCATCAGGTTCGTGCTCATAATCGCGTACGCTCTCTTCACCGCCTACTGGTCGTTCCGCGGTTGGCTCGTCTATCGTGACCACTACCGCGAATCCGACTGGACGCCCACCGACGACGTCGTCAACAACCTCCGCGGGCACCGCTGGGGGCAGTTCGGCGTCATCGTGTTGATCGTGTTCCTGACGATGGCGACGTTCGGGTCCGCGCTGGCGCCCTCGACGGTCAGCCAGAACATCGAGAACACGTACGGAGAGGAGAGCCGGATTCAGTACCTGTCGGACGACGGGACGGTGGAGACGGCGTTCGCCGGCGACGCCAACTTCAACTCGAAGTCCAAGGGGGCGGTCGAGACCAACATCGGCCTGATGTCGTACGACGATTACGGCCGCTTCCACCCGTTCGGGACGATGCCGAACGGCCGCGACCTGTTCACGTTTATGATGGGCGGAGCCAGGATCACGATGATCGTCTCGGGGATGGCGATCACCGGCGCCGCGGTCATCGCGATGACGCTGTCGATGTTGTCCGCGTACTACAGCGGATCGGTCGATCTCGGCGTTCTGACCGTTGCTGACGGAGTCGTCTCTATCCCGCAGCTACTGTTGTTGATCATGATGAGCGCGGTGTTCGCAGACACGTGGCTCGGGAGCGTACTCGACGGGGGGTTCTTATTGGCGCTCATCTTCGCGTTCACGACGTGGCCGTTCCTGTGGCGGGCGGTTCGGGGTCCGGCGTTACAGGTCGCACAGGAGGATTGGGTCCGCGCCGCGGAGAGCTACGGCCAACAGCCGCAGAAGATCATGCGCAAGCATATGCTCCCGTATATCCTCGGGTACCTGCTCGTCTACGCCTCCATGTCGGTGGGCGGGATCATTATCAGCCTCTCGGCGCTGTCCTTCCTCGGTAACGGGCTGGGGATATCACCCCCGACGCCCGCCTGGGGACGGGCGATATCGGCCGGGCAGAGCTACGTCTCGACGGTCTCGTGGCACATCTCGCTGGTTCCCGGACTGATGATCGTGCTCCTCGTGACCGGGATGAACGCCCTCGGCGACGGGATCCGCGACGCCATCGATCCGGAGACCGAGGCCGATGAGGGTGAAGAGGCGGCCGCGGGAGGTGGTGCGTGATGGCCCGGTCACAGAGCGCGACCGCGGAGACGACGGACAGCGAGGGTCCGGTTCTCTCCGTGAGAGACCTTCAGACCGTCTTCTACACGGATAACGAGACGATCAGAGCGGTCGACTCGATAAGCTTCGACGTCGGTCGGGGCGAGACGGTGGGAATCGTCGGCGAGTCCGGGTCTGGGAAAAGCGTTACCGCGCGCTCGATCATGGGGTTGATCGAGTCGCCCGGCACGGTGCTCCCGGAGTCGTCGATCAGTTTCGACGGCCGAGAGCTCACCGACCTCTCCGAGGAACAGTACCAGTCGGTCCGCGGGAGCGGGATCGGGATGGTCTTTCAGGACCCCCAACAGTCGCTCAATCCCGTCTACACCGTCGGAAACCAGATCCGTGAGTCGCTGGAGGTAAACCGTGACATCACCGGAGAGGAAGCGGTCGAGGAAGCGATGAGACTACTCCAGGCCGTCGGGATTCCGGACGCCAAGCGCCGGTTAGACGAGTATCCGCACGAGTTCTCCGGCGGGATGCGGCAGCGTGCCGTCATCGCGATGATGCTCGCGTGCGACCCGGACTTCCTGATCTGCGACGAGCCGACGACCGCGCTCGACGTGACGATCCAGGCGCAGATCCTGGACCTCCTGAAAGAGCTACAGGAGGAACGCGGGCTGTCGATACTGTTCATCACGCACGACATGGGGGTCATCGCGGACATCGCGGACCGCGTGAACGTGATGTACGCGGGACAGATCGTCGAGAAGGCGGGCGTCGAAGACCTGTTCTCGAATCCGCAACACCCGTACACGGAGGCGCTCCTCAGGTCGATCCCCGGGGAACACTCCCGGGCGGAGGGGCTCGAAACGATCGAAGGACAGGTCCCGACACCGAACGAGCCGGCCGATCACTGTCGGTTCGCGCCTCGGTGTCCGAAGTCGTTCGACGCCTGCGAGGAGGTGCCGCCGCAGCACGTCTCGGTCGGAGACGGCGAGGGGCACACGGCGTCGTGTCTGCTGTACCCCGACGACCAGAGCGAGACGGCCCGCGTCGAGAAGCACGTCGAGAAAGCGAGCGAGCGAACGGAGGAACACTCATGAGCAACGCAGTTGAGCGGTCACCGCCGACAGAGGAGTCGGAGACGCTGATAGAAGTAGAGGGGCTCAAAAAGTACTACGGCGGCGACGGGGTGCTCGCCGACCCGCCGGTGAAGGCGGTCGACGGCGTCGACTTCGAGATCAAACGCGGGGAGACGCTCGGACTGGTCGGCGAATCCGGGTGTGGGAAGAGCACGCTCGGTCGGACCCTCCTCGCGCTCGAAAACGCGACCGAGGGATCGATCGTCTACGACGGCACCGACGTCACGACGCTTTCCGGAACGGAGCTCAAAGAGTGGCGGAGGAACGCCCAGATGGTGTTTCAAGACCCCGAGTCAAGCCTCAACGACCGGATGACGGTCGGGGAGATCATTCGGGAACCGCTCGACGCGCACGACTGGAAGACGATGACCGACAGGCGAGAGCGGGTGCTGGATCTGCTGTCGGAGGTCGGTCTCCCCGACGAACACTACTTCAGGTACCCGCACCAGTTCTCCGGCGGGCAACGCCAGCGAATCGGAATCGCGCGAGCGCTGGCGCTTGAACCGGACTTCCTGGTTCTCGACGAACCGGTCTCCGCCCTCGACGTGAGCGTTCAGGCGAAGATAATCAGCCTCCTCGAAGACCTCCAAGAGGAGTTCAACCTCACGTACCTGCTCATCGCACACGACCTCTCCGTGGTCCGGTACATTTCCGACCGCGTCGCCGTGATGTACCTCGGGAAGATCATGGAGAAAGGGGAGACGGAAGAGGTGTTCAGCGACGCTTCGAATCCGTACACGCAGTCGCTTTTGTCGGCGATTCCGGAACCCGACCCGTCGGCGGCGTCGCAGCGGATAACCCTCTCCGGAACGCCCCCGAGCCCGAGCGACGCGCCAGAGGGCTGTAACCTCTCGACGCGCTGTCCGGCGAAGATCAGGCCGGAAGCGTACGCCGACGCCGACGAGGACCTCTGGCGGGCGATCGAACGGTTCAGGGAGGTCGTTCGCGAGCGCGCCCGCGTCGCGCTCTCGGCGGGAGACCGAGTCAGACGGCGGCTCGATCGGTTCGATCGGTTCGACGACATCGAGGACAGCAGGGCGGACACCTTCGACGGCGTCGAGGTGCCGGACCGGGTCGACGAACAGATCGAGACCGCGGTCGAGATGGTCAAACGCGGGCGCCCGGCGGAGGCGCAGGAACACCTCTACGAGGAGTTCGCCAGCGTCTGCGACCGCGAACTGCCGGAGATGTACGAGGTGTCCGCGTCGGGTCGCCAGAGCTACTGCCACCGGCACGCCGACGAGTACGAGGACGTCGGACCCGTGATCTCGCGCCGTGCAGACAGCGAGTAACTCCGCGCGGGTCAGCGAGTTCGCCGTCTGGGTCGGCGCCGCGTCGATCGGTGTCGTCGCGGGCTGTGCCGCGGTCGCGTACGTGTTCGGCGACGGGCTGCTCACGCTGAAGTACGTCCTGTTCGTCGTCGGGTTCCTGTTGTTCGGCCTCGGCGGGCTGGCCATCCAACCGAAGGCCAAACGGCGGGACCGCGAACGCGTCAGCTTCGACACCGAGCAGCCGTGGGGAATCGAGGAACGGCTCACGCGGCTGCCGCCGCTCCGCGAGATGACCATCCCGTTCGAGGAACGGGTGAGCCGCAACGTGAAGATATTCGTGACGAGCCTAGTCGTACTGGCGGTGTCGCTGTCGCTCGAGGTCGTCGCCGGCATCGGCGTGTGAAGCGCACAAGCGTTTTGTGACTCTGTACTCGTTGAAAAGCATGGTGCGAACAGAGCCGAACGGGTCGGAGGCGAACGACGACCGACGACGCGCGGAGGCGGTAAGCCAGTCCAAAGAGGCCCTACAACAGACGATCGCGGACATGAACGCGATGGCCGCGGACCGCGAGGAGGCCGGGTACGAGACGTTTACCGTCGCCG
>NZ_JBKEGK010000166.1:0-5736 GCF_046710025.1 Natronomonas sp. | reverse complement strand
GATGAGATAGGCACCAACGTCTGTTTGGAGGTGATCTGCGATTTTCTGGAGCTCGGCCTCGATAGAGATCCGTGCTGGACGCTGTGTGACCGCTCCCTCGGCCGCCGTCCGTTCTCGCCTTTCGACCGTTCCCGTTGTGGTGATTGCCTGCCTTCGCGAGCGACTATGTGATGGAGGACGAAAACCCTTTAGCTAGTACCAAATTGGTACAACGAAACGGTGCCGCTTCGGTTCGGTACCGAGTGTGGGCTATCGTCAGCCCAGACTGCCTTCCATCTCCAGCTGGACGAGCCGGTTCAACTCGGCCGCGTAGGCGACCGGGAGTTCATCGGTGAGGGGTTCGATGAAGCCGCTGACGATCAACTGCTTGGCCTCCTCCTCGTCGAGGCCGCGGTTCGTGAGATAGAACACGTCCTCGTCGGCAATCTTGCCGACCGTCGCCTCGTGGGCGATGGCGGCGTCGTCGCCCTCGACCTCGACGTGCGGCAGGGTGTCGCTGGTGGATTCCGAGTCGAACATCAAAGCGTCGCACTCGACGGTCGTCGCCACCCCGTCCACGTCGTCGAGCGAACGAACCAGCCCGCGGTAGGTGGTTCGACCGCCGCCCTTGCTGATCGACTTCGCCTCGACGGAGGCCGTGGTTTCGGGCGCTTCGTGGTAGATCTTCGCCCCGGAGTCCATGCGCTGGCCGCCCTCGGCGAAACTGATGGTGATGTGGCTCGCGCTCGCGCCCCGGCCCCGAAGGACCGACGAGGGATAGAGCATCGTCACCTTCGACCCGAGCATCCCGGAGATCCACTCCATCCGCCCGCCGGCCTCGACGACGGCGCGGTCGGTGTTCAGGCAGTACGTGTTGCGCGACCAGTTCTGGACCGTCGAGTGCTGGACGTGGGCGTTCTCGCCGACGAACACCTCGACGGCACCGCAGTCGAGGTTCGTGGCGTTGAACGTCGGGGCCGAACAGCCCTCGATGTAGTGGACCTCGCTGTCCGGTTCCGCGACGATCACGTTGTGGCTGAACTGACCGGTCCCGGGCTCGTTCATCCGGAAGTACGCGTGGATCGGCAGGTTCACCGTGACCTCTTCCGGGACGTACAGGAACGAGCCGCCGGACCAGAAGGCCGCATGGAGGGCGGCGAATTTGTGTTCGTCCGGGTCGATCGCGTTCATGAAGTACTCGCGGACGAGGTCGGGATGCTCCCGGACGGCGTCGTCCATGCTGCAGAAGATCACGCCCTCGTCGTCCCACCGGTCCTCGAGCTGGTGGTACAGGACCTCTGATTCGAGCTGGGCCCCGCTCCCGGCCAGCGCGTCGCGTTCGGCCTCCGGGATGCCGAGGCGGTCGAAGGTTTCCCTGACGTCCTCGGGGAGGTCGTCGTAGCCCTCGACGTCGACGTCCACGTCCACGTCCGGGCGCAGGTACGGCACGACTCCCTCGACGTCGACAGTCGAGAGGTCGGGCTGGTCCGGCCACTCCGAGGGGGTCGGCAACTCGTAGTACGTTTCGAGGGCGTCCAGTCGGCGGTCGAGCATCCAGTCCGGTTCGTCCTTCTCGGTCGAGATCGCGCGAACGGCCGCTTCGGTGAGGTTCGACCCGATCGCGCGCTGGGTCTCGGTTTCCGTATGCATAGGGGTAATCGAGGGAAGGAACGGCGGTGCGCTGGGGGCGACGGCGATGAGGTGGGGACAACGGCGGTCCGGTGCGCAGCATCCGCCCTCGCCCCGCGACACCCGCCGTTCTCCGTCTTCACGTTCATTTCGTCCCACGGAACGAAGGTAGTTCCGGTCGACGCGGCGGCGGTCCTATCGTCGCAGGGGCCCGAACTACCGGCATTCCGGGGTATTGATCGAAACAAACAATACCGGCCTCACGAAATATTTGCCTGAAACAGTGCAGACAGAGACAGTTCAGTCACGGTCGACGTCACGGGAACGGCTCGCACTCGGAATCAGCGTCCTCGGCCTCGTCGCGTTGATCGCGGTGGTCGCGCTCGGCCTCGCCGCCGGACGGACCAAACTCGTCGGCATCGTCGTGTTCGGCTTCTTCGCGATGATGGCCGGCGTGCTGGTCAGCCTCCTGGGCGAGTTCGCCACGCCGGGGCGACAGGTCTGGGCCTACGGCCTGGCGAGCGGCGCGATGCTCACCAGCGCGGCGGCGCTGATTGCGCCCAAGGCGATCGGCCATCACCCCGATTACGGCGGGTTCGCCATCGCCTTCGGCTACCTGATCGGGTACGGGGCCCACGAACTCGGGCACCTCGTGACCCATTACGAACTGCCGATCAACGCCGCTGCGGGCGAACTCACGCTCCACGCCCTGGCGGCCGGGAGCATCATGGGCGTCGCCTACGGGGCGCTCCCGTCGCTGACGCCGCTGTTCGGGTACGGCATCGTCGCCCACAAGTTCCCCGCCGGGTTCACGGGGTCCGAGGCGGTCGAGAACTCGGGGCTCCCGGTCGCCATAATGGTCGTCCCGGCGGCCGCGGTCGCCATTGCGGCAATCCCGCTGTCGATCCTCACGCCGGACCTCTCGCCGATCGTCAAGGCGGTCTTCTTCGGGGTCTCGGCCGGCGTGTTCGCCCACGTCGGGATCGACATGCTCCCCGAGTGTTCTCACGTCGGCTCCCACAGCGACTCGACCGGCCACGGGGCGGTCCATTGCTCGCCCGACGCCGACCGCCTCCGCCAGTACGCCGTCCTCAGCACGCTCCTCGGCGCGGCGGCGATCTACGTGCTGTGGCAGGTCCTCGCGATGGGCTGAGGGTTCCACCACCGCCGGAAGCGAAATCAGGAAGGCGGCAGGGGTCCAGTCGCCAGTATGGGGCACGGTTCTCGACGGAAGCGACTCGTCGCCTCGACTCGCAAAGCAGTCAGGGGCCTCCGGAATGCGCTCCCGATCCTGGCCAGCGTCGTGTTGCTCGTCGGTCTCCTCCGGACGTACGTCTCGGCCGAGATGGTGAGTTCAGTCTTCGGCCGTCGCCCGTTCCTCGACGTGGCTCTCGGGACGGGAATCGGCAGCGTTTCGACCGGGAACGCGGTAACGAGTTACGTCATCGGTGGTGAAATCCTCGATCGGGGCGTGAGTCTGCTCGCAGTTACTGCCTTCATCGTCTCTTGGGTGACGATCGGCGTCGTGCAATTCCCGGCGGAGGCGTCCGTCCTCGGCCGCCGGTTCGCGATCGCCCGGAACGTAACCGGCGCGATCCTGGCCGTCCTCGTCTCGGTCGGCACCGTGCTCGTGATGGGGGCGCTCGCGTGAGCGATTCGCATAGAAACTCCAGCGGGTCGTCGAACCCCAAACCGGCGTCCGGCGGCGGTGGCCAGTCTCGCACCGACCGGTACCTGCTCGGCGGCATGATCCTCCTGTATGCCCTGCTGTTCGTCGTCGATCCGGGAAACGCGAGCGCGGCGCTGGGGAGCGCCTGGTCGCTCGCGCTCACCATCGCGCCGATCCTGGTGCTCGTGACGGCCTTCGTTACCCTCATCAACTACGCGGTAACGGCCGACGCCATCGCCAGGTACCTCGGGAACGAGTCCGGCGCGACCGGCTACCTGGTCGCCATCGCTGGTGGGGTCCTCAGCCACGGGCCCGTCTACGCGTGGTACACGCTGCTGGCGGACCTTCGGGATCGAGGCATGCGAGACGGCCTGGTCGCCGTCTTCCTGTACAACCGGGCGATCAAACTCCCGCTGTTGCCCCTCTTTCTGTACTACTTCGACGTCGACTACGCCGCGGCCCTCCTGGGGACGATGGTCGTCGCCTCGATCGTGCAGGGCGTCGTGGTCGAGTGGGTGCTGTCGTGGTGGACTCGCGGCCCGTCCTGACACTCGGCGTGGCCGACAGAATTCACTCCTCGACCGTCGTGATCGGTCGCATGAAGAACCGCTCGTCGCCGAACTCGCGCTCGATCAACTCGCCCGACGCGAGAAGGTCCTCGATCACCGACCAGTCGGCGTCCGCGCGGTCGAGCAGGTCCCGGAGGCCGCTCTCGCGCATCGGGTGGACGGCGGTCACGCCGAGGATATCGGCCTCGACGTCTCCGGTCGACGCGAAGTCGTCCGGCTCCGCACCGATCAGGTACTCCACGTCGTCGACCTGCTCTTCGAACAGTCGATAGGCCATCCCGACCGCGGTTTCGCTCGCCGGTTCGACCCACTCCTCGGCCGGCGGGCGCGTCGGGATGGCGACGTAGGCCACGTCGGGGTCGACCTCGCCGACGAGGTCGGCCGTCGCCCGGAGGTCGTCCGCGCCGTCGTTGACGCCGTCGACCAGCATCGTCTCGGTCGTCAGCGTCCCCTCGAAGGACTCGGCGAACGTCCGGAGGCCACGGGTGATCGCGGTGAACGAGAGCGCCCCGTGCGGGCGGTCGATTTCCCTCCAGGTTTCGGCGCGCCCGGCGTCGACCTTCACCGAGACGTAGTCCGCTTTCGAGAGGTCCGCGCGGACGTCCGGCCGGTCGATCAGCGAGCCGTTCGTGATGACGGCGACGTCGATCCCGAACCGTCGTATTCGATCGATCGTTTCACCGAGGTTCGCGTCCAGCGTCGGTTCGCCGTCGGGGACGATGGAGAGGTAGTCGATCGACTCGTCGGCCTCGCGAACCGCAGCGACGCGCTCCTCGACGGCGCTCTCGATCGCTTCGGGATCGTAGAACTCCTGCCGTTCAGTGCCGGTGGCCGTCGTCGGGCCGAGTTGGCAGTAGATGCAGGCGTACGTGCAAGTCTTCGGCGGGATGTCGTTGATGCCGAGGCTCCGCCCGAGGCGGCGCGACGGCACCGGACCGTAGGCGAGATCCATTCCGTTCGAGGGTACGGCGCGGGGAACCCTCAGTCGTTCGGACGGTGCACGATCTGGCCCTCCGACTCGGTCTGAGGGGCAGTGTCATCGAGATACGCCATCCCCGCCTCGGTCACGACGTAACTCGACGGGCCGTCGACGACGAGGCCGCACGAATCGGCCATGGGACACGACGTGCAGGTTTCGCCCTCGCAGCCGAGTTCGCGGACGCACAGTGTCTGAAAGATGATGACGCCGCTGTATCCCCACCCTACTGCGCTCCTTTTCCGCTTGCGCGGACTGCGGTACTCGTTTGGGGAGGGGCTTAGCGCCTGTATTCAGCTACATACAGGCCGACCGTCGAGGGTTTGTCGAGGAACATGTACGTCGCTGCCGTGTTGCCCGGCCCTTGCTGGGCGCAGGTCGCATCGAGGAGGTCTTTCAGCTATGCGGGATTCCAGAGGACGCTCGCCGGGTATCCATCCGAATGCCGGTACACCTGTGCAACCCGGTCGGTTTCACCATCTGTTTCACCGGTCTGTTCGACTTGTTGGACGAATCGGAGTTGACTCCGTTTCGACATCAGTCTCCCCGGCGCGTGTGCGCCGGCACCCATTGCCGGCACAATAACAACGACCTCACAGTCGCTGCGGGATCGAATTCCGCTACGCCAGGTGTGACACCTCGTCTGGCTCGTCGTCGAACTCGCCACGTTCGACCGGCTCCCAGTCCCTCGGTGCTGGACTCCACCAGTCGACCTCGTAGGCTCCCGGTGCGCCGAGGATCTTCACTCGCGCCGACCCATCCGGAAGATCGCGACGGAGCTCCCCGGCGACGTGGAGATTCCAGGTCGTGGTTTTATCGAAGCAGGCGAGCACGGCCTCCTCGTAACCGCGTGTCTCTCGGGACTCTTGGAGTTCGACCTGCGTGTTGCAGTTCTTGCAGAACACCCCCTCGAA
>NZ_JBKEGK010000165.1:0-5787 GCF_046710025.1 Natronomonas sp. | reverse complement strand
CCCCCGGCCCCGGCGAAACGACGATTCCATCGGGGTCAAGCCGCCGAATCCCATCGACGTCGATGTCGTCGTTGCGCCGGACCACGACATCGGCGTGGGTGCCGACGTACTGGACGAGATTGTATACGAACGAGTCGTAGTTGTCGACGACGAGAACGCTCGGCCGCATCGGTGCCGGGGCATCGCCGCGACGGTTCTCGGCAGTCATCGTTCCGTCGCCTCAATCGTGAACGCCGCTTGCTCCGTCAGTGCGGTGTCGATGGCCGTGAGAAGCGCGCGGGCCTTATCCAGCGTCTCCGCGTACTCGCGGTCCGGGTCGGAGTCGTGGACGATCCCGGCGCCGACGCGGAGGTGATACCGGTCGGCATGTCGAACGAGCGTCCGGATGACGATGTTGAGTGTCGCCCGACCGTCGAAGCCGAAAAGCCCGATGCTGCCGGTATAGGGTCCACGCCGGGTGCGTTCGACGTCGTCGATGATCGCCATCGTCTTGGGCTTCGGTGCGCCGGTGATCGTGCCGCCCGGGAAGGCCGCCGCGACGGCGTCGGTGACCGACCGGTCCGACCGGAGCTGTCCCTCGATCAGGCTGACCAGATGCATCACTTCGGCATAGCGATCGACGCGGCGGTACTCCTGGACCCCGACGCTACCGTACTCGCTCACCCGGCCGAGGTCGTTGCGCTCTAAGTCGACTAACATCGCGTGTTCGGCGCGTTCCTTCTCGTCCGAGCGGAGGTCGGCCTCGAGTTCGCGGTCCGCCTCGGGCGTCTCTCCCCGTGGGCGGGTACCCGCGATTGGCTCCGTCAGGAGCCGGTCGGCCGCCACATCGAGGAGGAGTTCGGGACTCGCACTCACGAGATCAACGCCGGGAAACTCCACGAGCGCGGCGTACGGCGCCGGGTTTACACGGCGGAGCGCGGCGTAGGCGTCGACCGGATGGACGGACGCGGGGGCGGAAAGTCGTTGGGAGACGTTCGCCTGGAAGGTGTCACCGGCCCGTATCGCGGCCTGAACGCGCCGGACGCGGTCGGCAAAGGCCGCTCGCCCGCACTCGCTCTCGAACGCGGCACGCTCGCCCGATGCCGGGGCGCGGCCAACGGACCGATCTCCGGCGATGATGCGGGCGACGAGCGAGCGGGCGCGGTCGATGCCCCACTCGTAGGCGGCGTCGATCGAGCCGTGCTCGTCGAGTCGCGGGCAGGCGGTGACCCGGAGTTCAACCCCGTTGGCGTGGGGTTCCCGCCAGGCGACCATCCGGTCGTACGTTCCCACCTGCAGTCGGGGCAGGTTTCGATCATCCTCGGTTCCATCCGGAATTGACTCCAGTTCACGGGCGATGTCGTAGGAGAGCCACCCGACGATACCGCAGGGGTACGGTGTTTCGCAGTCGCCGCGTTCGAGCGTTTCGGCGCTCAATTCGGCGTCCAGCGCCGAGAGTGACGGGGACGCGCCAGCCGGACGCGACCCCTCATTCGCGATCGGCTCCGCGGTCCCCGAGACCGTGAGCCGCGACACCGGATCCGTCGCGAAGTATCCCCATCCGGACTGGCCGGCCGTCGTCTCAAGAAAGACATCGCCCCCGTCACCGCGGCGGGCGCGGCGGTATGCTTCGAAGGGATCGGCGACCGACAACCGGAGTTCGACCGGTACCCGCGCCGAATCCGTCGCTTCGGTGGCGACGGATTCGAACGCCTCTCGGTCGGTGACGACTCGCATACCGTATTGAGAGGCGTCAGCGAACAATGCTTTTGCGGTTGGGGCGGCACGCGTGGCTATGTCGCTGGCGAACAGGCGGGGATTCACTCCGATCGGCCCGTCCCCGCGCTCCCGCCTCGGGGGCCGACCGCGACGTATCAGGTCACGGGCGGCTTGGTCCCGGTATAGTATAAAAGCGTTCGGGCGAGTATAAATCCTACTCGGCGGCGCGTCCCTGCCAGCGGGCGATCCGCTTTTCGGAGATGTCGGTCGCCTCAGCGAGGCTTACGGTGTCGGCCGCGAGCAGTTCGGGGACCGTTTCGATGCCGGCGTTCCCCAGCCGTTCGGTGTAGGCCGGGCCGATCCCGTTGATCGTATCAACTGAGGCACCCTGCTTCGGGGCGTCGCCCGTGTCATCAGGGGCGTCGTCGGCCTCGTCCGAGTCGTCGGTGTCGACAGTGCCGGTCGCGTCGTCGGCACCGTCGGTAGTGTCGCCGGACGTATCCGGGCGCTCGGGCTCGCTCGGGGCCGGTTGGGCGTCCCCGGGCGGTTCGACGGCCGCATCGGGGTCCGGACCGGACGTTTTGACCGCCGAATCGGCCGAAGCAGTCGCGTCCGGTTTCGGGGCAACGGGGTCGGCTTCGGGATCGGACACCCTCCCCGTCGACCGATCGTCGGAACCGTGCGGAGCCTCGTTCGACCCGTTGGACTCCCGGGTCGGCCCGCGTTCAACCGTGGCATCCGTCCTTTCGGGGGGCGCCGAGTCCCCGGAATCGCCGAGACCCAACACCGATCGGAGCAGATCGACAATACCCATACGATTGGTATGCGGCTATCGGAATAAAAACAATCGGCCGAACGGGCGACCTGCTGGGGTTCCCGAGCGGGCCGTTTATATGTACGTATCCAAACGATCCGCCATGGAGAGCCTCGAAACCGAACTGGAGCGGGCGCACGACATTCCCGTCTCCGAACTCGCCGACGCTATCGAGTCCATCGGTTTCGAGTGCACCCGATGTGGCGGCTGCTGTACCGCGGTCGAAGCGGACGACGCCGACACCGAACCTCACACCGCGACCGTGTTCCCCGACGAGGTTCAACGGCTTCAATCGGCCGCGGCGGACGCCGGTGAGGAGCCCTACGACTGGCGTGATGTCGCCCGGCCCATGCCGTACGGCCTCGACGACACCGGCGGGAAACCCGAGGGGGAGACGTTCGAGTGGGCGCTTCAGACCGACAGCTGTGGAGACTGCGCCTTTTATACTGAATCGGACGACGGCACCGGCGCCTGTACCGTCCACGAGGACCGACCGCTCGTCTGTCGGACCTACCCGTTCAGCCTCGCGCTGGCCGGGACGGCCGAACCGATGGGCGAAGCCGTCGACGGGGAGGGACTCGTCCGCGCCCACGAGTGTGAGGGTCTCGGCCGCGACATCACCCGCGAGGACGCCGAGGAACTCGCGGCGGCTCTCAAAGAGCGGACGATCCGGGATATCGAGGAGGCGATCGGCGTCCGTGACAACTACGAACCGACGGACGCCGCGGGCGTGGTGGTTCACGACTCCGAAGGGCAGAAACGGCCGGACGGAACAGTGCTTCCGGACGAGGGGTAGTGGACATCGTTCTCCTGGCGGGGGAACTCACATACTGGGGCTATCGGTGGGAGTACAACTTATAAACGTTCTGGGTCTTTTAAATCGGATCGCGGCCAGCGAGTCGCATATAATTAAAGATAATTCACATTTGAGGATCTGTATCGAGTTACGAAATAGTACTGTGTATTATATAGGACAACGCTGCACAACGGGCGAGTACCGACTGAAACATATTGAGACGTACACATGATTCTGTGGATATATAAAAAATATAAAATTTGTTTATCACCCCCCTCCCGGGTCCACCTGCATGGTGGAAATGCACCGCAGAGGTCTGATGAAGGCGTCAGTCGCCGCCGCGCTGGGTGCCAGCGCGGTCGGTGTAGCAAGCGCGAGTGAGTCGGAAATCTCGGAGGGGGACACGCCCGGCGCGCCGAGCGTCCAGGGGAATCTAAAGCGGCTCTCGACGACGGCGTTCGGTGCCGAGGTGACCGGCCCGTTCGTCTTTGAGGACGGTTCGCTGTTGTACAGCCTCCAGCATCCCGATAATAGTAATCCCGAACCGTACGGCCGAGCGGCGGTCGGCTACTTCAGCGGCTTCAACTTCGAATTCGACGGCAGCAACGACGACTTCCCTGAGGTCGGCATCCCCGATACCCCGGACAAAGAGGGGAGGGTTCGCTCCGAGGTCGGCAACTACGAGATCCTGATCCAGGGTCGCGAGCCGATCAACGGCGGCACAGAGCGCCTCGGCGTCGCCCAGACGCCCGACGGCACTGACATCAACCAGGACAACTTCGCAGGGACGCAGTACGGGGCCGCGGCGACGAACCCAGACTGCAACCAGTTCGTCCCGACGGACGACGAGGGCACCGAGGGCTACCTGTACACCAACTGGGAGAACAGCCCCGGTGGTCTTTCGCGGGTCTTCATCAGCCAAGACGAAAGCGGCGAGTGGAGCGCCGATCCCGACGACGCGATGAACATCCCGAACACGGATGGGCTCCGCGACCTCGGCGGCACCCGGATCAATTGCTACGGCGACCTCAGCCCGTGGGAGACGCCGATTTCTTCCGAGGAGAACTACGCACATCCCCGCGTCTCGCTGACCAACACGGTCGGCGACATCGTCGAGGCCGGCAGCGGTGAGGGACTGCTCGGCGCGTGTCAGTTCTGGAACCGGCCGAACCCCTCGGCTGTTCAGGGTGCGGTCGACGAGTACGACGAAGTCGACGGCTGGTACATCCAAGGGTACTGGGCCATGACCGGCGTCGAGTTCCTCGCGTACTACCTGGGCGCCGAGCAGGTCGACCAAGGCGACGGCAAGAACGATCTGACGCCCATCGACGATATCTACCCGAACCCCTACCGCTACGGCTACCACGTGGATGTCCGCGCGCCGACCGCCGAGGAGCCTGAGCCCATGAAGTACTGGGTCGCGGGCCGCGCCTCCTGGGAAGCCCCGGACTTCCAGGGCGACGAAAAGACCCTCTACGGCTGCTCCGACGGCGACAGCAAGGGTATCTACAAGTTCGTCGCGGACGAGCCGATCCCGAGCTACGACGACACCGACGACATCGAGGGCACGCTCTACGCCCCGAAGATCACGAACGACGCCGCGAACGTCGAGGATTCCGGCCAGCGCAACTCCCCGGCCGACACGAACCTCGAAGTCGAGTGGATCGAACTGGGCCACGCCACGAACGGCGAGGTCGAGGGCTGGATCGCCGAGTACGACGATGTCACGCAGGCCGATTATCTCACGGCACACACGGACTACTCCGAGAGCGAACTCGGGGACGACGTCGCATACGGCGACGCCGTCCGCGAGGCCGATCTCGAGGTTATCGAGAACGGCAACCAGAACTACATCACGAATCAAGAGATCATCGACTGGGCCGAACAGTACGAACAGGACGGCCCCGACGGCGTCGACGAGGACCTCCGTCGCGTCCCCTTCCTCGAGACCCGCGCGGCCGCAAAGGAGATCGGTGCCTCCATCGAGTTCAACAAGGCCGAGGGCGTCGACAGCGTCGACGACTCCCAGCCCGGCGACTTCGTCTACTTTGGCATCTCGGAGTTCAACGACGACCTCGCAGACGAGACGGGCGACATCCAGATGGACCGCGTCGACGGCGGTGTCGTCTACCGCGCGGAACTCGAGCCGAACTACAACGTCTCGACGCTCGAGCCGGTCATCACCGGCCCGGATTTCACCGACGGCCCGCAGGACGCCGACGACGCGCTCCGCAACATCGACAACGTCTACGCGATGCGTGACGGCCGCGTCCTCTGTTGTGAGGACGGCTTCGGCGGTCCCGCCCGCTCGTACGACAACGACGGGCTCTACGTCTTCCAACCGAACGTCCGGCTGGAGGTCAGTTCGGTCGCGGTCGGTCAGGGCGACGCGGTCAAGGCCGAAGTGTTTGCCAGACACGTCCCGAACGGCCTCGCGGGCGGCGAGTTCTCCGTCCGCGTTGCGGACACGGAGGTCGCC
>NZ_JBKEGK010000164.1:0-5789 GCF_046710025.1 Natronomonas sp. | reverse complement strand
TATTGTAGTATGACGGACAACGAATCGGCAGTCGCGTCGCTGCCGCCGAGCGCCAAATTGGTATATAAGACCCTCCAGTACGAGGGAGCAATGACACAGGCCCAACTCGCCGACGCGTCGCTGCTCCCCCAGCGAACCGTCCGGCACGCGCTGAAGAAACTTGAGTCGGCGGACATCGTCGAGGAGTCCGTCTACCTCATGGACGCCCGGAAGTCAAACTACCATCTCTCCGACGGCGAGGGGTCCTCCGCTGATCCGTTGGCGGTCTGATTTTTCCGTAGGTCGACCTTCCCAAGCGGCCTAGCTTCGAAGGCCCGCCGAAACTCGTTGACGATCCATCGGAAATCGCCGATACCCCGTCGGGACCCGTTGACGCCCTACCGGAACTCGTTGAGGCGCCGTTTGAGCCGCTTCGCGGCGTCGCCGACGGCCCGGAAGTACGCCCCCTCGGCGTCGGCCCCTTCGCCGGCGAAGATGATCCCGCGCGAGGAGTTCACCAATCCGACGCCGTCAGCAAGGCCGTACTCGACGGCTGCCTCGGCGTCACCGTCTTGAGCGCCGACACCGGGGACGAGGAAGGGACGATCGACGGCGTCACGCAAGCGCTCTAGTTCCTCGGGTGCCGTCGCGCCGACGACCAACCCGACGTTGTCGTGTTCATCCCACGCCGCACACCGTTCAGCGACGTACTGGTACAGCGGCTTGTCGTTGCCAACGTCGAGGTTCTGAAAGTCCGCGCCGCCGCTGTTCGAGGTCCGACAAAGGACGAAGACGCCCTTCTCCGAGCGGGACAGATACGGCTCTAAGGTGTCCCGACCCATATACGGGTTGACGGTGATCGCGTCGGCGTCGAGGCCGTTCGGATCAAGCACAGCCGCGTACTGTCTCGCGGTGTTACCGATGTCGCCACGCTTTGCGTCCAACAGGACGGGGACGCCCTTTCCGTGGGCGTAGGCGACCGTCTCCGCCAGCGCTCGCCAGCCGTCGGAATCCTCGTAGAAGGCCGCGTTCGGCTTATAACAGGCGGCGTGTTCGTGTGTCGCGTCGATGACCCGACGGTTGAACGCCCATCGTGGCAACTCCACGTCGAGAAACGACGGCAAGCGGTCCGGATCGGGATCGAGCCCAACCGAGACGACGCTGTTGATCGCCTCGATCCGGGCATCGAGATCCTCAAAAAACCCCATACCACCGGCTGTCGGCGCGCAATAAAAAGTGCTCCTGTTCGACCGATTACGAACGATCCGTCGAGCGGGCGAGTATCGAACGGGTGGGTACGTATCGATCAGTTTGGCGGATGGGCACCGATCTGCCGGATGCGCGGCCCGAATACGGCTGACATCCACGTCACGGCGCTGCCGGACGATATATATTCCCGGCTACCCAATCCGAATCCGTGCCAACGGCCGTCGTGTTTGATCTCGACGATACGCTCGCGGTGACTGACGGCGATCGGTCCGCGCTACTGGCGGCCGCCGCTGACCGGGCCGGCGTGTCCATCTCCTTCGACCGCGAGGCGTACCTTAACGCCCACCGCGAACACAGCGGGAGCGAGAGCCGACGCCCGGTCTTTGAGGCGCTCGTCGGCTCGGACGCTCCGGCGTTGACCCGGGCGTACCGCAAGACAATCGGCGAGGCGCTCACCCCGGTCGAGGGTGTGGAGGCGGCCCTCGAAACGCTCCGAGAGAGGTACCGGCTCGGACTGTTGACCGACGGCCCCGGCCACACCCAGCGCGACAAACTCGAACGATTAGGCTGGACGGATGCCTTCGACGCCGTCGTCGTGACCGGGCCGATCGGGGCCCCGAAACCGGACCGCCGGGCCTTCGAAACGATCGCTGATGAACTCGGTATCGCCCCCGGTGAGGCAGTTTACATCGGCGACGACCCTGAGCGAGACATCGCGGGGGCTGCTGCTGCGGGTTTCCGGACACTCCAAGTGCAGTATCCCGACGGTCCGACGCCACACCCCGACGCCGACGCGACGATGCAGCGGTCGGCGTTCGCTACGCTACCCGCTATCCTCGAAGACCGCCTCGGCGATCCGGCTGACAACGCGTAGCACCGCCTTCGTATCGGCTCCGCGCTCGACAAAGACGAGCGTTCGCGGCGGCTCGACGGCTTTCGGCCGGGTTCTAAGCCCCACGTCTCGACCGGCTTCGGCGGCCGTCTCCCCGGCGAGGAACGCCACCCGGAGCCGATCCGGGTGGACGTACGCCTCGGCGATCCGCTCTCCGGGGTCGGCTGGATCGCCGGCGTCCGCGCCGCCTCTGTTATCGACGGCGATCGCGAACGCGAACGCCCCACCCTCGGTCGCTTCGACGTCCGGGTCCGCATCGACGATCCGGAGACGCCCCAGCGTGCCGCGTTCGTGGCCGTGGATCTCGGAGGAGAGCAGTCGGCCGATGCGTGTCCCGTCGACGATCTCGTCGGTGACCATCTACAGCTCTCCCCGTGCCATGCCTGCGAGGTCGTCGACATCGATGCCCCGGCGGTGGGCGTAGAGGGCGGCGGCGGCCTCGATTGTGACCGCGAGCTCCGACTGAAGCCCGTTGATCGCCGCGACCGCCTCCTGTTTGTCTTCGCCGGCCTCGACGAGAGCACCGAGGAGGCGCTCGAACGTCGATCGTTTCCGGAGAATCGACTCGTCGGGTTCGAACCCCTCCGGCACGGTCGTCTCCTGTGGGTCAAAGTGGGCTTCGAGCGTTCCGTCCTTGCGCCGGAGCAGCCCCTCGCTGGCAGCGACGTCGACCAACCGCTTCGCTTGATCCGGCGAGAACCAATCGCGGTCGAGCGAGAGCGCGACGACGAACGCGCTCTCACCCATCTGCGTGCCCCCCGTCTCGCGGAACGGGGCGGCGACAGCTGTCCGGAGACTCATATCAATCACTCCGTTCGCCCGGTAAAATAGCCGTCGGTCCAGTATAGCCTTCACCAGCGGAGGTGAGTCCTGGATGCGTCCTCTGTTGGCCCTCGAGTTACCCGCCGTTGCTCTGCGGTTCCTCACCCAGTAACACCGCGACGTTCGCCTTCCCCCACGAGAATGCAGCACGGCGTCGATCCCCGAAAGAGAGGTACGACGCGACCGTACACAGGGCGCGATCCGACAGGTCACTCCTCGTTGGGGCGCCGCTTTCCGACCTGTTGCTTCCGCCGTCCGCGTTCGGCAGGTCGGCGGCGTGCGAGTGGGTGGCCGCACCCGCTTCCGGTGCGAACCACTCCTCTTCGATTCCGTCGCCGGCCGCCCGATACCGGATCATCGCGCCGTTTTCGAACCGGATCTCGACGGCCGGATCGCCGTCACCCGTCGTTGCACGCGGCCGAACGGTGTCGAGCGCCGGAAGAGCACCGTTTCCGTCGTCGCTTGCCGCTCCGGCGGCAGTCCCCGTCGCGTTGGGTTTGGACATACATGCCGGTATCGCGGGATCGCAATACGCACACACCCTCCGAACTGTGGGCTATCAAATCTTGTCCGGGTACGGCGACCGCCGTCACCCGGCCAATTCGTCGAAGCGCGCCGCGAGATCGAGGTCTTTCTCGGTGATCCCACCGGCGTCGTGGGTCGTCAGCCGGACCTCGACCTCTCGCCAGCTGATTGTCAGTTCGGGGTGGTGAAACGCCTCCTCGGCGACGCCGGCTGCCCCGGAGGCGAACCCGACGCCTTCCAGATAGGAGTCGAACTCGAACGTCCGGACAATCTCATCGTCATCGCGCATCCATCCGTCCGGAAGCTCCGCGTCGATCTCGCTGTCGTCGAGTACGTCACTCATATAGCGTGGATGGGCCCGCGCCCGCATAAGCGTTGGTCGGAACGGACGGGGGGACTCAACAGGCGGCGTGAATCGGCGAGGTGCGGGCGAATCAATCACTCGCTAACGGCGACGCGAGCGTGTCGGCTCCGAGCGTCCGGACACGGTACACCGACACGAGCGTCAGTGCGAAGGCTACGAACGAGAGCCCGATGACGAGTAGTTGCCCGGCGTCGCCGAACGCCTGTCGCGTCACGACGAGTTGGGCGATGATGAGCACCGCTGCGATGCCCCCGGCGGCCGAAACGCCACCGAGATCGATCTCGCGACCCCACAGCGCAACTACCGCAAGCGCCGAGAACAGCCCGAATCCCAGCCCGTAGTAACTAAACTGGACGACCTCACCGAAACTGAAGAACAGCCGCGGGGTGAGCGCGATCATCACGGGGAAACCCAGCAACGCGACAGTACCGGCTTGCTGGACGCGGGCCGTCGAGACCGACGCCCCCTCAGCATACGTCCAGACCGTCGCCGCCACGAGCGCTCCGAGGATGAGCGACGCGAGACCGAAGTGCAGTGTCAACACGAGCACGGAGTAGCCGAAGACGAACTCGTGGACGAGGACGGTGAATGCGCCGAAAACGACCTGTAACGGCGTCAAAAGCACTGCCACGAGCGTCGCGAGCCGGACGCGCCGGCTGCCGCCGCCGCGCCAGGCGGTGACTGTTGACCCGATGATCAAAAGACCCGTGACCATCGCAACGAGACGGTGGAACCACTCGATGAACGACATGAAGTTCGCCGGGAAAAGCCCAAAAACGGCACCGTCGCACAGCGGCCACCGGGCCTCGCAGGTGAGGCCGGCGCCGGTCGTTGCAGTGATGACCCCGATAAGCGCGGTGATCGCCGTCGTGACCGTCGTCACGAGCAGTAGCCGTCGGAAGTCCATAATCGAACTCCGTCCCGGATTGATATATATGCCGCGGAACCGGGAGCGTGGCCCGCTTCGGTGAGTACCTTTTTAATCTCGCTGTACGCCATACCTCCATGGGATTGGATGAAGATTCATTAGAGTATCACCGGGTCGATCCACCGGGGAAAGTCGAGATTTCGACGACAAAGCCGACCAACACCCAACGCGATCTCTCGTTGGCGTACTCGCCCGGCGTGGCCGCCCCCTGTAACGAAATCGCCGCCGATCCCGAGCAAGCGTACACCTACACTACCAAAGGCAACATGGTGGGCGTCGTCTCGAACGGCTCGGCCGTGCTCGGGCTGGGTGATATCGGCGCCCAGGCCTCCAAACCCGTCATGGAGGGCAAAGGCGTTCTCTTCAAACGCTTCGCCGACATCGACGTCTTCGACATCGAACTTGATCAGGACGATCCGGAGGATGTCATCACGTCGGTCTCGGCGATGGAGCCGACGTTCGGCGGGATCAACTTAGAGGATATCAAGGCTCCCGAGTGTTTCGAGATCGAAACACGGCTCCGCGAGGAGATGGATATCCCCGTGTTCCACGACGATCAACACGGCACCGCCATCATCTCCGGGGCCGCGCTGCTCAATGCCGTCGAAGTCGCCGGGAAATCGCTCGAGCATCTTGACATCGTTTTCTCCGGCGCCGGTGCCTCGGCCATCGCCACCGCCCGATTTTATGTCTCCCTTGGGGCGGATGCCGACAGGATCACTATGTGTGACTCCTCGGGGATCATCACTGAGGACCGCGCGGCTGCGGGCGATATAAACAAATTCAAACGGGAGTTCGCGAGTGAGGGACCGGGCGGAGACCTGGCTGACGCGATGGCCGGGGCGGACGTGTTTGTTGGGTTATCCGTCGGAGGCATTGTCTCGGAGGACATGGTGCGATCGATGGCGGACAACCCAACTATCTTCGCGATGGCCAATCCTGACCCGGAGATCCGGTATGAGGCCGCCAAGGGCGCCCGCGAGGACGCCGTGATCATGGCCACCGGCCGATCCGATTACCCCAATCAGGTCAACAACGTCCTCGGGTTCCCTTTCATCTTCCGAGGGGCA
>NZ_JBKEGK010000163.1:0-5799 GCF_046710025.1 Natronomonas sp. | reverse complement strand
CCCCGATTTTTCGCCTGGCGCATCCCACGACGGGCGGCGGGCGTCGAGTACGGCCTCGCGGTCGCACCCGGCGACGACGCGCCCGGACGGTTTGAAGCGCTCGTCGACGACTACGGCGTCGATATCGAGCGCCGCTGCTCCGGGGCGATCCCGATCGGCCCGCCCGACCGAACGGTCGGCCGGCGGAGCTTCCTCGTCGGCGACGCGGCCGGCCAGACGAAGCCCTTCACCGGCGGCGGTATCCTCTACGGGATGCGCGCGGCCGACATCGCCGCGCGAGAAATCGACCCCGCCCACCCAGCGAGCCTCCACGAGTACGAACACGCCTGGCGATCGGCGCTGGGTGGCGACCAGGCGCTCGGGGCGGCCCTCCGGGCCGGCTACTCGCTGCCACGGCCGATCCAGCAGGCGGGTATGCGCGCGCTCTCGGGCGAGATCGGCGTTCACATGGACCGGCCGAGCTCCCTGTTCTCGCGGGCGCAACTCCGGGCCCTGCTGTCGTGGAACTAACCATCTCCCGGCATGTACTGAAACTATGACGCGCTACACCGAGGGTCCGTTCCGGGTGCTCGCCGGCCGAACCGACAACGAGCGGCTCCTTCTCGATGTCAACTCGGCCGATCCGGCGTACATTCCCCGCTCCTCGCTCCCCGACGCCGCGGTCGGCAACCGGGTCGACGGTGACCTCCGTTGGGAGGGCGACGATCCGACGCTTGTCGACGCGACCGTCGACACCGAGACGCGGTTTTGGTTCCGTCGCACCGAGGAACCCCTCTTCGAGGCCGCCCGGACGTGCTTTGAGACGGCCCGCGCCGAGGACGAGGCGATGAACTCGCGGGTGACATACGACACCGACCGCAACCCCAACGGGATCGTCTACACCTTCGCCGAACAGCCCGGCAGCCGCGACCTCTTCGCCGAGTTCCGCGACGGAACGAAGCCACTTGAACCGTTGCTTGCCCGCGCCGCCGACGGGGCCGACCCGCCTTTCTCCGTGTGGGTGCTTGACGGCGACGATCCCTTTGTCGCTGTTTACATCGTACTCGGGCCGGACGGACTGTTGGAGCGGACGATGCGAGATACCTACGAGTGAGGACTAGCTAAACGACGCCGCTCTCCGGATGCGCCGCCGAGGCGGCTGATCAAACGGGTAGCGCGATCCGCTCGACGGCTTCGTCGTACTTCGGCGACCACACCGACAGTGAGTCGATCGTCCAGGTCCGGTTCCTGACGGTCCGGCCGGCCAGCCGCCCGGCATCGCCGCCGCGAGCGATCGTGACGTGGGGAACGTACCCCTCGCCCTCCAGCCCCTCAACGGGGTCGAATAGGTCACAGAGCGTGCGGTGCATTTCGAGGAGCTGTGGCGAGTCGACTCGGAGGTACGCGACCGGGCCGGGACCCACCGGCGGATTCCTGAACAGTTCGATCGTCGAGAGCCGCGCCTCGAAGGGGCCGACGCCGGCGAGCGCCTCCCGAACCTGGCGGGCGAGCGCTGAGGGCCGGCCGTCGCCGAGCCGTTTGACGAGGAGGCTGTGTCGGTCTCGGGGCGTTGCCTCGAAGCAGTCGCTCGCAAGCCCACGAGCCAGCCGCGAGAGGTCAGGGGGGACGGTGACGTTACAGCTGTACACTATATGTAATCCAGAAGGTACGCGATAATGAGGACGACGATCACGAGCGCCACGACGGGGCTGATCGAGGCGAGCACCTCGACGAACAGGCCGATAATCTCGAGGACCAACAGCGCGATCACGAGCAGGAGGATGATCTTGAGTAGGTCCTCGACGGCGAGTTCGCTCCTGTCGAGCATGGGCTTAGCTGGGGACCGTCGACGCAAAAACACTACGGCCGCCGTCGCGCCTCCCCACCTACGTGATGCTTGCCGTCGGTAATCGGGCCGCTTTTGCCCCCGGGCGGCGATGCCCCGGCCATGCACACCGTCGCCCGACTCCTCGCCGCCCTCTGTATCGCGGCCCTCGCGCTCGGCGGGATCGCCGGCACCGCTGCCGCTCAGTCCGCCGCGGACGGCCAGTTCGTCGTCGAACTCGACGCTGACGGCGACGCCAACGCCACCTTCACCGACGAGTTCGATCTCTCGGATCCCGACGAGCGGGAGGTCTTCGAGCGGGCCGATTCGAACGCGGAGCTCAGAGCCACCGCCGCTGAGCGCTTCCGCGAGGAGATGCAACTCGTCTCTCGGACGGCCAACGAGAACCTCGACCGCGAACTCCGCGTCGGTGAGGTCACCGTTGAGACGGCCGTCGTCGGCGAGACGGGGACCGTCAGATACGACTTCCGCTGGGAGAACGTCGCGTCAGTCGACGATGGCCAAGTCGTCCTCGCCGAGCCGTTCTCGCTGTTCGAGACGCTCGATCGTGAGTTGGTGGTCGTCGCCCCCGAGGGCTACGCGATCGAGCGCGCCTCGCCGGAGCCGGAGCGCAACGACGGCGGTACCGTCGCGTGGCCGGGGCTGACCACCTTCGGCGAGGACTTCGAGGTCGTCGCGGCCCCCGCATCAGGCACGGGCATGGCACCGATCGAGTACTCGCGGGAGGGTGCCGCCACGCACGGCGGCGCCTCCCTCGCGTTTGGTATTTCAGCGCTGGTCCTCGGTTCGCTGTTGGTCGGCCGGAAGCGGTAGGCGGGTCTGTAGTTCACCTCGAGATCGGCCTGGTCTACTTGGAGACGATACTACGACCGACAGTATATGCGTCCCCAATGCGTACGTGTTCGTAGATGGCGATCAGCTACCTCGGACGAACACGCTGCATTACATAGATGAGTGGTGACGACAACTCCCCTAGTGTAGAGAACTCGTCCAACCCCCCCGAACAGAAGCCCCAGCAATCGTGGGCAGAGCGGTATACGTTCGCTGTGGGCCAATTCGTCCACGGGACCGAGTTGGCCGCCGCAACCGTTTTCGCTGCACTCTTTGCGGTAGGGGTCATTGACCTAATGCTTCAGATATTCGAGGCTGTGCGGTCGGGTGGCATCACCGACCCCCTGGTCGTTATTAGCTTCATAGACACGGGTCTCCTCCTATTAATCATCGTCGAAGTGTATCAAACGGTGCTCGCATACGTCGAAGAAAACGACACTCGGCGAATCGTTCAACTCGTGATTTATACCGGTGTCATAGCGATGGTCCGGAAAGCTATTATCTTTCGAACGGGGGAGTATGGTTCGCTTGAGGAAGCCATGCTCGCCGCCGGGTCCTACGCGATCATTATTTTTGCACTGGTCGCCCTGCTCTTTGCCGAGCGATCCTACGGGGGCGGCGTCATGATGCAGTCCGACTGAACGTTCCTAAACAATTAGCGACTCATACACAGGTCCACGCCGAGTGCGAATCTCACCGGCAGAGACCTTTTGGGTCTAAACCACCCGCCGGGTCACAGCCACACGAACACGAACCCCACGAGCATCGACAGCGTCAATACCGCCTGCATCGCGCTTGAGGCGAGCATCCCGACGGCCGTGACGGCCGCAGTGCGTGTCCCCTGCCGGATGTCGCCGTGGCGTCGATACTCCGAGGCGAACACCGATCCGACGACGCCAAGAATGGCACCGAACGGGCCGAGAATCGGGAGCAACGCGATGGCTGCAACCGCGGCGACGGCCGTCGTCCGCGTTGACGCACCGCTGACCCGCGCCGAGATGGCCCCGCCGAGGAGGTCCACAGCGACGGTGAGGCCGCCCAACGCGACGAAGCCAAGCAACGCGATCGTTCCGGGGTCACCTGTTGCCGCCCAGTAGTACCCCACGCCAAGAATTGACAGGACGCCCCCCGGTACCAGGGGCACGAAGCTCGCGACAACGCCAGCGATGAGCAGTGCAAACGCGACGACCGCCGGATTAAGGGGGAGCATCGCATATATAAATGGCCCGACCCGTCGAAACATTGTCGGGGATCGACACGGCCTGACACACGCCCGGCCGTTCCGCAAGGGTTTAATATCGCTCTGCGGTTAGAATCGGGTACATGACTCGATCCCACCGCACCGACGCGCTCGCTTCCGGCGGTGGGTCCTTCCTTCTCTCGCGACCGCGACGGGCCGGTAGGCCCGACTAGTACCACCCCCCTCGTCGCGCTCGCCCCGATTTCCAACGACGACCGTCCGGCTGACGGTCCATTCCACCACACAACACAATGTCAGATACCGACCGCGTCGCGCTCGCCTTCTCCGGCGGGCTCGACACCACCGTCTGTGTACCGCTGCTCGAAGAGGAGTACGATTACGACGAGGTCATCGGCGTCACCGTCGACGTCGGCCAGCCCACCTCAGAGTTCGAGGAGGCCGAGAAGACCGCTGAGGCGCTCGATCTCGATCACTACGTTGTCGACGCCAAAGACGAATTCGCCGAGTTGTGCTTCGACGCCGTCCGCGCCAACGCCTCCTATCAGGGCTACCCGCTCGGGACCGCCCTCGCACGCCCGGTGATCGCGCAGGCGATCCTCGACGTCGCGAAAGAACAGGGCTGTACGGGCCTCGCCCACGGCTCGACGGGCAAAGGAAACGACCAACTCCGCTTCGAGGCCGTCTGGCGCGACTCGGATCTTTCGGTTATCGCGCCGGTTCGGGAACTCGGCCTCACGCGTGAGTTCGAACAGTCCTACGCCGAGGAGCGCGGCCTTCCGATCGAGGGCGGCGATGAGGGCAAATACAGCATCGATACGAACCTCTGGAGCCGCTCGATCGAGGGCTCCGAACTCGAGGAACCGGGCTACGTTCCGTCGGAAGACATCTACGAGTGGACGAGCGCCCCGACCGCGGAGACGCTGGAGGTCGACGTCGGCTTCGAGGAGGGATACCCCGTTAGTCTCAACGGCGAAGCGATGTCGCCGGTCGAACTGACCGAGAAACTCAACGACCTCGCGGGCGACTACGGCGTCGGGCGCTCCGACATCATGGAGGACCGTATGCTCGGGCTGAAAGTTCGCGAGAACTACGAGCACCCCGCGGCGACGGTCCTTCTCAACGCCCACGCGGCCCTCGAAGACCTCGTATTGACGAAAGAAGAGCGCGCATTTAAAAAACAGGTCGACCACGAGTGGGCCGAAAAGGGGTACCAAGGGCTTGTCAACGCGCCCCTGATCGACGCTCTTGAAGGATTCATCGCCGAGACCCAAACGCGCGTGACGGGCACGGTCACGATCCGCTTCGAGGGCGGTCAAGCCCGTCCCGTCGGCCGCTCCTCGACGTACGCCGTCTACTCCGCGGAGGCCGCCTCGTTCAACACCGAGGACATCACCGGGAGTATCGAACAGAGCGACGCGACGGGCGTGGCGAAGTACCACGGGTTCCAAGAGCGCCTGGCCAACCGCGTCATCGACGGCAACGAGGAGTAGATCGATGACCGGGGATGACGACGAGGCCGGCGGACACGCCGCCGGGAACAGCGGACAGGCTGATCCGGGCGCTGACGGCGACGTCGTCCGCCGCGAGCGCTTCAGCGGCGGCCCCGCCCGCGGCTTCATGTCGAGTCTCGCGGCCGACGAGCGCATCTTTGCCGCCGACATCGCAGTCGACCGCGCCCACGTCGTGATGCTCGACGAGCAGGACATCATCGATCGGGCGGATGCGGCGGCGATCCTCGAAGCGCTCGCCGACGTTCAGGCCGCCGGGCACGCCGATCTTCCCGACGGCGAGGACGTCCATGCGGCCATCGAGACGGCCGTCATCGAGCGGGTCGGCGAGCGCGGCGGCCGGATGCACACCGCCCGGTCCCGCAACGACGAGGTCGCGACCTGCATCCGACACCGGCTGCGCACCGACACTCTTGACGCCGCCGCGGCGACGA
>NZ_JBKEGK010000162.1:0-5817 GCF_046710025.1 Natronomonas sp. | reverse complement strand
ATCGCCGGGCGATCGACGGCGCTGTTGAGGTCAACGCCCACGTCGGCGATCAATCCCCGCGCTCGGGAGAGTGACTCTCGGAGTTCGTCAACGTCGCCGTTATCGGCTTTCGCTTCTGCCTGGAGCGCCCCGCAAATCCGTTCGGCGGCGTCTTGGTCGTGGCCCTCCTCGTCGGTCATGGTTCGGACGCAAGAATCCCAGTCGTCAAATCCAGCGAATGGCATAGGCGACAGTCGGCGGCCCGAGGCCCTAAGCGTTCGGGCGGGTCAGGAGTCGAGCCCGAGGTCGAACTCTTCGCTATCGTCGTAGACGAGCGTCGCCTCCTCGCGCCGGACGGCCGGGACCGCGGTTATCGGCGTGCCCGTCCCGAGCCCCTCGCCGACGCCGGCCCCGCTGACGGCCCGAAACGCCCCGTCGATAGCCGTCCCGAGCCCCTCGCCGTCGCCCGCCGCAGTCACGTCCGCAGTCGCGTCCGGGACCGCCCGCCCGTAGCCGGTCCCCGTCCCGGCGGAGTCAACGACCGATAGCGTCCCCTTAAGCGTGACCGACCCGCGGAGGTCAACCGACGCTGCAGTGCGCTCGTCGCCCGCCGCGATCGCCAGCGTTTCACCGCGGTTGACACCGATCGGCTGGACCGGCGTGTTCGACGCCGTATAGGTCCGCGTCGTCGTGGCTGTCCCGACACCCTCGCCGACGCCCGCCGCGGCCTCCGTCGCCGTCCCCTGAAGGTCAAGTGTCCCGTCGAGCGTGACACTCCCGGAGCCGGAGAGATTGATCGTCTCGGAGACGGTCCGCTCGCCGGCCGGGATCGACAGCGTCTCGCCGTCGCTGACGGTACTCGTCATACGTTAGGCTTCGGTGCGGTCGATGATGTCGAAGGTCAGATTGCCGCTGTTGAAGGTCAACACCGTGCCCGTCGAAATGTCGAACGGCGTCCCGTTCATCGTGAAGCGGGCGAGTTCTTCGCCGCCCGTCGAGGCGTCGAACAGCGCCACATCTTCGAGCCCGTTCACGTCGACGAGCGCCTCCCCGAAGTCCACCGGGACGGCGTTCTCAAAGGATGTGTTCGTGGTGTTCCAGTCGGGGCCGGCATCGAGGCCGACGCGGTCGTTCTGGAAGTCCGTCGAGCGTTCCGTGCCCGTGTCGTCGAACACCGCGACGTACACCGTCGTCGGCGGCGCGCGGACGGTGCCCTGACTCATGAGGTCGCGGATCTGCTCGGCGATATGGACGCTGAAATCTGACATCGTTATGCGATAGTTCTTTGCCGCTCCGCGTAAACGTTGCCCCTATGGGAGACACGTTTTGGTACGCCTACGGCGGCGACGTATCGGGACCGTTCTTCGAGACGAAAGCCGACGCCGCCGACGCGTGCGACGACGGCGAGACACCGCGGCCGGTAGCGGGTGCCGTGATCGACACCAACGGCGAGGGCGGCGAATCGGGCGGCGACGGCGACACGGCGCTCGACGACATGAGCCACGACGAACTGAAAGCCGAAGCCGAACTCCGCGGGATTGCCGACGAGACGGACTTACGCTCGAGGGCCTCAATCCGCGAGGCGCTTCGGGACGCGGACGCTTAGGCCGACTCCTGCCGGACGACCACGCGATCCGCGCGGACGTAGTTTCGGATCGCGTACAGAATATTCCCGATCCCGAGCGTCATGAACAGAAAAATCAGGTGCCACGCCCACGACCCGCCCGAGGCATCCCGGAGGCGTGTTTCGGTGTCGCTCCCGCGGAGCACGCGATAGCCCTCCGCGACGAGGCGGTCAACCTCCCGCTCGCGTTCGTGTCGATCTGCGACGGTGAGGGTGCGGGTCATGCCCCCTGTGCCTCCTGAAGCGCCGTGACAATGTCGTCGGTGATGTCAACCGACTGTTTGCCAGCATCAAAAAATCCGGTATAGGTGTGCGTAGCCACTTCTTTTTCTGAATCCCATACTTCCAGTTCAACTAAACCGTCACCGATGTAGTGAAGCATTACTCGGAAGTCGCCGTCGCTGTTGAGGGTAGTGGTTTCTGTTTTGTCACTCATGTTTCGCCCTCCGGGCGGCCGCCGTCCGTCACGGTTGTTTTCGGGACCCACTCGCCGCCGACGCGGACGTAGTAGAAGGACGGATCGAGGTCACTCGGCATCGTCGCCCTCCACATCGAACGCCGCGGCCGCCGTCGCGACCGCCTGGGCACGGGAGCCGCAGTCCTCGCCGAGCGCGTCCTGTATTCGATCCAACCGCCGGATCGTCTCGTCCGGCACCGATACCGATTTGAAGCCGTTGGGTGGCATACGCGACAGGCTACGGTAGCCTACAGTAAAAGCCTTTGTAGGATACGGTAGGATACTCCGATAGGCTACGGTAGCCTGTCGTGGGATACTGTGGGATACGGGCGTGGGATACGGTAGCCTCCGGCGGCGTTAGACCGCGTCGCCGTCGCCGCCGTAGTCCGCGTCGTCCACGTCCTCCCTATCGACGAGTTGCGTCACGCACCGACACCCGATGCCCGGCTCCGAATCGCCGGGAACTGACTCGGCGCGGGACCCGCGCTCGTAGGTGACTTCCCACGACTCGCCGGGGCGCTTCCACGTCCCGTCCATCTCGGCGTGGGCGTCCCGGACCCGATCGTCACCCGCCGTCCGCCACACTTCGACTTTGCCGAGATCCGCCGCGACCGCCTCACGCGCTTTCCCGCTGGCAATCTGTAACTCTTGGCGCGCGATCCGCTCGGCCCCGCCCCAGCCCGCTTCGAGGTCGCCCTGTTCGGCGATGTCCTGGGCGATTTCGCGGGAGTTCTTCCCCTCGGCGAAGCCGTCCCCGACCGTCTCGCGGATGTCCTCCGCCATGTTCTCGGCGATGTCGTCGGCGAACTGTTGGGTCCGATCCGACAGTTGCTCGCGAATCGCCCGCTCGTCAACGTCGACCGACGCATCCGCCTCTTCGCTGGCGTGTTCAATCGCTTCGAGGGCTTCGTTCACGGACGCTTCTTCAAGCCGCGTTTGGATCGACTCCGCGAGGTCGTTGTCGGTCAGGAGTTCTTTGAGTCGCCGGGCGACGGCCATCACGGACTTACTCGTCTCCCCGTCCGCGTCGGCGGCCATGCTGTCGATCGCGTCCTGTATCTCGTCGTCGTCGAGCACGTCCGCGAAGAGGTCCTCGAAGTCCGAAGCGAGGTCCGACGCCAGCGTTTCGATTTCGCCCGCTTGCACGTCGAACATGGCCCACTCGTCGGTGTTCCGGAGGGGCTCGTCCTTCGCCATGTCCGCCTGGCCGCTGAGAGCCGTCGTGTGAGCGTTCGTCGACTCCGTGGTGTTCCCGTCAGACGACGGGTCCGGCGCGTCGTGCGCGTCTGCGTAGCTATCGCGTTCGAGCGATTTGTAGGTCGGCTCCTCGCCACGCAGTTCGGCCACCTCGTCGCTCCGGGCTTGCGCCCACTCCATCGCCCGGCCGTCGCCGACGCCGCCCCACTTGGCGTATTGGGCGTTCCCGCAGTCGGCCCACTCTTCGTCCGTCCACTCGCCCGGCGACCCCTCGGCAGTCACGTCCTCGGCGTGACTCGTGAGGTACGTCGCGATCTCGTCGACAACATCCGGCCCGACTTCGTCGTTTTGAATCTGGTTCCGGCGGTCGTCGCCGACGCCCGTCCCGCAGTCGTCCGGGATCAGTCCTTCGTCGCCCGCTTCGGCGGCGGCATCGGCGGCGGCGACCATGTAGTCCGGCGGCGTGAGGTCGATCGTGCCGTCGCCCACGTCGTACTCAGCCTTCGACAGCGCGGCCATGATCCCCTCGGCCCCCTCGGGCGGATCGGAGCCCTCGACGACATCGTCTTTGAATCCGTCGGGGGCGTCCTCGGGGAGGTCGATCCCCAACTCGCGGGCGGCCGTCTCCCGCGTCCGGAGGTTCGCGTTCCACTCCTGCCGGATGCGATCCGAGCGCATCTGCCGGGTCGTCTCCGAAAAGCCCGGCGTGAACTCGAAGCGATAGCCGTCGTAGTGTTCCAGCCACCCGTGGTTCAGCCACCGTTCGACATCCTGCAAGTACGGCCCGAGCGTGTTCGTCTCGAAGTTTTCGCGCTCACCCTGGAACGTGTTGTAGTTGATCTGCTCGGGTTCGACGCCGACGACGGCCGTCGGGACCTGGAACGCGGCGGCGACGACACGGGCGTACCACTTCATGCGTTCCGTGAACTCCAGTTCTTTGAAGTTCATCGACATCGGCTCGAATTTGACATCGCCGCCCCGGCCGGCGAACATCATCGACTTGTGCGGCTTGCCGCGGAGGTTCTCGGCGTTGTTGGCCTTCCATTCGAGGACTTCCTCGCGGTCCCATTCCTCGAACACCCACGCCCCCGACGGGATTGACCCCCGCGACAGGTAATTTTGCTCTTGATCGACGGCAAGATCAAGCGACTGAATGAACTCCGCGACGTTCAGCGTCGGCGGCGAGCCATACGCCCTGTTCGTCGCCGGGGCGTTGTCGGACCACATGACCTCCCGAAGCGCGAAGTGTTCGGGATCGCCGACGCCGCGGGACGCCTGTCGCGTCGCGCCGGGCGACGAGCGTCGGGAAAACTGCCAATAGCCCGACGGCACGCCCGACTTGTCGTTGTAGTCCTTCGTCCACACCTCCGGCGCGGTCGGCTGGAGCGCGAGCGGTTCGAGGTCTAACGGATCGGCGGTGAGTTCGTTCTGCTCGTCGTAGTACCGTTCGTCAAAGACTTTCGTCGCGACCATCGACCCGACTTCGAGATAGTCGCGCATCCACATCTCGATGGCATCGCTCCAGTCGAGATGCGGGACCGGCCGGCGGAGGTCCTCATAAATCCGCTCGGCTTGGGCGTCCGGGAGGTCCTTCTGAATCGGCGTCCGCTCGCCCGGCGGCGTCGACAGGCGCTTGTCCGTCTCGCGGGCGTCGTCGGTCGTCGTGATTGTCCACGACGTTTCCGACACCTCTTTTGAAATCGACTGGACCATCATCTGCACCCATGCGTTTTCCTGCGAGAGCACGCGCAACTCGACGGGGTCGAAGTCCCACCGCCGCCCCATCGAGGGGTCGTAGAGCCACGGGAATTCGGCTTTCCAGTTCGGATCCGCGCCCTCCGGGAGGCCGGCGTCCTGCTTGGCGAACGGCGTATCCATCGTCGCCGACTCCCCGCCCGCCGGCCCCTCGCGGACGGCGACGCCGGGGTTGGCTTCGAGAAACGCCTGGTTGTAGCGTTCGATGTCCACCGGCTCGGCCTCGTCGGGAGCCGGGAACGCGTCGGTCGTGCCGCCCGCGTCGTCGCTATCGCCGGGCGAATCGCGGAAGTCCATACGCGACGGGACGGGGCCGTGGTGGTTAGGCGTTCGGGTGCCTACTCCCCGACGTGCTCGGCGTGGATAGTCCACCGTGCCTCGGGGAACTCCGCAATCACGGTGTCGTCGGCATCGTATAGGCGGAGCGTCCCGTCGTGAGTGCGGTCGGTATAGGCCACGCCGGTCACGGTCACACGGTCCCCGGCGGCGGTCGCGACAGTCACGGGTTCAGACATACGCGATCGAACGACGGCGTGGGGGAAAACGCCGTCGGTAGAAAGCCAACCGTCTGGAAGCCACGCCGGGACGTGAAAAGCGCCCCGGCGCACGGAAACGATAACGACCACGTCGGGCGGGGTCGGCGGCCCGCCCGGAACGATCCACCGACCGAAGCAGATCGGACGCAAGTGCCCGTCCGGACGATACGACGGCCGACGGAACGGGACGCCGACCGACAGATGCGACGTGGGGCGGCGGGGCCTAATGCGTATCGGTCGCCCCGGTCAGAATACGTCCGTCACGCCGC
>NZ_JBKEGK010000161.1:0-5868 GCF_046710025.1 Natronomonas sp. | reverse complement strand
GCCGCGTCGAACCCGACGATGCGGACATGGCGACCCGCGTCTCGACGAACGTCACGCTGAATCTCCCCGTCATCTCGGCCGCGATGGACACCGTCACCGAGGCCGAGTTGGCCATCGAGATGGCCCGTCAAGGCGGTCTCGGCGTCCTCCACCGCAATATGACCGTCGAAGAGACGGCCGAGCACGTCGAGCAAATCAAGCGCGCCGACGAAGTCATTATCCGCGACGTCGTCACTGCCGACCCCGATCAGACTGTCCGCGAGGTCGACGCGATGATGGAGCGAGAGGGTGTCTCGGGCGCGCCCGTCGTCGACGACGACGACGTCGTGTTGGGGATCATCTCCGGAACCGACATCCGCCCGTACCTGGAGGTCGGCGAGTACGACGCAGTTCGGGAGGCGATGACGGACGAGGTCGTTACGACTGGCGAGGACGTGACGCCGCGGGAAGCCCTCGAGTTGATGTACGAACACAAGATCGAGCGCGTGCCGATCGTCGACGGGGCGGACCGCCTGACCGGCCTCATTACGATGGCGGGCGTGCTCGCCCGGCGCGAACACGACAACGCGGCCCGCGACGACGACGAGGCGTTGGTTGCCGGGGTCGCGGTCGGCCCCTTTGAGACGGACCGCGCTAGGGCGGCCGACGACGCCGGCGTCGATATCGTCTTTATCGACTGTGCACACGCTCACAACCTCGATGTCATCGACTCCGCCCGTGAAATCAAAGCCGAGGTGGACGCCGATGTCGTGGTCGGCAACGTCGGGACGCGGGAGGCCGCCGAGGCGATCGCCGACTTTGCCGACGGGATCAAGGTCGGCATCGGCCCGGGGTCAATCTGCACCACACGGATCGTCTCCGGATCCGGAATGCCGCAGATCACCGCGGTCGCAGAGGTCGCAGATGTCGCGTCGCGACATGACGTTCCCGTCATCGCCGACGGCGGCATCCGGTACTCCGGGGACGCAATAAAGGCCATCGCCGCGGGCGCCGACGCCGTCATGCTCGGGTCGTACTTCGCCGGGACGGACGAGGCCCCCGGCCGCGTCATCACGATGAACGGCAAACGCTACAAGCAGTACCGCGGGATGGGATCGGTCGGCGCGATGAACGACGGCGGCGGCGACCGCTATCTCAAGGACGAACCCGAAGACGAGGAGTTCGTCCCCGAGGGCGTTGAGGCCGCAAAGCCCTATAAGGGGCCGCTCGCCTCGGAACTGTACCAACTTGTCGGCGGGATGCAGTCTGGGATGGGCTACGTCGGTGCGAAGACGATCCCGGAGTTCAAAGAGCGAAGCGAATTCGTGCGGGTCTCCTCGGCCGGCCAGACCGAGAGCCACGCCCACGACGTCGTGATCACTGACGAGGCGCCGAACTACAGTCCGGACAACTAATCTCAGCCACGCCGCGTTTCGGGACGGCACGGACGGCCATCGGCTGTCGCTCATCGCCGATCAACCGCTGACCTCGAATCTTATAACCGTCGGCGCTCTACAGTTAGCTATGCCAAGCGTCGCCGCCCAGTTCGTCACCGCCTTCGAGTGGCTGTTCGGGACCTTCGGCCCCTTCTTGATCCCGGCGACGCTCTTCGTTCTCGGTGCCGTGGGGTATCTATTTCTCTATGCCATCGAGCGAACTCGTCGTAACGACTGGTCCGGCGAAGGCCAATAAGCCGGAGCGCTTGGAGGAAGTGGGTAGGAATCGGGGAATAACCTATATTCTGGCCCTTGGTACAAAGATGTATGAACGATGACGCGATGGGCCGGTTCCCGGTCCCCGAGCGGGAGTCGCTGCCGGCGGATATCCGCGAACGGATCGACGAGGAGACCGAACGCGCCGGATTCACGCCGAACGTCTTCTCGGCGTTCGCCTACAAGCCGAGTCATTTCCGGGCTTTCTTTGCGTACCACGACGCCCTGACGGAGGACACGCCGCTCGAACGCGAGGAGATTGAGATGCTGGTCGTCACGGTGTCCGGGATCAACGACTGTCTGTACTGTGTCGTCGCTCACGGGGCCTTGCTCCGGATATTCGCCGACGCCCCGAAACTCGCCGATCAACTGGCGACGAACCACCGAACGGCGGACCTTTCGGAGCCCCATCGCGAGATGCTGGACTTCGCGGAAACGCTCACCGAGTCACCCGGTACGATCGACCAAGCGGACCTCGACCGACTCCGCGAGGCGGGGTTCTCGATGGAGGAGATATGGGATATCGCCAGCGTCGTGGCATTGTTCAACCTCTCGAACCGGATGGCGGTGTTCGCCGACATGCGTCCCAACGACGTGTTTTATACCATGGGGCGGGACGACGGCGGCGACTAGCGTCGCACAATACTGGGAGCTACTGTGCCATGGTAAGCTCTCCGTACTGCTCCTAGAAGCGTTTAGGTGCGCATCGGTCATGCCGTCACATGATGGCTGATTCCCGATCGACGACCGTGACACCCCGCACAGAACCAATCGGTCGATCCGTATCGCCTGACCGGTTCGATCCGAGTGATCACCCCGTCTGTGTGGATTCAACGACGCCCGTCGAGGTGACCCAGTACGTCCGCGGTGACGTGAGTGCGCCGAGCAAACGCCAGATCGAGTCGGTCGCACGCCGTCTTGAGGCTCTCTCGGAGACGCAGTTGGTGGCCAAGGTGCATACCGAGCAGTGGCCACCACGCCGACACGCGGTCGAGTCGGAAAGCGACGCCACGACGTGTGGCGCACTCGTCGACCGGCTTGATCGGTGGGCCGACGATGTCGGATGTTCACTTCGGCCGGCGATTCGCCGACGAGCACCCAAATCGCTGCTCGATGACGAGCCGTCCGAGCCCGACCTCTGTGTCCCGGTGATGCTGTTGACATTGACGCGTGCGACCCCGGATGCGTCGGGGTTGGCTGGCGTCGTCCCATATACGGTCCCCGACGAAAGCGGCGGCGCGACGACGTACACCGTCGCTGACTGGCTGACGGCGGCCGAACGCGCTGTCGGGGTGGACACCGGGGAATCACGCGGCCGCAAGCGCGGTCCGGTCTCGTCGCGGCGGGCGTGACCCCAACTCGCCGTCCCGGCCGTTTCTGATCCATGCTGTAGGGCCGCCCCGGATAGGGAATCACGGTTTGATCTGTGGCGGCCCCAGCCATGGACCTGTACGTCGTTCACCCGACGATATCGGCGTCCCCCAAGACGTCGCTGAACTGTTCTGAAAAACGATTTCCCGGAGAGACTGAGCCACCGAAGCGTCGAGACGGCGCTCAACGACCGATACTGCGGCGACTGGTTGCCCGACGAACGCGCCGATCCTTGGACCCATAGCTACGTCGCCGCCGACTGTGTTGGATTGATCGACGCTCAACGGATTTTATTACGCGCCACCCCGTCCCCGATTCTATGGTGTTCGAGGCGTCGGGTGGCCTGGCTCCGGCCGTCCTGTTTCTCGTCGGCGTCGTGATCGTCGTCGTGAGCGTCGAGACGTTCATCGAAGCAGTCGCGGAGGCGGCGCTGGCGCTCGGCGCATCAGGGTTCTTTCTCACGGTGGTCCTCGCCGGGACCGACCTCGAAAACGTCGTCCTCGGTCTCACCGCGGCGGTCAGGGAGTTACCAGGGTTGGCGCTCGGAACCGTCTTCGGGGAGGCGCTATTCGTGTTGGCGGCCGCCGTCGGTCTCGCAGGCGTCGTCGTTCCCTTCGAGACGAACGTCCCGCGGAGCTACCTCGGATTGATGATCCTCTCACCGCTTTTGTTTCTGGCGCTGGCACTTGACGGCACGCTCTCGCGGCTCGACGGCGCGATACTCACCGCGATTTTTTTACCCTACCTGGCGGTCGTGTACGCCCTCGAACGCCGGACTGAGACGCAGTACCTCTCCGCCGAGGAGATTGCTCTCCAGGAGGATGAAACTGGGACGGAGGTGGACGACAGACGCGGAGCAGAGGCAGACGATGGACGCGGGACGGAGGCGGACAACGGAACCGGAACGCGAGGGTCGGATCGCGAGGAAGACGGGGGATGGTCGAATCTAGACATCGACCTTGATCTCGACATCGATGATCTCGTCGCCGAGCGCGTTCCCGAGCGATACCGGGGGGTCGCATACCTCGCGGTGGCGGTCGTCGCCGCGATTGGGATGACTGTCGGCTCCGAGCTGGCCGTCTCCGGCGCCGGTGACTTGCTCGAGTTGCTCGGCGTCACCGGCCTCACTTTCGGGGCGACCGTACTGAGCTTTGTCGCCTCGCTTGAGGAGTTGTTCTTGACCGTCGAACCGGTCCGACGCGGCCGCCCGCATATCGGCGTCGGCAACGTCGTCGGGAGTGTCCTCTTTTTTGTGAGCGCGAACGCGGGTCTGATTGCGATGGTCCGCCCCCTCGATACGACGGGGACGGTGTTGACCGTCCACTGGCCGTTCTTTCTCCTGACGCTCAGTATCGTGGCCGTCGCGTTTCTCCGGGGGCGGGTCGACCGCCCGACCGGTGTGCTCCTGCTTGGGGTGTATCTGGCCTACTGGCTAGCGAACTACGCGGTTTGAACCGGGCGACACCCGACTGAGCGTCGGATCTGAATGGACGGTTGGGTGGGCGACTCCTACGCCAGCGGTCGACTTTGGCCCCGTCGGTGAGACAGGTGGCTATCGTGCTGTGACTCACCACGAGCGCTTTATCAACCTCGCCGAATCGTTTGGCCCCGTCAGCGAGTTGAGCGAGGATGTCGACCGCACATTTCCTCTCGAAGACATCTCTGACGTTCGCTGTGTTGCGGTCAGCTCCGATATTATCGTCTAGTTTAAAGCTGGGAGACGGCGTCCGGATCGGCCGAATCCCTGAGAGACTCTATTCGAGGTCGAAGCGATCGAGCGTCATCACCTTGTGCCACGCGTCCACGAAGTCGTGAACCAGTTCTGCCTCCCCGTCCTCGGCCGCGTACACCTCGGAGATGGCTCGAAGCCGGGCGTTCGAACCGAATATGAGGTCGATTCGGCTTCCCGTCCAGTTGAGTTCGCCCGTGTCACGGTCGTAGCCCTCATACACGTGTTTGGACTCCTCGGACTGCTCCCACTTCGTGTCCATGCTAAGCAGGTTCGCGAAGAAGTCGTTGGTCAGTGTCCCCGGCTCATCGGTGAAGACGCCGAGGTCGGACTCCTGATAGTTTGCGCCAAGGGCGCGCATCCCGCCGACCAGCGCTGTCATTTCGTTGACCGTCAGGTTTAGCAGTTCAGCATCGTCGACAAGCAGCTCTTCAGCTGGCTGGTTGACAGTGTCTTGGATGTAGTTGCGGAACCCGTCGACAGTCGGTTTGAGCGCCTCGAAGGAGTCGACATCGGTCTGTTCTTCGGAGGCGTCCGTTCGTCCCGGTTCGAACGGGACCTCGACGTCGTAGCCGGCCTCGGCAGCCGCTCTCTCGACGGCCGCGTTGCCGCCTAGAACGATCAGGTCGGCGAGCGAGACCCGAACGTCGTCGGACCGGGATCCGTTGAATTCCTCTTTGAGTTCCTCAATCGTGTCGAGGACGGTCGCGAGTTCGGCGGGTTCGTTCACTTCCCACTCCCGTTGCGGTCGGAGACGGATCCGTGCGCCGTTGGCACCGCCCCGTTTGTCGCTGTCGCGGTACGTCGATGCTGACGCCCACGCGGTCTTGACGAGCTGTTGGGTCGACAGCCCTGAGTCAAGGAGTTCCGCTTTGAGCTCCGCAACCGCCTCGTCGCCGATCAGGTCGTGATCGACATCCGGAATCGGGTCCTGCCAGACCATCGTGTCATCGGGCACCTCCGGGCCGAGGAACCGCGAAGGCGGGCCCATATCCCGATGGGTCAGCTTGTACCAGGCCTTCGCGAAGGCTATCCCGAACTCCATCGGGTTCTCTTGGAAGGTTTCCATTATCTCTC
>NZ_JBKEGK010000160.1:0-5885 GCF_046710025.1 Natronomonas sp. | reverse complement strand
CAGTACGACGCAATCGTCTTCGACAACGACGGCGTCCTCACCTATCCGACGGACGAGTCGGTCCTGACGGAAGCGTCGCGGCGGGCGTTCGCGGCGTTCGATGTCGACCCGACACCGAGCGATGTCCAGTCGCTCGTCGACGATCTCTCGGTGGAAACGGTGCGCACGCTTGCCGAGCGGTACGAAGTTGACGCTGACGCGTTCTGGCGTCGTCACGAGACGGAACGCACGGCCCGCCAGTTGGCGGCGATCCGAGACGGTGAGAAGCCGCTCTACGACGACGTCGAGACGCTCGCCGATCTCGCGGTCCCGACGGCGATCGTGAGCAACAACCAGCACGCGACAATCGAACATATCGTCGCGGAGTTCGGTCTGGAGGCGATGTTCGAAGCGTACTACGGTCGAAAGCCGTCACTTCACGGACTGGAACGTCGCAAGCCGGACCCGTCGTATCTTGAGGCAGCGCTCGACGAGTTGGGCGTCGAATCGGCGTTGTACGTCGGTGACAGCCGTGTCGACGTGGCGGCGGCTCGCGCGGCCGGCGTCGACGCCGCGTTCGTGAACCGACCGCATCGCCGCGGGTATCGTCTCGATATCCGGCCGACGTATCGTCTCGATAGCCTCGCCGAGCTCGCGAGCCTTCCCATGAAGTAATCCACGGTCCGCTACCCAAATCAATATGAATCCACGAATCGGTTTCGTCACCGCAGTCGCATCGGAGCTGGAACCGCAGTTGCGCTTCGCCGGGGACGGCGAGTTCGACTACGTCGAGATACTCATGGACGGGCCTCACAGCCGCGAGCGTCTCACGTCGAATCGCGGGACGATTCGGCAGATACTGGACGATCACGGCCTCGACCTACTCGTTCACCTTCCGTTCCCGACAGACATCGGATCGCCTTACGAGTCCGTCCGCAGCGGTGCCGTCGAGACGCAGTCGGCCTGTATCGATGCCGCGGCCGAACTGGGGGCAGAAAAGGCCGTTCTCCACCCAGAGTCCTCCGCATGGTCAGTCGCGTGGGACGACGCGGAGCTCCGTGAGTACATCGACGAATCAGTCAGCAAACTGAACGCGTACGGTAACTCACGTCACGTCGAAATCTGTGCCGAGAACATATTCGGAAGCCCGTACACTATCGAACACATCGACGGATTGCTCGCCGCGACGGACACCTCGCTGACGCTCGATACGGGCCACGCTCGGGTAACCGGTCACGACCCGACGGAGACAGCCGCGTTCGTCGCTGACCACGCCGACCGCATCTCACACGTTCACCTGAACGACACCCGTCGGCCGGCGGACGAACACCTCCCATTCGGTGCCGGGAACCTCGACTTCGGGCCTATCTTCGAGGCGTTCCCCACCGACTGGCACGGAACGCTCTCGCTGGAAGTCGGGACGCAGTCGCTCGACTACCTCCGTGAGTCGCGCTCTCAGTTGGAGCGGTATCTCTAGACATCATTGCGAATATATCATCGGTTGAGAATTTTAATAGAGCCTGTATTCTATACGTACGCGCGATTCAGGGTTGAGGGGGTAGAGCCTATATTCGTGAGCGTCAATATCGGTGGCCTCCTCTAACCGGTCAATACGTTCTCGCAGCTCTTCGAGGTTGGGCTCCTCGGCACGCGCATCCTGTAGCGGACGGACGTCGGTGAGCGCCTCGTCGACGCGGTCGTCTTCAGCTTCGCCGCTGAGGTAGAGGTCGCGCCGATTTTGGTGGAGACTCCGGAGCGTCGACTCGGCGATACCGGTGTCGCCGGCGACAGTCGCGAACGATTCACCGCGGTCGACACGGGTGAGGGCCTCCCGGACGTGTAGGAACTCGGCCGGATCAACGCGGAGATACCCATCTTCAACGACGAACCCTGCGGGCGGTCTTCCAGTCCACTTTCCGGTAGACTGTACAGCGCGGACGCCCGACCGAATTCGCTGGAGCTTTTGTTGGTGTTCGATCTGGGCGAGGTCGCCCATCAACCGAGCGACCATGCTGTATACTGTCTGCTGGAGCTCGCTGTCGTCGACGTGAATCTTCAGGCCGACGTCGAGAGCCTCAACGCCAGTATCGTGCTCCAAACAGTGCTGGATGAATTCGTGAATCTCAGTCGAGCCGAGGCGACAGTCTTCGGATGCCATCGAGATACGAGGGCATCTTCAGTCGATAGATCGTCTTTGTGGGTAGTTTCCTGTTGGGCCTGACGTCGGCAGTACCCGCACTGGCACGGTTCGTGTTGTGGAATACGAATTGTGCGGCGGTTCCAGTTTACCCACGTAGTCTCGAAGTGTACAATCTCCCCAGCACGAAGTCCCAGTCGGCCTGTGATGAGACAAATGAATCGCGCTTCAAAATCGTGTGGTGCTGGAAGGGCTGTACATGCTTCCAATAGGCGCTCGAACTGGCGGTCAGTAAGGACATCTTCGTGAGTATGTCGAGTCGTGAGTGCTTGCCGATGGCGGTCAGCCCATTCAGTTCCGGGTTGCTTGTGATGAGACACGCCTAGCTGTTCTCATGTTGGCAGATTGGGAGTACCGCCAAACCGTGCTGAATGTAGGGCGCTAATGTGGCACGTCGCAGTGACGAAATCAGGATAGGTCGGTTCGGTCAGTACAATATATACTGCTCAATATCAATCTTAGATAGTGTTATGATTGCTATGTTCTTAGCCTGTCTATGAGCGAGGAAGCGATAACGCTCGGGTTTGTTTGTGTACAGAACGCAGGTCGAAGTCAGATGGCGACGGCGTTCGCGGAACGGGAACGATCACGCCGCGGACTCGAAAATACAGTACACATTTTGACAGGGGGAACACAGCCCGCTGAGGAGGTCCATCCCGAGGTCGTCGAAGCGATGGCGGAGGTCGATATCGACCTCTCCGACCGTGTTCCGCAAAAAGTCTCGACGACGGACCTCAACAACGCGACCATCGTTGCAACGATGGGCTGTTCGACACTGAAACTAGACGCGGATGTCGAAGTCCGCGACTGGGCACTTGATGACCCGCACGGACAGTCACTAGAAGAGGTTCGCCGTATCCGAGATGAGATCCAGCAGCGTGTTTCAACGCTCTTCGACGAGTACACTTCCGAGCGGTAGGCAAGTCTCGCGGACCGACCGTTTCAGGCGGGAATTCCTCTGCGAAACGAGATCTCAACATGCGTTTCTGTGGGTATCCGACTGTCCTGACTCCGTCTGTATCGTTCGACACACGCTTCATGTCCGGTCTAGTATATCTCAACGGAGCCGCTCGTTCGGGGTCGTCGCGTGGATGTCACTCATCGGCCGTATCGGGCGGTCGCTTCGACGGGAGATACAGATGGACGACGTTCCCTCGCGGCGTTCGAGTGTCGAACATCACTTCGCCGCCGAGGGACTCGATACACCACTTCATCACGAACAGGCCGATCCCTGACCCGTGAGACGTGTTTGTGGTCTCGGCCGGTGCGAACAGCGCCTCGATTTCATCCGTCGGGATTGTCGGATTCGCGTCCTTAATTCGGATCTCGACGCGACCGGTGTTCGGTGAGGGCCCGACCGTTATCTCGACGGTCGGGGCCCGTTCAGTGCTGTGAACGATCGCGTTTTCAACCGCGTGTCTGACGGCGTAACCGAATGCGTCGTTCACTTCGATCCACATCTCTTCGCGTTCCTCGACGGATATCTCCGCAGCGGGGTACTCGGCCCTCGTTCGGGCTGCGACCTCCCTGACGGTAGCCAGCGCGGGCTGCCGGACGTGTTCCGCCCGGGCGTCCGTGATCGCTCGTTCGATCTCCTTCACCGATTCGGCCATGCTACCGAGGTTTTCACCGCGAGAGCGAATCGCAGCGATGCTCTCCGATATCCCCTCGACTCTACTGTGTGTCGCGATCTGATCCGCATAGCCCAAGATGATCGCCGCCTCGTTCCGAAGGTTGTGTCGGAGGATACGCCAGAACAGCTCGGCCCGGTGACGCGATTCGTAGTGATTGGTGATATCCCGGACCTCAACGACGACACAGTCCCCTGAGAAGCGCTGCTGAGATACGTGTAGCTGAAGCCAGACGAGCTCACCGTCGGCTCGTTTGGCTCGCCACATGAACCGCTGCGGGTCACCGTCGGCGCTCGCCCGGAGTCGGTCCCGGAACTCAGACGCCGACTGTGGATACGTGTTCGCCGTGTACGTGTCTACCGAGAGCCTACGTAGCTTATCCAAGGAGTATCCGAGTATCTGTTCCAACCGCTCGTTCGCATCTAGAATATCGCCGGAGCTCGGATCGTACAGTCCGATACCGAGGTATAGTGTGTCGTATTCGGATGGGAGCGCCACCGACTTCTTTGAGGACACAACACTGTGAGGACGGGGGGTACGACTCTTTGCTGTTACTATGTGGAATATATATTTCTCTATCGAATCGGCCACCAATCGGGCGGTATGACCGTCATCTATGTTGGAAACGACGCCAATCACTTCGGTTAGTCCGAACGACGGGGTATCGGCGACCCGCAGGTCCTGACCTACCGGCTACTATTTTCGCTTTCGTTCGTTGCGTCGACCGTCGATTCCGCGTTCGTCGCTGCTCCAGATTCGAAGCGGCTGTCAGCGCGGGCTGCGGGAAGCCACGCAGGCGGCGCGACGCCGCTCGCCGACCGGGATGTGACGCTGTACTGGAACCGCTTGGGCTCGCCCGCTTGGCTGTACAGGAGTTGAGCCTCCCGGACGACACCGTCTTCGTCGACGGTCAGGTACCCTCGAACGTCAGTCGCGTTCTGGACGGCGACGTCGGTGATCGCGTATCGGATGCGGCGTTCGTCGGCGTTCTCGGTGACCCGGACCGCTCGAAACTCGCCGATCGTCAGAATCCTGGAGGCCACGGCCCACATCGAATCGGCCGCGCGGAACCGAGTCTCGTCCACCGAGCCGTTCGTCGCCTCGAAAGCGGCCTGCCCGTTCCGCCCGCTACGGCTGTGTCGAACGTTCGACTCAACGTAGACGTCGCTCTGGGTGACGTCAGCGTACCCGTTGTGTACGTCAAGGCGGAACCTGATCCGCGTCGCGTTCGCTTCGTACTGGTAGTCGGCGTACGCGCCAGGACGGAACCGTTCGAGAGCGACCCCGGAAACCGGCTCCGTCCGGAGGAACGTGATCGACAGCCTGCGAGCCGTCGCGATCTCGATCTCCGACCGAGAGAACCCCTCCGGGAACTCGGCGTCGGCGAGCGCCTCGTCGGAGACAGTGGTTGAGTTCGACGTCGAACCCGTCGCCGGAGGGTCCGTCGTCGGGGCGGGGTCATCGAAGGCGACGCCCCCACACCCCGCGAGAACAAGGAGAAACGCCATTGCGATCGCAGCGGGGCCCCTTTGAGACACGATATTTTTTCGTGGTCACCGGATAATGAAGCTGTTGACGCCCCGCAATGCGCTCGCCACCGCCGACGCTTCGCTGATCCGTCCCCGGGTTGGGGGCCGGATCGAAAACGGAGTCATCGTGGCGGCAATCAGGGCAACCTGTCCTCAGTCCTCGCTCAGTCCGTCGGCCGCGATCCCCTCGCGTGCCTCCTGAATTACCTCGTCGACGCGGCCCCAGGCGACCGGCGGTTCGACGGCTGAGAGCGCGGCGTCGAGATCCTCGATCCGCTCGTCAAACCGATCGTCCCAGTCCGGACGGTCCGCGAGCGCCGAGGCGCTCGCCGTAGCCTCGTCCCGGATCGATTCGATCCGCGTCTCGACGTCGTCCGGGAACGACTTGTCCTCACGCTCCGCCCACTCGCGGAGGCCGGCCGCCTCGGCCCGGAGATCGGCGACGACGACATCGAGGACGCGCGCCTACACGGCCGCGTCGAACCACCGCTCCGGGTCGGGGTCGTCCGCATTCCGAAGCGACTCGACGATCTCTCTGAGGGACTCGGC
>NZ_JBKEGK010000159.1:0-5930 GCF_046710025.1 Natronomonas sp. | reverse complement strand
GCTCCGTGACAGCCGCCGACACCGACGAGCGCGTCTGTGCTGATTGCGGCCTCGTCATCGAGGACCAGCGGATCGACTCGGGCCCCGAGTGGCGCGCCTTCGACGCCGCCGAGCGCGACGAGCGCTCCCGTGTCGGCGCGCCGATGACGGAGATGCTCCACGACAAGGGGCTCTCGACGACCATTGGATTCGACAAGACCGACGCCTACGGAAACGCCCTCGGCGGCCGGAAGCGCCGCCAACTCAAGCGGCTCCGCACGTGGAACCGACGCTCGAAGACCGAGGATGCCCACGATCGTAACCTCCGGCACGCGCTCGGCGAAATCGATCGGATGGCGTCGGCGCTCGGCCTCCCACAGCCGATCCGGGAGACAGCGAGCGTCATCTACCGGCGCGCGCTCAATGAGGACCTCCTTCGCGGGCGGTCGATTGAGGGGATGGCAGCGGCCTCGCTGTACGCCGCCTCGCGGCTCGACGGGGTCGCCAGATCGATCGACGAGATCGCGACCGTCAGCCGGGTCGGCGACCTCGAGATCAAACGGGCCTATCGCTACATCGACCGCGAACTCGGTCTCGAGACGCCGCCAGCACACCCAAACGAGTATCTCGGCCGGTTCGCCTCCGAACTCGACTGCGAGGAGGCGACCGAGCGCCTCGCGCGCGATCTCGCCGAGACCGCCGTCGAGGAGGCCGTCCACAGCGGCAAGAGCCCCGTCGGGATCGCCGCGAGCGCGCTGTATGCAGCTTCCCGCCTCCGGAACGAGGGGCTGACGCAGGCCGCCATCTCCGAGACGGCGAACGTTAGCGAGGTCACGATCCGCAACCGCTACCGCGAGGTGCTCGAGGTTGCCGAAATCAGCCATCCCGAGTAAGCGGAACGCACGCCCTCCCCGTCGCCTTTGCCCCCTCTCAATCGAGCCACTCGAGGAACGTCCCGTCGACGAGCGTCTCCGCTTGGGCGTCAATGTAGTCCGACTGCATCCCCCAGACCGCCTGTGCGAACGGCTCCCCGTTCTCGACGCGTTCTGTGACGCGTTCGTGTTTCCATCTGGCGGGCGTCATTCGCCGGTCGACCCGTGCCCGCAGGGGCTGGATGTACCGGTTGGCCTCCTCGGCATTGAGGCCGCGCAACTCGAGACCATCCCGCGCCAGTTCGAACAGTTCGGCGTACAGCTCCCCGGTGTCCGTGGTCTCCGTCCCGTCGGCGGTCACCCACGTCAGGTCGGCTTCGAGGCCGTCACGGACCGCGGCATAGAAGTTCTCCTCCGCCGTCTCCCACGACTGGTGATACACCGGGTGCTCTCGCCGCGGGAGGCTCTGTAGGAGCCCGGCGAAGACGGCTAAGAGCGAAACCGTCCCCCGGATGGTTGGCTGTCCCGGCAGCGGCCGAAACTCGATGCGCGCGTTCGCGCTCTTTCTCGTCGAGCCCCCGAAGACCGGGCGGACCCACCGCCAGAAGCTGCCGTGTTTGTGCCGGAAGTGCGCGAACGCGTCATCGAAGCGCCCCTCGGGATCGACCTCGGCTGGGACAACCGTTTCGTCGGCCGCGATCCGATCCAGGGCGTCTTCGAGGCTGCCGATGTCCTCGGGAAACGTCACCTTCGCCGTGCCCTCGGGGTTAAGAACCGACTCGAAGACGGGGATTCGGTTCTCCATCCAACACTCCGAGAGCACCGTCTCGCCGTCGGCGTCGTAGAGCTCCGGCGGAAAGAACGGTGAGTTGACCGAGAGGGCGAGCAACGGGCCAGCGATCCGCAGGGCGTAGCGGAAGCTCTCGGGTAGATCGTGGGCGTGTGCGACCTGGTAGTGCGGCTGAATGGAGGTGATCAGGCTCTCCGGCATCACGGTGTCTGCCGACAGCGAGACGTGCGGCGCGTCGAGTTGCAGCCCCGGGGCGTAGTCGGTGTTTGCCATCGCGTGGTACCGGACCGCCCGCGACATGTTCGTCGCCATCCGGATCCCGTCCTGTTCGATGCTGCTCGTGAGGTACTCTAAGGCCGTTTCGCCGATCGGCGGCACCGTCCAGAGCCCGTCACTGACGAGGGCCATCCCCTCGCGGGCGACCTCGGACCTCGCCGCCGCGAGTTTCGCCTGGACCTCCGACTCCTGTGCCCGGAGTCCGTACTTCGAGAGCGGTTGCGGCGTCGTCGAGAGTTCGGCGTTGTGCAGGCCGAGTTCCTTCTCGAAGCCGATGTACTCGAGCAATCGGCGCGGGACCCGCATCAACGCGTCCGTCTCGGCGTCGACGGCGTAGAACTCGTACTCTAGTCCGACAATCGCCTGTGGGTTATTGAACGTCCCGTCCTCGAGTTCCGAGCGCAGCGTCTCCTTTTCGGCTTCGACCCGCGACGCGAACGCCTCGTCGTCGATATCCAGCGCCGCCACGACCTGCGCTGCGAGTTCGGAAGCGGACATACACGTCTCTGTGCTCGGCAGGGATTTGAAACGTGCGACTCCTCACAGAGCCGCAGGCGTCCGCCCCGCTCAGAACAGGGTCGGGAAGAAGACGTAGCTGAACAGCAACGAGAGCACACCAACCCCAGTTGCGTAGTACGTGAGCGGAATGAGATTGAGCCGCATGACGCGGCCCTCTTGTCCGACGAGACCGACAGTTGCGAGCGCGGCGACGACGTTGTGAATCGCAACGAGATTGCCGATCGCGCCGCCGACCGCCTGCGCCCCGACGGTGAGCGTTCTCGGGACGCCGACGCTTTCGGCCGCGACGAACTGGAACGGCCCGAACGTGATGTTCGAAACGGTGTTCGAGCCCATCAACGCCGCACCAAGCGCGCCGACAAAGGCGGCGACGAACGGGTACGCCGGCCCAACGGCGTCAGCCGTGGCGGTCGCGAGCACGACGATCATGCTATCGCGTCCCTCGGCGTGGGCGCCGGACTGCAACATGACGTGCGCCATCGCCAACACGAACACCAACGCGACGAGCGGCGATCGGAGGTTTGAGGACGCCTCCTCCCAGGCTTCTATGACCTGTCCCCGCGACATTCCGAACAGCGGGATCGCGACAATCGCGCTCACGAGGAGCCACGTTCCGGGAAGGTACGCGATGTTGACGCCGTTCCCGATTCCCGTCCCGAGTATCGAGACCCATTCGAAGCCGAACAGTCCGAGCGTGAACTCCCCGCCCCCGGTCGTAACCGTCCCGAACCGTAGGGACAACTCGATCCCAAGGGGCCGGATCGTCTCACCCCGAAGAAACCGCGAGATGGGGCCGACGCTCCGCGTAATGACGAGCGAGACGACCAACAGCACGTACGGCGTCCAGGCCTTAAGCGGCGACATCGTGTGTTCGCTCGGAATAACGCCGCGGGCGTCCGCGGGACGGATCGTCCCGACCCAGTGGTCCGGCCACTCCGACTCGGGTGGAAAATCCCACTGTGTCTCCGGCTCGAAGTAGCCCGCCCTGAGCGCCGCGATGACGACGGCTCCCCCGAGCATGGACCCGAAGAGAGCGGGAAACTCGGCGCTGACCTGTGCGGCGAGCCAGTATGGGATCGCAAAGGCGACCCCCGAAACCAGACACAGCGGGGCGACCGCCCAGGCGGGCTGTAGCGATCGCTCCTCGCCGCCGAAAAAGTACACGACCATTCCCACCGCAAAAAGCGGCATTACGGTCCCGACGAGGACGTGATACGTCGCGGCCCACTTGGCGACCTCGACGGCAAACTCGGTCGTCGTCATCCCGTTGGCCTCGATCGTCGCGCGGATCCCGGAAACGCCCGACATCGGCTCGCCGATGCCGACGAGGATCGGTGTCCCTACCGCGCCGTATGTGACGGCGATGACGTGCCCCACTAGCGCGACGACGACCGCCGCGAGCGCCGGAAAGCCGAGCCCCAATAGCAGGGGGGCGACGACGGCGGCGGGCGTGCCGAACCCGGCCGCGCCCTCGATGAACGCCGCGAGGAAGAATGCGACCAACACCACCTGTACCCGGCGATCCTCGCTTATTTTGGCGAAGTTTCGGTTGAGCGTATCGAACGCCCCCGACCGGAGCATCGTGTACAGCAACACGAGCGCCGCGAACACGATAAAGAGTATCTGGACCGCCGTGATGACGCCCTCGATGGTGGCAGCCAACAGCCATGCTGGGGGCATCTCCCAGACAAAGAATCCGATGATGCACGCGACGACCCACGCGATTGGCATCACACGCGCTGCCGGCCACAGCAGACCGACGAGAAGCACGCTGACGACGACGAGCGGCAACGCTGCGAAAGTCATCTCGAGAACGGGGTTCATCTTCGCCCCCTCACGTGTTGTGGCAGACAGATCTCGATGGGCCCCTCTCACAACCCGTCGACCGGTGCCGTCGACCCTCGTCCATATGCTACCGTTTCTGTATGTGCATGGCAGGATTATAAGCACCGGGGAACGGGATTCGATCGGGGCTTTCCGGCGGACAAAGGGATTATATTATATCCGTCCGTTTCGGTGTCTATGGCATCCGAGCGCGAACGGAACGCAAACGGTGAGTTCACCGACCGGATCCCCCCCGAGGCCGCGCTTGACGCGTTCGATTCGCGAGATGACGCAGCGCGCCCGCTCACCGCCGCTGATATTATGGATGCGCTCAACTGTTCGCGGCGGACGGCGCACAACAAACTCAACGCTCTCGTCGACGAAGGACGGCTCGAAACTCGTAAGATCGGTGCGCGAAGCCGAGTCTGGTGGCGGCCGATCCCCGCCCGTCCCGACCCGAGGCCCACCGACGACAGCTCGGCCGACCAATCTGACATCCCCTCCGAGGCCGAACAGGCGATCCGGGCGGCGGACCTCCCAGGGTCGGGTCGGACCCTCGACGCCCGCCGCGAGGCGCTTGCGGCTGCCTACGAGTATCTCACGAGCCACCCGAGCGCGGCGAAGTCAGACTTCCTCGGCGACGTATATCCGGAGTACCCGGCAAAGTTTGAGACACCTGAAGGGTGGTGGAACGCGGTTCAGCCCGCGTTGAAGGAGCTCCCGGCCGTCGACCCACCGGAGGAGCGCGGCCACCTCTGGAAGTTCCTCGGCGGCGATCGGTTCACGCCGACGCTGGGCTGAGGCTCGTTTCGTCTCGATCGCTTGGCGGCGTCTTGATTCTCACAACCCGCCAGCCGCGGCTTTCCATCTAAAATAAAAAACGGCCGAGGGCCGTTATTCGCTCAGAACAGTCCCGGGAAGAGGACGTAGCTGAACAGCATCGCGAGCGTACCGACGCCGATCGAGTAGTAGAGCAGCGGCAGAAGATTGAGCCGCATGACGCGACCCTCTTGACCAACGAGGCCGACGGTCGCGAGCGCGGCGACGACGTTGTGGATCGCAACGAGATTGCCGATGGCGCCGCCGACCGCCTGCGCGCCGACGATGAGCTGCGTCGGCAGCCCGAGTTGTTGTGCGGCCTCGAACTGGAAGCCGCCGAACGTGATATTCGAGACGGTGTTCGACCCGGCCATTGCAGCGCCGAGCGCGCCGATGAGGGCAGCGACGAACGGGTACGCCGGCCCGAGCGCGTTGGCCGTCGCCTGTGCGAGCGCCTGGATCATGCCGAGGTCGATGCTCGTCGGCGCGACCGCGGACTGCAACATCACCTGCACCATCGCGATGACGAATATCAACGCGATGAACGGTGAGACGAGTTTGCTCGCGGTCTCGCTGAGCGCCGATTTGAACTCTCCCCCGCTCATACCGAAGATCGGAATCGACAGGAGCGCGGGGACGATGAGCCAGAAGCCGGGGACGCTCATCCAGGCGATTGAGTTACTGATCTCCGTCCCGAGGATGTTGCTCCATCCGAGGACGATACCGATGGTGAAGTTACCGACCTCGACGCCGTAGTCGGCGTTGCCGATCGCGCTGCTGATCGGGCCGACTGCGCGCGTGATGACCAACAACACGACGACGAGGATGTATGGGACCCACGCCTTCGCCAG
>NZ_JBKEGK010000158.1:0-5949 GCF_046710025.1 Natronomonas sp. | reverse complement strand
CATTCGACTTATCGTAGACCGCGCGAACTTGTTGTAGGTTCTCGACGGTGACGCCGGGGCGCGTCTCGTACTCAACAGGATGTACTCCAACGCTGTCGGAGGTTCCTCAACGGGGTAATCTCGGCTCTGTCTATCACTTTCACCGTGCTCCTCTGAGCGATATAGATACCGCATCTCGGGAACTTCCCGGTCGCTCTTTAGGCGAGAAGAGAACGGCAGAGCGGTGTCGCAGTGCGGCGAGCAGTACCACAACCGGACTCGATGGGGCCACCGACAACAGTCTCGGCCCCTCACGAGCCCGGTGGGGTGTGAAACGTCCGATCGCTCGTAACGGCCCGCTTCGCGCCTACCCTGTTCACGACCCGGGCGCGAACGTGGACGGCGACGGGTCGAACTCCGCGAGCCGGTCGCCGCAGTCCGCACACGAGACCGCAACAACATTAGTTGCGTGGCAGCACGACTCGACTGTCTCGTCGGAGATACGAGTCGGCCCGCGACAGGTTGGACAGTGTTCGACCAGTCCCCGTACCCGAGCAGCGAGATCGACTCGCTCCGCGCGACCGAGCGCGTCCCAGGCGGGACCGGCGAGCGTCTGTTCCGTCGCGAGGTCGGCAACGAGTGCCGTCCGTGAGGGCCACTGCCCAACCCACGACCCGTTGGCTGTCACGACGACCCCGTCGGCGTCCGACTCAGCCACCGTGATCTTCGACTGGTCGACTGCGGCCACGGTCGCGGCCCCCTCACTGAGCGCAGTAGGGTCGTTCGCGATTGTTTCCGCAGTCTCGTGCCACACGGTCCGGAACGACGGGGTGGGTGCGGGGTCACTCCCGGGTTCCTTCGAGAGGACACCGAGGCTGACGAGCTTCTCGACGGGGTCACCCTCCGGCGGCACCGTCGTCGAGACCGTGGTCGGTGACTTCCCGAACGCGGCGAGGACCGACATCGGAAGGTAGCGACGGGTCAGTTGGGGCGTTCCGGGCACGAGATAGCCGCGGAGCCAGATGGTCGTGACGCCGGCGAAACCGCCGATCACCGCGGCAACGGGGCTGAGCATCCAAAGCGGACCGACCACGATTCCGAGCAGTCCGAGGTTGACTGCGGTACACGGGAGACATCGGTTCGACCCGATGTACGCTGGCTCGCGGAGACGAGCGACGAGCGGGCGTATGGGCATACATATCGCCTGGGAGACCACGCGTAAACTATTATCGGGAAATAGATATATATAACTCAGAACGCTATATATCCTACTAGACTCAACATATCTCTGTTGGTGCTAAATACCATACTTGGCTACACATATTCGAATAGTCGATACATACTCCACCGTACCGATCTGACCAGAAATAAAGATATATAATCAAACATATCAAAATTACATAACTCATATGATTAGCCAATCCTGTATTTCACTCGATGGCAGACGACAACAGTAACCGACGGCGGACATTTCTGAAAACGTCGGCGGCTGCGCTCGCCGCTGGCTTTGCGGGTTGTACCAGCTCAGGCAGTGGAAGTGATGGATCCGGCAGCTCTGGCGGTTCGAATTCCGGCAGTTCCGACGGCGACCCGATGCTCGCGGACGCGAGTAGCTTCGACCCAGCGAGTCCAGCCTGGGAGGAGAACAACTACCTGTCGACGGCACTAATCGATGCGGACTACCAGCGCGGGTCGACAATCGACCTAGAGAATATGCGAGGGCAGGAGGTCGACGAGATTCCCCACGGCGAGCCCGTTCAGGAGACGCCCGATGACGAGAGCGAGTTGCTCGACCCCGACACCCTGGTGTTCACCGAGAGCCCCAGCGAGGATGTCCAGGGTCGGTTCGAGGAGGACTTCAATGCCGTCTTCGACCGCATCGAGGAGGAGACCGGCAAGCCGGTCGAGTTCAGCAAGGTGAACAGCTACGCCGCGTCCGTCGAGGCGATGCGCTCCGAGCGAGCACACATTGCGAACTTCTCAACCGGGACAACGGCGTTCGCGGTCAACCTCGCGGGCGCCGTGCCGTTCGCGGGGGGTTTGACGCCCGATGAACTCTTCGGGTACCGGCTGTTCGCGACGACGCGGGCCGACGCCGACGACATCCAGAGCGTCAAGGACTTTGCCCGCGACGACGTGAAGGTCGGTCACTCCGAGCCTGCGTCGAACTCCGGGCACCAGGCGCCATCGGCGCTGTTCAATCAGTACTTCGACGTGACGGCTGAGGAGGATTACGAGGTCAACTTCTCGGGCGGTCACGGTAACACGACGCGCGGAATTGCCGCCGGTGACTACGATGCCGGACCAATCTGTTCGACCTGTATGGTCGATACCGTCGAGGCCCAGAGCGATCTGAGCTTTGACGACTTCAAAGTGGTCTGGGCGTCGGCGCCCTTCCCGAACGGGCCGGTTGCGTACCGGTATAACCTGAAACCCGAAATCCAGGAGGGGATCAAGCGGGCCTATCTCGAATCGGACTTCTCGGGGACGGACTTCCAGAAACGGACGGGCTACAACAAGTTCGTTCCGATTGACTACCGCACCGTATTCAAAGACATCATGGTAATTCAGGGGTACAACGGCGTCGAGTACACCGAGAGCGCGCTCGGATCGTAGATGCTCCGGGTCACCGACCTACAGAAGACCTACCCCACCGGCGACGAGGCGCTGAAGGGCGTCACAACGTCCGTCGAGGGGAGCCAGACCGTCGCCATGATCGGCCCCAGCGGCGCCGGTAAGAGCACGTTCATCCGGTGTGTCAACCGGCTGACCGAGCCCAGCGGCGGCGAGGTCTTCCTCGACGACACGGAACTGACCGCGCTCGGCGACGATGCGCTTCGATCGGTTCGCCGGGACATCGGGATGATATTCCAGGAGTACAATTTGGTCGAGCGTCTGACCGTGATGGAGAACGTCCTCACGGGACGGCTGGGGTACATTTCCGCGTGGCAGGCGTTCCGGCGGTCCTTCCCCGCTGAGGACATCGAGCGGGCCTACGAGATCCTCAATCGGGTCGGTCTCGGCGACATGGAGAACAAACGCGTCGACGAACTCTCCGGCGGTCAGCGCCAGCGGGTCGGAATCGCGCGGGCGGTGATTCAACAGCCGAAGATCCTCCTGGTCGACGAGCCGACCAGCAGTCTCGATCCTGAGACGTCGAACACGGTGATGCGGCTCCTGACCGACATCGCCGCCGAGCGCGAGGTGCCGGTGTTGATCAACATCCACGAGGTCGACCTCGCGATCGAACACGCCGATCGGATTGTCGGCCTCCACGACGGCGAACTCGTCTTCGAGGGTTCGCCCTCGGAACTCGATCAGCAAGGGCTCGATCAGGTGTACCGCGGCGCGGAGGTGCCAGAGAACGCCGACAAAGAACGGACGACGATGGACGCCGGCACCGACGGGGAGATCCTGTCAGACACGGACCGCCCGCTCGCGGGGGAGACGTAGCGTGGCTGCCGGCAACCGTACCTGGGAACGGCCGACCGTCTTCCCGACCCGCGGGGTGAAGTGGGCTGTCTACGCCGGCATTGTCGGGTTCTTTGTCTGGTCGGGGTTCGGGGTGGGCGCCGACCCGGGACGAATCATCCAAGGGCTGGGGAGCGCAGCCAGCCTGATCGGCGACTTCCTCCCCCCAACGGCGACGCCGAGGCAGGCCGAGCGGATCCTGGACAAGATGCTCGAAAGCGTCGCGATGGCGATGATCTCGACGCTCACCGGCATCCTTCTTAGCGTCCCGATCGCGTTCATGGCCGCCGAGAACCTCTCGCCGAAGCCGCTGTACGCGATCAATCGGGGCTTCATCTCGATTTCCCGGGCGTTCAACGCGATCATCATCGCCATCATCGCGGTCAAAGCCGTCGGGTTCGGCCCGCTCGCCGGTATTCTCACGATCACGTTCAAGACCGTGGGGTTCTTCTCGAAGCTTCTGGCCGAGGACTTGGAGGACATCGACATGGGGTCGGTCGACGCGGTCCGGGCCTCCGGAGCGTCGCCGGTCCAGACGCTCCTGTACGGGGTCGTCCCGCAGATCATCCCGCGCTTCGCCGGTCTCTCGGTGTACCGGTGGGACATCAACATCCGCACGTCGACCATCATCGGCATCGTCGGCGCGGGCGGGATCGGGTCGGTGCTTCTGACCGCGTTCAACCGCTACGACTACCAGTACGTCACGGCTATCCTGCTGGCGATCATCGCGGTCGTGCTGGTGGCCGAAAGCGTTAGCGCGGTCGTCAGACGGAGGTACAACTGATGGCAACCGACGAGCGTCGCTGGGAACGGTTCGACCGGCGACGGCGGCTCGGCCGGTTCGTCCTCACGTTGGTCGCCGCCGTCGCCGTGATCGGCTCCTGGCAGTTCATGGACATCGGCATCGTCAGACCGGAGACGATCCCCCGAGAGGTTGGCGACCTCCTCACTCGAATGTACCCACCAGACGTGGCGTACACGAGCCGGATCGTCGAACCGCTGATCGAGACGATCCAGATCGCCGCGCTTGGGACCATCGGAGCACTGGTACTTTCGATCCCGGTGGCGCTGCTTGCCGCCGAGAACACGACGCCGAACGCCGCGACCTTCTGGCTCGGGAAGCTCATCGTGACCGTGAGCCGGTCGGTCAACACCATCATCTGGGCGCTGTTCTTCGTCGTGATGTTCGGGTCGGGACCGCTTGCGGGTGCGATCGCCATCGCCTTCCGCTCGATCGGCTTCCTTGGGAAACTGCTGGGCGAGGAGATCGAGGAGATCGACTTCGGTCAAGTTGAGGCGGTGCGGGCGTCCGGCGCGTCGCAGGCACAGGTCTTGCTCTACGGAATCCTTCCGCAGGTGAAGCCCGCTTTGGTCGGGCTCTCCATCTACCGGTGGGACATCAACATCCGCGACTCGACCGTGCTCGGGTTTGTCGGCGCGGGCGGGATCGGGGTCCAGCTGTTCCGAGCGGTCAATGCCTTCGCGTGGCAATCGGTCGCGACGGTGCTAATCGTCATCCTTGGTGTGGTCATCGCTACCGAAAGCCTCTCAGCATATACGAGGGCGCTAGTACGGTGACGGGCGACAAAACCTCAGTCGTCTTGTTCGACATGGACGGCGTGTTGCTGGAGGGTCACGCAAACGACACTGCCGGGTACGAGGCAGGATTGGCACGGACACTCGAGGAGTACGACCTCGCGGCCAGTGACGCCGAGTGGGCTGCACTCGCCGGCTACGAGTACGACCGACCGTTTGTCGAGGCCTGCGAGGCCATCGGTGTCGACCCGGTGGCGTTCTACGACACCCGCGAGCGCCACAGCGAACGCTGGTTCGCTAGTCGTGTCGAATCCGGCACGAGGACGCGCTATGCCGACGTGGAGGCGCTCTCAGAACTCGCAGACCACCACCAACTCGGCCTGGTCAGCAACAACTACGACGCGGTGGTTCGGGCAGTCGTCGACAACCACAATCTGCCGCAGTTTGCGTTCGTCCGCGGCCGGGACCCCGGCGTCGAAGGATTCCGACGACGCAAACCCGATCCGCACTACTTGGAGGAGGCGCTCGGGACACTTGGCGCTCGCACCGGTGTCTACGTTGGTGACCGCGAGACGGATGTTCTGGCGGCCGAGCGGGCAGGGCTCAACGCCGTGTTCCTCGAACGCGAACATAACTCGGCGGCGTCGCTTGGGACCACCCCGACCGTCGCGCTCTCGTCCCTCGAAAAACTCGGCGAATACCTCCAGGCCTGACGGGAGCAGAACGAAGTTCAAAGTCGGTGGCTGCAGTTGCCACGGTCGCCTTCGCAGTCGATACTACGTTCTGTTTCCACTGTCTCGTCACAGTCGAACGGCTCCGTGAACGAGTCGACGTGGTCACGTTCTCCACAGACGTCCATCGTTTGTGCGACCGCCGTTGAGGGGGCAGGGACGACCCATAAGACGACATCAAATCGTAGAGAAGGCGTGCACAGGCTCGACTGCTGAAGACACGCTCTATATC
>NZ_JBKEGK010000157.1:0-5979 GCF_046710025.1 Natronomonas sp. | reverse complement strand
TCGCCGTCGACGTGCGTGAGTTCGGTGCCCGTTCCGATCGGCCCGTCGACGACAGCGCGGGTGGCGATAAGGCTCCGCTCGACCGTGATGGGGTCGGCGCTCCGACGGTCGACGGTGACCTCCCTGCCGGCGTCAGCGAGGGCGGCGCTGAACTCCTCGTCACCGTCGATCGGTTGGCCGTCGACGGCGACGAGCACGTCACCGCGGTCGATGCCAGCCTCTTGGGCTGCCGATCCGGGAAGCGCGCCGCCGATCGCGACACCGGGGACGACGGTAACGAGGCTCGCAACGAGGCCGAAAAGCAGCGCAAACGAGACCGCGGTCACGAGGAAATTGTTGGTTACGCCGGCGGCGAACATCCGCGTTCGGCCGCCGCGGTCGGCGGCCTCCTGGCTCTCCTCGTCTGGTTGGACGAACGCACCCATCGGGATGAACGCCAGCAGAGCGACGCCCATCGACTCGATCTCGATGTCTTCGACGCGGCACAACAAACCGTGGCCGCCCTCGTGGACGACCAAGCCGACGAGAAGACCGACGACGATGTCGACCGCGGCCGCCCACGGCAGGAACTGGTTGACACCGGGGATGACGAGGGCGTCCTGCGGGCGGACGAAGCCGGCCGCCTGCGGCTGTGAGATCGTACTGACCGCCGACAGCAACACCGCGAAGAACGACCCAACCATGATGACGAGGGCGATCCCGACGCCGAGGTTCCCCCACGCGCGCCAGAGCCGTTTTGGCGAGGCAAGCCACCCGAGGAACGCCCGTCCACGCTTCGTATGGATCGTCAGGATCGGCCCGGAGAGTTTGAACGACGACGGCAACAGCCCGCGTGAGTTGAGCGCCATCACGCCGGCCGTGTATACGAGGATCCCGACCAGAATCCAAGACAGCGTATTCATCGACTGCACGTAGGGCCTCGGTTACTGAAAAGTCGTTCCGTCGGGGCGGAGCGTTCCGGGGGCGAGCCGTCCCGAAACTGGGTCGGGGTGGCCCAAACGGTGATATCAGACGGGGATAACGCACCGATGCCGTCGTCTTATCCCTCGCGTCGAAGCCGCTGAAGGACGAAGGCGTCGTCCATGGGCGCGAGGAACGGGCCGAGGCGCGGCCCCTCCGACTCATCGAGAAACAACCGGTAGCCGGCCGAAAAGAACTCCCCGACGGGAACGTCGTGGCGGCGGGCCGTCTCGTATATCTCCTCTTGAAGGGCGTCCTCGTCGGGCGATTCGGTCGCGACGAAGTCGGCGAGCGCATCAAGGGCGGCTTCGGTGTCGGCGTCGAAGTCCGTCTCGGGAAGCGACTCGGCGAGGCGATAGTTGAACTCGTTGTCCGTCCGGACCGCCCACGTGCGCGCTTTCTCAACCCGTTCGAGGGCCCCGTCGATCTCGGCATCGGTCGCGTCCTCGGGGAGGTGCCCCGAGCGCTGGGCCATCGTGACGCGGAGCTCGCGGTCGTCGGTCATCCCGAGGACGGCAGCGAACGTGTAGGGAATCCGGATCGGTCGCGTCGTCGCGTCGTCGGCAACCATCGGGTAGGCACGGTCGGCGAGTTCGGCCTCGTCGGCGGGGATATCGTCGGTCTCGCCGTCGAAGTATGCCCGTTCGAAACGGTCGAATTCGTCGACGAGCCGATCGATGCGGCCGACGTCGAAGTCGCGCTGTTTCTTTGGGTTCTTCGTGAAGAAATAGCGGAGCACTTCGACCTCAAGAATGTCGAGCACCTCGGCGACCGTGATGATGTTGCCGGCCGATGACGACAGTGCGTCGCCGTTGAGCGTGAACCACTCATAGACCATCGGTACCGGTGGCTCGAAGCCGAACACCTCGCGGGCGACCGTCTCCCCGGAGGGCCACGAACCCTCGGCGTGATCCTTGCCGAAGGGCTCGAAATCGACCCCGAGCGTCAGCCACTGTGCGGGCCACTCGAAGCGCCACGGGAGCTTTCCGTCCCGGAAGGTCGCAGTCCCCTCGTGGCCGCAGCCCTCGATGACGTCGTCGCCGGCCTCGACGTCGCGGCAGACGTACTCGACGGTCCGGGAGTCGAGGTCGATGTCGGTGATCGTCTCGGTGAGGTGGCCACACGACGAACACTGTGCGAAGAACGGGACGTACGCGCCGTCGATCTTGTCTTGGAACTCGGTGAGGACTTCGCGTGCGGTATCGCGGTTCTCGAGAACGCGCTCGACCGCGTCGTCGAAGCGCCCGGACTCGTACAACTCGGTGTTCGAGACCATCTCTATCGGCACGCCAACGGCCGCCGCGGATCGGCCGAGCAGTTCGGTGAAGTGCGCGCCGTAGGAGTCACAACAGCCGAAGGGGTCGGGAATGTCGGTGTAGGGTTTGCCGAGGTTTCGGCCGAGCGCTCCGGCGTCGACCTCGCCGAGGCCGACGACGTTCCACTCCAAATCGGCGAGTTTGCGCGGGAGTTTTCGGAGGCGGTCGCGGTCGTCGGTGGTGAACACCTGTTCGACCTCGTGACCGCGCTCCCTGAGCGCCTCGGCGACGAGGTAGCCGCGCATGATCTCGTTGAAGTGGCCGAGGTGCGGAACGCCGGACGGCGAGACGCCGCCTTTTATCACGATCGGCTCCGCGGGATCGCGCGATTCGATCTCGTCGGCGACCGAATCGGCCCAGAAGGCGCGATGTTCGCCCGTCCCGATGTCGTAAAGCTCACTCATTCGGGTGGACCTCCGTGCCGTCGGCGTCGCCCGCGACCGCGTCGGCGATCCGGGACGGCTCCGAACCGTCCAGGACGACGGCCCGGAGGCCGGAGCGTTCGATGATCTTCGCAGCGAGGAGGTCGACGGGGGCGTTCGACCCCGCCGCGGTCTCGATCGAGGCGATCACGTCCACGAGTTTGCCGGCGCTCAGTTCGTCGTAGCGCTCGGCCCCGTCGTCGGCATTCGGGTCGGCCGAGAAGACGCCCGGGACACTCGTGGCGTAGACGAGCAGGTCAGCCTCGGCCATCTCGGCCAGTAGCGCGGCGACGGCGTCGGTCGTGTGGCCGGGAATCGTTCCGCCCATCACGGCGACTTCCCCGCGCCGGAGGGAGGCGCGCGCGGCCTCGTGTGACTCCGCCGGCTCCGGTGTTGCGGAACTCTCAAGCGCAGTGATCAGGAGACGGGCGTTCAGTCGCGTCACATCGATTCCGAGAGCGTCGAGGTCGTACTCGGTCGCCCCGAGGTCGCGAGCGGTCCGGATGTAGCGGCGCGCGACCCCGCCGCCGCCGACGACAGCCGCGACCTCGTGGCCGTCGTCGACCAGCCCGTCGAGTACGTCGGCGTGGGCGTCGACGCGATCGGCATCGAGATCGGGGGCGAGGACACTCCCGCCGATAGAAAGGATAACTCTCATTACCGAAGGGTTGCCTTGTTTTACTCTTAAGGGTTGTCAAGCCCTCCGACACCTACAAGCGCCCGCGGCCGAACAGACAGCGTATGTACACGGTTTCGCTGCTTGGATCGGATGCCGACGCCGCGGCCCCACGGCTTGCGGACGCGGCGGCGGGTCGAGTCGGGGTCGTTCGCCGCGAGGCGGATACCGCGGTGGATGGCGGGCAATCGCTGTCGCGCGCCGCGACGGAGTACGTCGTCGACGACGGCTGGCGCGCGAGCGGTGACGGGCTCTCAGTTCGGGACGCGATCGACCGGCTCGCGCCGGATCACGACTACGCGTTCGTGCTCGGCGCGCCGGGCGCACGGCTCCCGACTGTCGTCGTCGGCGAAACGGAGGAGACAGTCGAGGAACCGATTGTCGCTGTCGAAGGGGTGGGGAGTCTTGACGCGGCCGCCGCGATCGAGACGATCGAGGACGGCGAGCCCTACGAGACGCTTGAGTCGCTGGTCGCGTCGGTGAAACGGTCGACAGCAGCGACGTACTCCGGCGCGATCGCCACGTTCACCGGCCGTGTTCGCGCGAAGGAGGACGAAGGCGACGAGCGGACTCACTACTTGGAGTTCGAAAAGTACGATGGGGTCGCCGAGCGCCGAATGGACACGATCGAGACGGAACTCGAGGAGCGCAACGGGATCTTGGATGTCCGTCTCCACCACCGAACCGGGCGGATTCCGGACGGTGAGGATATCGTCTTCGTTGTCGTGTTGGCTGGCCACCGCCGAGAGGCGTTCCGTGCGGTCGAGGACGGTATCGACCGGCTAAAAGAAGAGGTCCCGCTATTTAAGAAGGAAGTGACCGACGAGGAGACCTTTTGGGTCCACCAACGCGAGTGATATGGCAAGTTGCACGGACTCAGACAGCTTAGATGGCCGGCGTATAAACGGGCTCAGACGCCCCCGAAAGGAGATGAAGGGGCCTCTTCGATGAGGTCTTCGGGATAGTTTGCTGCTCATAAGAGTCATTTTTCGTCCTAAAATCGGTTTTGTCCGCCGAATCAGCGTTAATATATAGTAGTATATTTCTGTATCTTTTTTGAGAAAGAAAATTTTAGACGGTAGCATAAAATTTCCTACTGCCTCTGCATAATTTATAAAACGTGTCTTTTTTCGGCGTTTATTCCGAATCGAGCCGAAGGCATCCGAAGCTTCGCCTCTTTATATACCCGTTCGACAGCAAGAGGGAAGTGAGGTGTCAGATATGAGTGCTACAACGGACTCCACGACGGAGAGCAAGGAAACGCGGCTTCGCCGGTATCTCAGTCAGCGGGCCGAGGACGGCGAGGTGTACATAAAGAGCAAGTTCATCGCCGATGACGTTGAGCTCTCCCCGAAGGAGATCGGCGCACTGATGGTGAAGCTCCGCGACTCGGCGGCGGAACTCGAAATCGAAAAGTGGTCGTACACCTCCGCGACCACGTGGCGCGTCACACGAGGCTAACCCACGCGAGATCAGCGCATGGACCCGATGGATCAGCCGATGTCGGACTGACACCGATCCGCCCGACCGGTCCCCAACGGTATATAAATACGGCCGTACCAGCAGCTCCGGTCGCTGGCACGGGATTTATTTCTGCCAGACGCGTTCTTTGTCACGATGGACCCCGCCAGTCGATCGTCGAACCACGCCGGACCGTCACCGGAGTCGCTGCTTCCGGCGTTCCAGACGGTTGAGGTCGACGTCCGGGATGACGGCCGGATCGTCTACTACGGCCAGGCACGGACCGACGCCCGCCGGCTCGAGCGCGAGGTGTGGCCGCAGTTCCGCGAGCGCGGCTACGAAGTTCGCTTCGACACAGTCACTCAAAGCGAGTCCGACCCGATAACGGGCGTCGAGGTCGGCGAGCGGCGCCGCGCGCTCGTCGCCGAACCTCGCCGGGTAGGCGTCGACGGGGTACCGTGGACGAACATCGTCATGCTTCTAGCGACGGTGCTCACGACGCTGTACGCCGGGACAATCTGGTATTACCAGCCGGTCAACGGGCCGCTCGATCTCCTCGCCGGGTGGCCCTTCGCGCTCGCGGTACTCAGTGTGCTCGCGATCCACGAGTTGGGCCACTACGCTCTCTCACGGTACCACGGAGTTGAGGCGAGCCTCCCCTACTTTATTCCGGTGCCGAGTTTCATCGGCACCTTCGGGGCGGTGATCTCAATGCGTGGCCGTATCCCCGACCGGGAGGCGCTGTTCGACATCGGCATCTCGGGGCCGCTAGCGGGCCTCGTGGCGACGGTCTGTGTCGCGGTGATCGGCCTCCACCTCGATCCGATCCGCGTTCCGGAGTACGTCCTCGAGAACGAGGGGATGATACAACTCGAGTTGGGGTACCCACCTCTGCTGGAGTTTCTCGCGTGGGCGACCGGCGGTCAACTCACCTACGAGGACCCCGGCCTCGTCGCCAGCCCGGTTATCTTCGGCGCCTGGGTCGGCCTCTTCGTGACGTTTCTCAACCTCATCCCGGTCGGTCAACTCGACGGCGGCCACGTCGTCCGGTCGTTGCTCGGTGAGCGTGCCGAGACGGTCGGGTCGTTCGTCCCTGCGGCCCTGTTCGGGCTGGCCGCGTACCTGACCGTCTTCGCCGACGTGA
>NZ_JBKEGK010000156.1:0-6014 GCF_046710025.1 Natronomonas sp. | reverse complement strand
GGGAGCGAGAAACCAGACGACCGCGTAGGCGCCGCCGACAACGAGATACAGCGCGCCGATAGCGGCCAGCCACCGCCCGGTGACCGCCTCGCCACGGGTTCGGGGGATCGCGAGGTGGTCGATCGCACCGTGGGGCAATCCTAACACGAGGGCGCTGATCACGAGCGGGAGCAACTGATACACCAGCGGGACGGAGACGCCGGCCGCAAAGATGAGCGTCGTGATGGCGACGACGACCCAACCGGGCACAAAGGCGAGCCGCGAGAGAGCCCCTCGCGTTTCGGCCGGGGTGCGACGGGCGTGTCCGGTCGGGCGGTCGGGAAGTGATTCGGGCACAGGGCTCGTTTGGACCGGCGATCACGTAGTGGTTCGGTCGGGGTCGTCGGTCCGCGGCTCGTCGGCGTCAGTTGCGGCGACCGGCGAGTCGGGAGACGGGAGCAGCCCCCTGAGAGCGGACGGGACGGCCCGGCGGACGTCGGAGGCGACCGTCGGCCACTGATCGACGAGCCACAGGTACAACACCAGTCCTTGGACGATAAACACGTTCGTGATGAGGAAGAACACCGCCTCCTCGATCGGCAGGCCGAAGGGTGCGATCCCGAGCGTGTGGGTATCCGAAAGGATCCAGAGGCCGTTCGTGATGGCGAACCGATCGAGTACCCACAGGTAGGCGGTCGGAGCGCCGATACCGGCGACGACGGCCCGCCAAGCCCGAAACAGGTGCGGCCACCCGAATGCCCACTGGATAGCGAGGACGGGGCTGGCCCACGTGAGGATTGCTCCCAGATACAGCGTTGAGGGACCCGAAAGGAGCAGGCCGACCCCGAGGGCGGCGACAGCGGCCCCGGCTGCAAGGCCGAGGAGGCGCGTCCGGATGGACAGCCGGAGGTCCCCGTCGGTCGGGATCTCAAGATTGTAGAGCCACAGCGCAACCAGGATCGGCTGGAGGAAGAAAAACAGGTACTCGCCGATCGGGATGGCGTAGACGGAGGCCGAGACGACGCCGTCACCGTAGCTCCAAACACCCAATTCGATGAGGAAAGCATCCCAGGGCGTCGTGTAACCGACCGCCAACGCGACGATCACCCCGAGGCCGATGAACGGAACCCGCCCCCACACCGCGGCGGGTCGGAGGTAGGCCGCGGCGACGACTAAAACCACCGGTGGCAGGATGAACAGAAGGTGAAACCCGAGGTACGTCGTCGGGGTCATCGTTCCCTCAGTCCGGCCGTTCCGGCTGACTCCTCGGGGCGCGGCGTCGGCAGGAACGTTCGGAGCGTCGGATTAACGACCATGGTATGTTGTTCGCTCGGGACGTATAAATTGACGCCGCCCGACTAGTTGGGCTGTGGTGTGGGTTCGATCTCCTCGAAGAGTTCCCCCATGATCTTTGATTGGGCGGCTCGGAGATGCTGGTGGAACGTCGATCGGGTGATGCCCATCGAGTCGGCTATCGACTCGCCGGAGACCGGCCGGGGCCACTCGAAGTAGTCGCTCAGGTAGGCTTTTTGAACGGTTTCGAGCTGCCTGTCGGTGAGTTCGTCCCGGAGTGATTCGATGAGCTCCGTTCGGGAGTTCGGGTCCCGCTCCCGGCGCCGCTGGGCGGCCAACGAGAGACCGCCGTAGCGGTCGATGACAGTCTCGACGACCATGTTCGGGTTGACTGTTCGGGGAACCTCGACGCGGAGTTCGGCTCTGTCACCGTCGGCCGTCAGCCCTCGGATCGAACCGTTGTTATCGAGCACCGTACGAACGATCGATTCCCCGGCCGGAATTATCTCTAGGAGACACGCGTCGTCATAGGGGGCGACGGTGCGAACCTCCGGCGGGTCCGCAAGCGTCTTTGCCGCCTCCTCGATGGCCTCGGCGTTGACCCCGGAGGCGAGAACCGAGAGGACGAACTTGCCGTCGCTCCGTGAGACCGCGCCTCGATACGTGATTTCACAGCCCGCGCGGTCAGCCAACTCGGCGACGACGGGGGCTGGGGAGCTACCGGTGAACGTCAACTCGATGTACTCGTCGGTCGCCAACAGTCGCTGGTTCTGGAGGGCGTTGATACCGGTACCGATCACGCGCCCAAGCGCCTCGAACACCGCGGTTTCGTGGTCGTCGAGCGAGCCGGCCCGGGAGGCGTAGACCACCAAGACGCCATAGTCGGCGTCGCGATACCGCAAGGGGATCGACGCGACGCCGCCGTCAGGAGGTGCGAAGCGATGGTGCGGGGAATCGGGGGCGAGTGACTCGGTCTGGGCGACGGTCACAGTACCGGTTCGGACGGCCTCGTTGACGGGATCTTCGGGGGCGTCAGCCGGAATAAAGAGTTCGTCGACCCCGCCACAACCGGCCCGCTCGCCGGCGACGATCCGGTCGCTCGTCGCCTGACGGGTGCCGAACCACACGGCTTCGTAGTCGTTGGTCTCGAGGACCGCCTTACAGACGCGCTCTTCGAGTTCCGCTCTGGAGGTGCTTTCGACCGTCGCGGCGGTCACGCGCTGCATGATGCCGTCGATTCGAGCCAACAGGCGCTCTCTGGCCCGTCGGTCGGCGCGGAGTTCTTCGGCCTGCCGCCGCGAGCGAAGTTCGACTTCCTTTCGTTCCGTGATATCGGTCTGGAACCCCAGATAGTGCGTGAGGTCGCCGTCCTCATCGTGGACGGGGGCGACGCTCAATTGGTTCCAGAAGGGCTCGCCGTTTTTACGGTAGTTGAGTATCTCCACGGAGATGGAGCGCTGGTCGTCGACGGCCCGCCGGATGTGCTCGACCGTCTCGGGGTCGGTGCCCTCACCTTGGAGGAATCGGCAGTTCCGGCCGAGGACCTCGTAGGTGTCGTAGCCGGTGAGGCGCTCAAACGCCTCGTTGACGTAGATCAGCGGCTCGTCGGGTTCGTTCGGGTCCGCGACTGTGATTCCGACCGGAGCCTCGTCCATCGCCAACTCGGCGAGTTTCAGGTTGGCGGCCGTTGGATCGGACTCCTCGACCGTCTCCGAGACGTGGTTTCGGCGGGCCTGCTCGACGACCCGGTCGATGATCCCGTCCTCGGCCGGGTCGTCGCTGGCAGCGACGTAGGCGGTCACGTCGGCGTCGATGGCCGTCTCAGCGACGCCCTCGTCGCCGTCGGCCGTATAGAGGACGACCGGCAGCGCCGGAAACGACTCTCGGATCGAATCGAGGAGGTCGATCCCGTCGCGCTCGCCGAGCGCATAGTCAGTAACGACACAGTCCGCGCCACCCCGTGTGAGGGTCTCGAGAGCGTCGTCGACGCCTGAGGCCGTCGTCGTCTCGACGATTTCCTCGGGGAACGCCTCCAAAACGGCAGGACGGGAGGGCGCCGCACCAACCAAGAGCACGTCGAATGCGAGCATTGATACACATATAGAGCCCGGTGGTAAAAAGGGCCCCGCCGGGCGCGTCGGTCACCGAGACAGGTTGAGGGAAGCACTTGGCGGGACACAGCGGAGAGATTCATACGCATTGCGCCGATATAGCATCGACAACCGCCGGCCCGGTCCGGCAGTCGTTGGTGGCCGATTGTAACAGTCCGTCTCAGCGGTCGCCACCGATGACGACGACCGGAACCGGTGCGGTCTCTAAAAGCTGTTCGGCCGTACTTCCGAGAACAAGGCGTTTGAACCCCGACCGGCCGGTCGCGCCGACGACGACCACGTCCGCCCCAACCTCGTCGATCACTTCGAGGACGCACTCATACGGCGGCCCCTCAACGACGGTCGTACGACACTCGATACCAGCCTCGGTAGCGGCCTCAGCAGCGTGTTCGACGGCGGCCTCGGCGTCCGCCCTGAGATTCGCCTGGACCTCCTCTGGATCGATGATGGCGTTGTCATAGGCGGTTCGGGTCTCGACGACCGAAACCACGTGGAGCGTCGCCCCCGTCGAGGCGGCGAGTTCGAGGGCGTGATCAAGTGCGGCCTCGGCGTCGTCGCTATCGTCGGTCGCAAACAGGATCGTCCCGTACATAGCCGTCGGTAGACCGTCCGGCGGCATAAACCCGGACGTCGGCGAGGTACGGATGTCGAGAAGATCGAAGCCCGGTGACTGCCGCAAACGCGCCTCAACGATCGGAAGCGGGGCCCGCGTCCGGATCGACCGTGCGCGCCGCGACCGACTCAAGCAGTTCGGCGAGGCGATCGGCCGCCGCCGCGAGAAGCTCGGCACCGAGGTCGCCGTCGCCGTCACGGGGGTCGCCGACGACGCCGCTATCGGTGAACGAGTCGGAGTCATGGGCGAGGTTGGTGCCCGCGACCCACTCGCCCCATCCCTCAGCCGCCCCCGCAGCGGCGGCCTCAAGACGGTCCTCACGGATCAACTCGGGGGCGAGCTGCCGGATCACCGCCGTCTCGGCCGGACCGGCGTGGCCAAAGGCGTCGAAGTCGACGGCATCGAACCAGGTGTAGCCGACGGCGTAGGCGTCGCCGTCTCGACTCACCCGCCCGCAGAGTTCGCGGATCGCGTCGGTGTTACCGCCGTGGCCGTTGACGACGACGACCCGGTCGAAGCCGCTCTCAGCGAGGCTCTCGAGCGTCTCGCGGACGTACGATCGAAACGTGTCCGGCGAGACCCAAAGCGTTCCGTCGAAGCCGCGGTGTTCCTCCGCGATCCCGACCGGGATCGTCGGGGCGATGACCGGGCGCTCTCCGGCTGATTCGGCGTATCGGTCCGCCCCCGCGTCGGCGATCGCGGTGGCGGTCATCGAGTCGACGCCCAAGGGTGCGTGTGGGCCGTGCTGTTCGGTGCTGCCGACAGGCAAAAGCGCGAGATCGGTGTCGGCGTCTTGAGCGTCGGTCCACGTCGACTCGGCGAGTCGCATCCGGGTGCTTTACGCGATCAGCAGATCCTCGCCGCGCTCAACACGAACCGTACACGGCGGGGAGATCTTGTTGTACGCGCGCCGGAGGGCGTCCTTTGCGGTCTCGGCATCTTGAGGGTTACACCAGATAGTGAAAAGACGCTCACCCTGGGCGATCCGGGCGGCCGTACCGACGATCTTGCCGAACGACTGGCGCATCCCGTCGGAGACACGGTCGGCGCCAGCGCCGGTCGCCTGTTTGTTCTCTCGGATGACTTGGTGGGGGAACTTCCGGAGGATCATCTTGTAGTCGCCGCCCTCGCCGAGTTCCTTGAGCATACGACGGTTCGCCGAGAGCCGGGATGACTCAAGCGAGCCGTGGCGGATCTGGACCTCCTCGTCGACGAGGAGGCTGATCTGGACATCGTAGTCGTCGGGCTCGGCATCGAAGTTACCCATCTTGTACTGGGCCACCTTCGAGCCGGGGATACCCGTGATGTACTCCCGTCGGGTGTAGGAGGGCTTGTCGATGTTTCGGTACATCGATGCCGGCTTGTCACTCATAGTACGTCATCTGAGGGTCAGTTCGGTAATAAAGGCGTCGAAGCGACAGTCGAACGGGGCGACGTATCGGTCGGGAACGCGACGCTCGGGGTCGAGGCTCGGGCCGGGTTGGGCGTGGCCGTTCAGCCCACGGCGCAGTTGCACCACCGGGCTTGTGGGACCGTCTCGTTCCGGACTCACGGCTCGCTGTCGACGAACGTCTCCGCGAACTCGGCGGTTGCCCGGCGGAGCCGGTAGGGGGCGGTCGAGCGCGGAAGATCGAGTCTCCCGGCGAGTTCCTCGATGGTCACCGCACGCAGGGGTTAGAACTATTTGCGTTCAGCAACTCCGCTCCCGTCTCACCGATGTTGTGATCGACGCAACGCGGCGCGAGCGACCCCGCGGTACCCCCGCGCCGGTCGCATCTTCCGCCGGATCATATAAACCCCGCCACCCGAATTATTTATAAACCCCACTCTGTATCCCCGCAGGTCCGGGTCGATCAATCGAGCGCCAGGGCCAAGTGAACTGTTATCATAGCCTCGCTGTCTGCGTATTTCGGTCGGTTAGGGGGTCGATCGGCGACGAACGACCGGCGACCGATATCAGCTACATTTATATAGAACCGTCAACAATCATTCGGATGACTATGAGTCAACAACAACGA
>NZ_JBKEGK010000155.1:0-6158 GCF_046710025.1 Natronomonas sp. | reverse complement strand
CCGGCAGGCGTGTCGGATCGCCTCGATCTCGGCGGCGGCGGTCCGGTAGGCGCTCCAAGCGTCGGCGTCGGTTCGATCCTCGGCCGATTCGTCGAACAGCGTCGCGTCCTCGGCGTGCACCGTGATGGGAACGCCCGCTTCGCGGGCGCGTTTCACCGCCTCCTCGTAGCGCTCCGTGTCGATCCCCATCTCTCCCGTCGAGTCGGCGAGAAAGACCTCGCCGAGCGCACCGATCGGCTTCCCGAGGAGTTCGTCTGGGACCCAAGCGTCGGTGACGCCGCCGTTGATCGCGTAGTCGACGAGCGACGCCGACGCGAGTTCGGCCTTTCGCTCGTAACCCGCCGCGTCGACCGTCGGCGGCTCGGTGTTCGGCTGGTCGAACACCGTCGTGACGCCGCCCGCGGCGGCACTTTTCGACCCTGTTCGCCAAGTCTCCTTGTGCGAGAACCCCGGCTCGCGGAAGTGGACGTGGGCATCGATCATCCCGGGTAACAGGAGTTTCCCGTCGACGTCGACGGTCTCGTCGGCGCCATCGAGTCCGGTCCCGACCTCGGCGATCGACTCTCCGTCGATCCGAACGTCGCGCACCCGTCCGTCGGCCAGCGTCGCGTCGCGAAATAGCATTACCTCACGTCCTCGACCGACGGCCGTAAGCCTCACGAAGCGCAGCGGCTGGACGGTCTGAGGGTACATCGTATCGCTCCCGTGGTCAGCGACGGGCGGTTCCTCGACGGTCGCCGATCGGCCGACACACGTGATCGGCTGGGAGTGCCGACGTGGATAAGCCCGACGGGAACGAACCGATTGTATGGTTTCACTCGCGGCGGCCGTGCTCGATCGGTACGAGCGGTTCTCTCGTTACAACTCGCCGTATCCGGCACACGATGCGGGCTGTGCGATCGATCTCTATCCCGGAACGGATCGAGCGGTCTCGCCCGTCTCCGGGCCCGTCCGATCGATCCGGACGGTCAGGTGTCCGGACCGCCCATACGCCGTCTCCGAGGATCACCTGCTTCTCCTCGATTGTGGCTCTCATATCGCGCGGGTTCTCCACGTCGACCCTGACGTCGAGGCCGGCGAGCGGGTGGAGATCGGGGATCGACTCGGAACGCTCGTCAGGTCCGGCTTCTTCGGTCGGTGGGTCGACAACCACCTCCACCTTGGGTTCCGTCGGCCGGCGCAGAACCTCTATCGGGCGAGCGGATCGCTCCCGATCGACCTCGGCGTATCGGTCACCGGTCTTGACTGGAACGGTCGGGGAACAGTTGTCGAGACAGGGCCAACCCATATTCGCCTCGACTCGCCGTCGAGTCGGGGGCAGCAGGGGTTCGCCGCGCTGGCGGACACCGACGGCGTCCCACTTGAGGGCGGACTCGTCCACTACGGCGGCGGCGGAACGCTTGCGACCGCCGAGGGTGAGCGATCGCTGCTTGGTACGCCGATCGGGACGGCCGACGGGCGGGAGATTAGCTGGGCAGACGTGGCGGTGTTCGCCGATAACTGCCGCGCAACCGGGCTTTCGTTGTTCGCGTCACAGGTTCCGTTCGGCACGAAACTCGTCTTTCAGCAAGGACACGACTTCGAGCCCGGCGACGAGGTCGCCGTCTCGATCGAGCCGACGACTGATCCGATTCAATTGGGCTGACAGCCGGTACCGGTTCCATCCCGCGGCGGTGTACCGGACACCCACCGTGTTCGCCGCGGGCTCGATGTCAGATCACGCGACGGGCTGGTCCCGTGATCGGTTATAAACAACCGGGAGGCAGTCGTGGCGGAGTGCGGGCGGTTCAGGCGTCGAGGTACTCCGATTGCACGTCGACCACGTCCGAGGAGTCAGTGCAGTCGGCGTACCGCCGGAGCGGCTCCTCGTTCAGCTCCAAGAACGTGTGTCCCCACCGGAACTTTCCGAGTATCTCCTCGGCACGGTCGCGGTATCCAAGGATACAGAGCGCGCCCGCGAACGCCTCAACGGTGTTGAGCTGGAACGGCGTCCCGTAGTTGACTGGGTTAGCGGCGACGAGAAACGGTAGCGATCGGTGAGGGCCATCGAGACGGAACGCCTCCGCCTCGGCGGTCTCCCACGAGCAATCCAGCGCGATCAATCGTCCGTGAGGCGGGTCCCCCTCCGCGTCGGCCGGCGAGAGCGCCCGGTCGGCGTAGGGATCGAGCACGATGCCGGCGGGTGTCTCTCGGGTCGATCGATGGAGGCTCACGAGGTCGAAACGAGCGAGCTTTCGGGCCGAGCATTTCTCGGGATCGTCGTCGCCCTCGTACCGGACGTGTAACTCCACGCCCGCAGTTGCCGCCGCCGGGAGAAAAGTCGCTCGGCCGCCGCCGGATATATGATCGCGCCCCGAATGTTATTCGGTATGGACGGGGCCACGCTCGCTCGGGAGTACTACCGGTCGATCGACGAGGACGATTACGACGCGCTCGCGGGGATTGTCTCCGCCGGGTTCGTCCACCAGCGTCCCGACCGGACGATCGAGGGACGCGAAGAGTTCGTCGCGTTCATGCGGAGCGGCCGTCCCGAACGCGAGACGACCCACGTCGTCGAATCCGTCTACGCCGCCGGGGATGAGAACGTTGCCGTCGAGGGACAACTGCTCGATGCCGACGGGGAGACCTGGTTTCGCTTCGTCGATACGTTCGAGATCGGAGAGAGCAGTATCGCGAGCATACGGACGTACACGGGCCCTGGGCCGGAGTAGCCGCCCCGATGGCCCGAGGCCGCTTACTCGCCCGCGCCAAGCGCCGACTCGCCGACGGGATCGTGGCCCTCAATCCGTTCGAGACCGCCCATATAGGGCTGTAGCGGCTCCGGCACGTCGACGGTCCCGTCGGCGTTCTGGTAGTACTCAAGTATCGCGACGACCACTCGGGGGACGGCGAGCCCCGAGCCGTTGAGCGTGTGGACGTACTCCGCGGACTCGTGCTGTTCGGGCCGATACCGGATGCCTGCTCGCCGGGCCTGGAACTCCTCGAAGTTTGAAACCGAGGACACCTCAAGCCACCGCCCGCCGGCCTCGGGCCCGCCGTCCATGTCGTCGCCCGGTGCCCACACCTCGACGTCGTACTTTTTCGCCTGCGTGAATCCCATATCACCGGTACACATCTCAAGGACCCGGTAGGGGAGCCCGAGCCGTTCGAGCACTGCCGTCGCTTCCGCCAGAAGTCCCTCCAGTCGGTCGTAGCTTTCCTCGGGGCGGACGAAGTTCACCATCTCGACCTTATTGAATTGGTGAACGCGAACGATGCCGCGCGTCTCGGTCCCGTGCTCGCCGGCCTCCCGCCGGAAGTTCGGCGTGTACGCCTGGTGTTTGATCGGCAGGTCGTCATCGAGGAGGATCTCGTCGCGGTACATGTTGGTGACTGGAACCTCCGCGGTCGGGAGCAACCAGAGGTCGTCGTCGTCGTAGGCCGCCTCGTTGGCGCCGCCGACGCGGTAGGCGTCGTCGACGAACTTCGGGAACTGGCCGGTCCCCTGCATCGAGGCGGAGTTGACCGGGATCGGCGGGAACACGTCGGTGTAGCCGTGTTCCTCGCGGTGGAATTCGAGCATGAACTGGATCAGCGCGTGTTCCAGCCGCGCGCCCTCACCCGTCGCGAAGTAGAAGCCGCCGCCGGAGACTTTCGCCCCCCGGTCGAAATCAAGAATGCCGAGTTCCTCGCCGATGTCGTAGTGGGGGACGACCGGGTCCGGAAGCGTCCGTCGGTCGCCGAACCCCCAGCGCTCGGCCTCAACGTTGTCGGACTCATCCTCGCCGACGGGAGCGTCGGGGTGCGGCGGGTTCGGGAGCTCAAGCAGAGTGGCTTCGAGTTCGGCCTCAAGTTCTTCGGCGCGAGATTCGACGGCCTCCAGTTCCTCTTTCAGTTCGCTAGAGCGTTCGATCGCCGCCTCGGCCGCCTCCTCCTTGCCTTCGCGCTTGAGTCCGCCGATCTCGCTCGAGATCTCGTTTCGCTGCCGCCTGAGGTCGTCGCCAGTTGCCTTGAGTTCGCGCCACTCCTCGTCGACCTCGAGGATCCGATCGAGATCGACGTCGACGCCCTTTGTTTCGAGCGCGCGTCGGATCTCGTCGGGGTTCTTACGGACGAACTGCCTAGATAACATTTAGCGGCGGTTCGCCGCGGCGGCTGAAAATCGTATCGGTCACGCGGGATCGGCTCGTGGTCGCCCACATAGCGAGTGGCTTTAATACCGGACGGCGAAACGTCAGGTATGGCCATAGGTGACGTGTACTCAGTGGCGTCTATTCCCGACTGTTACTACGTCGACGTCGGGCTGTACGGCCTACCTGAGTCCGGCTCCGTTTATATATACGACGCGGAACGGCCGGCGGTGATCGACACCGGCCTCGGGACCAACTACGAGTGTATCCTCGACGCACTCGATGCGCTCGGGATCGGCCGCGACGAACTGGCGTACATCATCCCGACGCACGTCCACTTGGACCACGCCGGCGGGTCCTGGGTGCTCGCCGAGGAGACGGACGCCGAAGTACTTGTCCACGAGGCCGGTGTCGACTACCTCGTCGATCCGGGCCGCCTCTGGGCGGGGACGAAGGCGGCCGTCGGAGACCGGATCGAGCATTACACCAAACCCGAACCGATCCCCGAGGCGCGGATCACGGCGCTCGAGGGCGGTGACACGGTCGATCTCGGCGACCGAACACTCGATGTCTATCACGCCCCCGGACACGCCTTCCACCAGGCGATCTTCCACGATGCCGACGCCGACGCGATCTTCGCCGCCGACGCGGCCGGTATCTACGTGCCCCAACTGGATCGGGTGATCGAGACGTCGCCGCCGCCGGGATTCGACCTCGAGACGGTCATCGAAGACGCACGAATGATAGGGGAGCTGGCCCCGGAAACGATCTGTTATGGCCACTTTGGGCCGGAGTCGGCGGCGGGGCGGATCGATGAGTACGTCGAGGTGACGGAGCGCTGGGTCGAGGCGGTCGAGACAGCGCGGGCCGAGTTCGACGACGAGGACGCGATGGTCGAATACTTTCTCGAGCGCGCCGACACGCCGGACGTGTGGGGCGAACAGAGCGCGGCCAGCGAGATCAGGATGAACCTCCAAGGCGTGTTACGATATCTTCAAAAACGGGATGAGCGAGAGACGGGACAGGATGGGCAGAGCGGGGCGTAGACGCCCGCAGGGAGTTCAGGCGGGCTCAGCGTTATCGAGCGCCGTCTCGATATCGAGCGCTCGAGCGACCTCGACGAGGAGGTCGCCTTTTATCTCCGATGTTTTGGTCTCGATCTCGGCAACGAGCGGCGTCTCAAAGTCCTCGCGGACGCGGCGGAGCCGATTTTCCTCGGTCGCGACGCGCTCTCTCAGATAGCGCGCTCCCCGTCCGTCCTCGTCGTCGTCGGGCGACGGCGTCAGGCGGTTCGCGACCAACCCCCTGACGGAGAGCCCCGATTCGGTCATCGCCTCGACTGCGCGTTCGGTCTCGTTCAACGACAACTCGTCGGGGTTCAATACGAGAAAGAAGGCCGCGTCCTCCCGGAGGGTCGATCCGGCAAACTCGAAGAACTCCTTTCGCTCCTGTAACCGGGCGAGGACGGGGTCGCCGTCCATTACCCGCCTCGGCTCGTTGTTGCCGATCGCGGCCTTTTCAAAGAGGTCGATACTCGTCCGGCGTTTGTACATCAGCCGGTCGATCCACCCCTCAAGTAGTTCCGGGAGGCCGAGCAGTCGGAGGGTACTCCCCGTCGGTGAGGTGTCGAAGACGACCCGGTCGTAGGGCTCCGCCGAGCGCATCACATCGATGAATCGATCGAAGAGCGCCGACTCGTACGCCCCGGGCGTGTCGTGTGCCATCTCGAGTTGGCGGTTGATCTCGTTGACCATCGCCGCCGACACCTGTTCGGAGAGATCCTGTCTGATCTCGTCGAGATGCCGCGTCACCTCTTTTTCGGGGTCGATCTGCATCGCCTCGAGATTCTCGACCCCCGCAACCGGGGTCGCATCGTCGTCGAACGACTGGTCGAATACATCTGTCACGGAGTGGGCGGGATCCGTCGAGACGACGAGCGTCCGGTGGCCGTCCCGCGCCGACTGGACCGCGTACGCACAGGAGACGGTCGTCTTGCCGACACCACCCTTGCCGCCGAAGAAGACGAACTGTTCCACAGTCACCACCTCC
>NZ_JBKEGK010000154.1:0-6208 GCF_046710025.1 Natronomonas sp. | reverse complement strand
TTGCTCGTCGCCATCGTCGCGTTGCGCGTCCTCCCCGATGGAATCACAGGCTACGTCGAGGAACTGCGGAAACGACGGAGGGCGAGCGAATGAGCGACCGACTGGGCACGGACGGGCGGTCGCTCCTTGACCGTGTTCGTGCCCCCTTCGAGGGGCCGAATACTGTCGGCAACTCAATCCCGTTTTGGGTCGGTCTCGCCGTTGCCGTGGCTGCGCTGGCCGCGTACCCGCAAACGACCGACCCCTACACCGTGATCCAGAGTTCGCGCTACTTCGCGCTCGCGTTCCTCGCCCTGAGTCTCTGTTTCATCTGGGGCTATGCGGGCGTGTTGAGCTTCGGACAGGTTGCCTTCTTTGGGGTCGCCGCCTACGCGTTCGGTGCGATCGGAATCAACCTCTCGTCGGCGACCGGCGTTGGCGTCGCCATCGTCGCCGCTATCGCCGTCGGGACGCTGTTCGCGGCCCTGTTGGGCTACTTCATGTTTTATGGCGGTGTCAGAGACACGTACGTGACGATCATGACGCTCGTCGTCGCCTTGGTGTTGAACACGTTCATGGCACAGACAGCCGGTAGTGAATGGGCGATCGGCGACGCGCGACTCGGCGGGTTCAACGGAATGACGAACATTCCGGACCTCACGCTCGGCATCGGCGAGGCCGGTCTGGTGCTCGACGGCAACGGATTGTACTACGCCCTGCTCGCAACGCTCGTCGTGACGTACCTCGGGCTTCGGGCGCTCGTCAACAGCGAGTTCGGGATGACGATGGTTGCTGTCCGCGAGGACGAGGCTCGGACCGCGACCTTCGGCTACAACGTCCCGTTCGTGAAGTTGGTCGTCTTCACCATCGGCGGGGCGTTGGCCGCGGTCGGGGGTGTCTTCTACGCCAGTTGGGGTAACTACATCGACCCAAGCGTCTTCGGGATCGCCTTCGCCGCCCTCCCGGTTGTGTGGGTCAGCGTCGGCGGCCGCGAGTCGCTTTTGGGCGCGATCGGCGCGACGTTCGCCATCGAGCGCATGCGGACGGGGCTCTCCAGCGGGATCGGCCCGATCGGCTCCGAGTGGGCGCTCGTGATCGTTGGCGGGCTCTTGTTGGGCGTGATCCTGTTCATGCCGGCTGGCGTCGTCCCGACGCTCGAGAAACTCAAAGACCGGGCGCTCGCCCGAGGGCGCAAGCAGTCCGGCTCGACGACCACGACGGAGGAACCAATCGAATGAGCACGCCACAGGATATCAACGTCAGACAACAGCCCGCCGTCGCCGCGACCGGCGCGGGCTCCGACACCGTACTCGCGACCGAACAGCTCACAAAAAACTTTGGCGGCCTCACCGCGGTCGATAGCGTCGACTTCTCGATCGATGCGGGCGAGATCCGGTGTCTCATCGGTCCCAACGGCGCGGGCAAGAGCACGCTGCTCGAGTTGATCACCGGCCAGCTCTCGCCGAGCGAGGGGTCGATCTACTTCGACGGCCGCGATCTCACGGGACTCCCACCGCACAAGCGGATCGACACCGGGATCAGCGTCAAGTTCCAATCACCGCACGTCTACGAGAACCTCACGGTCGAGCAGAATCTTCAGGTGCCGCTTCAGCGGACCGACCGCGACATCGAGCGCGTCATGGCCGAGACGCTGGATCGGATCTCGCTCGCGGAGAAGGCCACCACGGGGGCCAGCGAGCTTTCACACGGCGAGAAGCAGCGTCTTGAGATCGGCATGGCGGTGACGCTCGACCCGACGCTCATGCTCCTCGACGAGCCGGTCGCCGGCATGTCGATCGATGAGACGGCCGACATCGCCAACCTGATCGGGTCGCTACACGACGACGGGATGACGTTTCTCGTCGTCGAGCACGACATGGAGTTCGTCCGTCAGATCTCCGAGCAAGTCACCGTGTTGAACCAGGGATCGATCTTCAGGCAAGCCCCGATCGAGGAGATCGAAGCCGACGAGGATGTCCGCCGGATCTACCTTGGTGAGAACGCGTGAGCCTCGAGATCGAGAACCTGAACGCCGGCTACGACGGGACGCCGATACTCAGAGATATTGACTTTACCGTCGAGGACGGCGAGATCGTCGGGATCGTCGGCCGCAACGGCGTCGGAAAGACGACGCTATTAAAAACGATTATGGGGCTGCTCGAGCCAGAAACCGGCACTGTCAGCTTCGATGGCGACGACTTGACCGGCGAACCGGCCGACGTCCGTGCCCGACGCGGGATCGGCTACGTCCCGCAGGGTCGGGACGTCTTTCCCGGCTTGACCGTCGAACAGAACCTCACGATCGGCGAGGGGATCGGCGACGACGGCGCGACGCGCTACGAGCAGGTGTACGACTACTTTCCGATCCTAGAGGAGCGTGCCGATCAAGACGCCGGCACGATGAGTGGCGGCCAACAGCAGATGCTCGCGATCGCTCGCGCGCTGGTCGGCGATCCCGATCTCCTGTTAGTCGACGAGCCCTCGGAGGGCGTCCAGCCGTCGATCGTCCAGTCGATCACGGAGGATCTCGAGGCGATCAACGAGGCGTTCGGCACGACGATCCTCTTTGTCGAACAGAACCTTTCGGTGATACAGGGCCTCGCGGAACGGTGTTACGCGATCGATCGCGGGACGATCGTCGACGAGATCGCCGGCGACGCGGTCAGCGACCGCGGACAACTTGAGGAATACCTCGTCGTCTGATACGGACCGGACGCCCTTTCGAACCTTTTTTAGGTGCCACAGCGGTAGTGACTGGTAATAATGGCTATCAAACCCGCCTACGTTAAAAAGACCGCTACGCTGCTCATGAACCGGTACCCGAAGGCCTTCGGCGACGACTTTGAGCACAACAAGGATCTGGTCGACGAGCTCACCAACGTCGAGTCGAAGGGCGTCCGCAACCGGATCGCCGGGTACGTCACCAGCAAACAGAGCGTTCCGCAAAGCGCGTAGGCGGCCGAGTTTTCAGACGATCGTCTGTTTTCAACACCCCAGTAGCCGCCGGTTTCCACAACCGTTTTCTTACGGCTCGCCATACGATCGCCAATGTCCACTCGCGTAGGTGTCCTCGGCGCGACCGGCGCCGTCGGACAGCGACTCATCCAACTGCTCGCACCGCACCCGGACTTCGAGATCGCCACGCTCACCGCCTCCGAAGCGAGCGCCGGCCGAACGTACCGCGACGCCGCAAAGTGGCGCGTCGACTCGCCCATTCCCGACGAGATCGCCGACAGCACGGTCGTCGAGACTGATCCCGACGAGGTTTCCGACGATATCGACTTGCTCTTCTCTTCGCTGCCCTCCGATGTCGGCGCGGCGGTCGAACCCGAGTTTGTCGAAGCAGGCTACGTCGTCTCGTCGAACTCCTCGAACGGACGAATGGATGAGGACATCCCGCTGACGATCCCCGAGATCAACGCCGACCACCTCGGGCTGATCGAGGTCCAACGCGACGAGCGCGGTTGGGACGGCGCGTTGATCAAAAACCCCAATTGCTCGACGATCACGATGGTACCGACGCTGGCGGCGCTCGACCAGTTCGGCCTCGATCGGGTCCACGTCTCGACGCTGCAGGCCGTCTCCGGAGCCGGCTACTCGGGCGTCACCTCGATGGAGATCATCGACAATGTCATCCCTCACATCGGCGGCGAGGCCACGAAGATGGAGACCGAATCGCGGAAGCTTCTCGGTTCCTTCGACGGGGCCGAGGTCAGCCTTCACAACGCCGACGTCTCGGCCTCGTGTAACCGCGTTCCGACGCTCGACGGCCACCTCGAGAACGTCTGGGCCGACCTTGCCGACGACCCCGCGCCCGAGGCTGTCGTCGAGGCCTTCGAGTCGTTCCCCGGTATCGACCTACACTCCTCGCCGGAACAACTCATCGAGGTGTTCGCGGAACCGGATCGCCCCCAGCCCCGCCTCGACCGGAACCTCGGCGGCGGAATGGCCGTCGCCGCCGGTGGAGTCGAGACGACGAGCCACGGTATTCAGTTCAACTGTCTGGCTCACAACACGATGCGCGGCGCCGCCGGCGCAAGCATCCTGAACGGCGAGTTACTGCTTGAGGAAGGCTACCTGTAGCGCCCGACGAACGCGGTGTTGGCTCTCCCGGTTGCGTCCTTCGTCTCGACAGCACTGAATCGTGAGTGCCGGAGACAGGTACCCAACTACTCACACTCAATCGAGCCATTCGAAGTAGCGGCTGTAGTGTGCCGCACAGTTCGGATTGAACGCCGCCCCGCAGTCCGGACAGGTGTCGCCCGAGACGTACACCGGTGCAGGCATCGACGTCCCGCAGACGCCACAACGGACGGCCGGATCGTCGCGCCGGTAGGCCGGCCACGGGATCGCGTCGTGGTCGGCGAGCGCGCGATGACACTTGAAGCAGGCGTAGTACTCCCCACAGCAGCTAAACCGGATGGCGACGACATCCCGTTCGGTTCCGTAGTGCGTACACCGGGTTTCGTCGTCCAATCCGACGCCGCGGACACCGTCAGGCATACCCTGTCCACAGCCGGATCGGATAATTTAGTTGTGCGTCGTTCATGCGGCCGAACACAGATCGGCTGCCCGGCCGGACTCCACAGATCCTCCATCCTCGGTGAAGCGAACGAACATCATCTGACGAGCACCTGATCGGTGACCTGCGGGAGCACGTCTGTGACATCCGCTCGAATGTCGTACTCGGCGTCGGCGGAAACCCCGGTTCGGTCGAGGTTGACGACGCAGACCGTCCCTCCGGCATCGAGAGCGTGCCGCGGTAGCGAGGCGACCGGTTCGACGGAGAGCGAAGTGCCGATCGCGAGGAACACGTCGGCCCCCTCGGCAGCAGATCGGGATCGGGCGAGTTTCTCTTTTGAGAGCTCTTCGCCGAATAGCACCACGTCAGGTTTAAATACGCCCCCGCAACGCTCGCACGTCGGCGGCGTTTCGCCGCCGCGGACGCATTCCATAGCGCGTTCGACGCCTCCCTTGACACCGCAGTCGGTGCAGACGACGCGTCGGCCGTTCCCGTGAATATCGATCGGAGTGTTGCTCCCCGCGGCCCGGTGGAGGCCATCGACGTTCTGCGTGACGAGCGTGTCCAGTTGCCCCGCTGATTCGAGTGCCGCCAGTGACTCATGGGCCGCGTTCGGCTCGGGATCGCCCGCGAAGAGGTCCTCAATCATCCCGACGCGGTCGCGCCAAAAGCCTCCGGGGTCAGCCCGGAATCGGGTGAGATGGAAGTCCATCGGGTCGTACTCGCTCCAGATTCCGTCTTCGGACCGAAAGTCCGGGATTCCTGACGCTGTGGACACCCCCGCGCCGGTCAGGGCGACGACCGACTCGGCCGAACGGATCTCCGCGGCGATGTCCACGAGGTCGTCGTCCATACTAACGCTCCGGCGTGAGGGCAAAAAACGTCTGTGCCAGTCGGTGCTGTGGCGGTCAATCTGCCGACGGCTATCCCAGGACCTGGAGACACCGGTGTTTTTGTCCCCGCCTTTCGTGAGCATATGGCATATGGAGTACGAAGTAGTAGACCTCGATGACGTATCGGTGACTGATCTCTCCGAGGTCGACTCGGTTCCGCCGGATCTCGACATCAAACCCGTCGGCAAACAGCTCGGCCTCTCGGAAATGCGGGCGACGGTGTGGTACTTCGAGCCCGACGAGGAAATCCAGTATCACGCCCACAGCGAACAGGAGGAGCTGTACTTCGTTCTCGACGGGGAGTTCTCGCTGAAGTTGGGGCGATCCGGTGAGGCCGAGTACGTCGATGCCGGCCCCGGAACGTTTTGGGTCGCAGCGCCGGAGGTCGGTCATGGGCACCGAAACGTCGGTGACGACCGCGGGGTCGTCCTCTCGTTCGGCGCACCGCCGGTCGACGACCCCGGACTCGACCCACACGATCTCGACTGAGTGGCCTCACCCGCCGATATCAGTCTCGAGAACAGCGGGCGACTCCGCGTCGCCGTGCGTGGTCTCGAGGTACTCGATGATCCGTGCCGATTGACTCATTACGATGCCGTACTCGTCGTCGAGGAGCACCGGGACCTGTCGCTGCCCCGTGATCGACCGTACCTCGTCGCGCTCCGAGTGGAGCCCCTCGACCCAGACGCTGGCGAAGGTAACGTCCAACTCGTTGAGAACATCGACGACGTGCTCACAGTACGGACAGCCCTCAAGACGGTACAACGTAACGGTCATGTACCTGTATATGCGGTACGATACAAAAAGCCGCCAG
>NZ_JBKEGK010000153.1:0-6216 GCF_046710025.1 Natronomonas sp. | reverse complement strand
CGGTCTTGCCCCGCCCCGACGGCACCCAACAGGAGATCGTCCGGTCCTCGATGGGCCAGCAAGTCGAGTTGACGCAGGAGGCCTTCGACCGCGTCCGGGCAGGCCAAGACGTCGCCCACGTCTCCGGCGGCGATCCGAACGTCTACGGCAAGAGCGATTTGGTCTTTTTGATGGCCGACGAAGAGGGCGCGACTGACGTGCCGATCGAGATCGTCCCGGGGGTGACGGCGGCGCTGGGCGGGGCGGCGAACCTCGGCGCGCCGTTGTCGAACGACTTCTGCACGATCTCGCTGTCGGACAAGTGGCGCGGCTGGGAGGAGATCGAAGAAAAACTCCGGGCGGCGGCGATCTCGGGGTTCGTCATCGTTCTGTACAACTGCTGGCGCGACCACGAGCGCGCGATCGACGTGATCCGCGAGGAGCGATCCGACGACGTGCCGGTCGCGATCTTTAACGACGCCGGCCGCGGCGAGGCCGGCCGCAACCTCGAAGACGAGACGCACACGCTCACGACGCTGGGCGAAACCGACGAACACGCCGAGAAGGTCGGCGGGATGGGGACATCGATCCTCGTGGGCACCGCGGAGAGCCACGAGTGGGAAAACGACTACGGCGATTTCCTCGTGACGCCGCGCGGCGGCCGCGAGGTGGAGGACTTCTGACAATGAGCACTGACGACACAGCGGACACGGCTGACGCATCGACGACAGACGACTCAAGTTCGAAGTGCGGCGGCACGACGGTGGAAGCCGACGCCTCGACGACCGAGGCCGAGTCGGCATCGAAGTGCGGCGGCGCAACGACCGAAACTGAAACCGAGACCGAGAGCAAATGTGGCGCGTCATCGTCGTCGGAGTCGTCGACATCCGGCTGCGGCGCGTCGACCGACGACGAAGAGGAGGTCGGCTCGACGGCCGATGATTTCGACGCCGAACCCGGGTCGCTCGTCACCGTCGGACTCGGCCCCGGAAAGCCGGAGGGGATGACAGCACGGGCGAAGGCCGCCCTCGCCGACGCCGAGCACATCGTCGGCTACCGGACCTACGTCGACCTCCTGCCCGACGAGATCGTTGAGGACGCCGAGGACATCTACTCGACGCCGATGTGCGGCGAGGTCTCTCGGACCGAGGAGGCGATCGACCGAACGCTCGCCGGCAACGATGTCGCGATAATCGGGTCAGGTGACCCGAACGTCTACGCGCTGTCGGGGTTGGCGCTGGAAATCCTCGAATCAAAGGGCGGCAGCGCCAAGGCGGTCGATTTCGAGGTCGTTCCCGGCGTCCCGGCCGCGCAGTCCTGCGGGGCGCGTCTCGGTGCGCCGCTTGTCAACGACACCGTTTCGGTGTCGCTGTCAGATCACCTCACCCCGATGGAGGAGATCGAATCCCGGCTTCACGCCGTCGCCGGCGAGGGGTTCACGGTCGCGATCTACAACCCCTGGAGCCGCAAGCGTCGGGAGAACTTCCAGACGTGTTGTGATATCCTGCTCGAACACCGCGATCCGGACACGCCTGTCGGCATCGTCCATGGCGCTTCTCGTGACGACGAGGCGGCGATGATCACGGATCTCGAGACGCTGCCGGAACTCGGCGAGGAGGAGATCATCGACATGACGACGACGATCGTCGTCGGCAACGAAGACACCTATGTCTGGGAAGACCGGATGGTGACGCCGCGGGGCTACGAGACGAAATACGACTACTGACCATGCCGAGATACGAGATTACGGTCGATCTAGAGCTGTGTGACGGGATCTTCGCCTGCCTCGTCCGGGACGACCGTTTCGAGGAGTCCGAGGACGGGCTCGTCACGCTCCCTAACAGCGACCGCGAGGCAGACGAGTTGACCGCCACCTTCGAGGATGACCAGCTGGCCGACGCCGAGGCGGCCGCCGCGGCTTGTCCAACCAACGCGATCACGGTCCAGGAGGTCGGCCGATGAGCCGGGAGGGCGAGCACAGCGAGCCCTCGACCGACCGAGCGGGCGGGGCGAGCACCGGAACCGACGGACCGACCGACCTCCTCGAGGCCCACCCCGAGACCGCGTACTTTTGGGGCCGGGTCGTCGGCGACGGGGAGGTGACCCAACGCGGCGTCTCGGTCCGGACCACCGACGAAGCCGCGGCCGACCGGCTGGCTGCGATAGCTGGGTCGGACGACGTCGACCACCGCGTCACCGAGCGCGAGTACGCTCACGACACGTCGATCACTCGGCGCGAGGACAGCTACACCGTCCGGCTCGACGGCCCGATCGGCGACCGGGCTGCGGCCGCGCTCGGGCTCCCGTGCGGAGACGATCCGGGCGGCTACCGAATAGACGTCCTCGCCGAACACGACCGCGAGTTGCTCAGGGGACTGCTTGAGGGCTGTGGCACCGTCTGTTTCAAGTCCTCGGCCGGAACAGTCGGAATCTCGTTCGTCCACGACGACCGGGCCGCCCTCGAGCGGATCCAGGGGCTGCTCGATGCGGCTGACGTGGACGCGCCGTACGACGAACTCTCCGAGACGTCCTCGGGCGGCTACTGGTTCGGCCTCGACGATGCGGCCACGCCCGCCTTCGGCGAGTGGCTCTACGCGGGGAGCGAACCGTCGGGGCTGTTCGCCCCGAGCCGTCGTCGAAAGCTCCGGCGGAGCATCGAGGAGGCGGGGTACTAATGCTGGACGCCGAGGCAGTTGTGCTGGCCGGCCACGGATCGCGCCGGGAGCGTTCGAACGAGCAGGTCCGCGAACTCGCCGCCGGGCTCGAGGGCCGTCTCGGCCTCCCGACCGACGCCGGATTCATCGAGCTGGCCGAGCCCTCCATCGATGAGGCGATCGGTGCGCTCGCCCCCTCGGCGTCGGACGTGACAGTGCTTCCGCTGTCGCTGTTCGCCGCTAGCCACGTCAAGGCCGACGTCCCGCTCGTCGTCAACGAAGCCCGCGGCGACCACGACGCGACCCTACACAACGGCCGCCACCTGGGGGTCCACCCCTCGCTCGTCGAGTTGCTCGACGACCGGGCGGCTACCGTCGAGGACGACCTCGGCGTCGACCGTGAGGTCGACGACGTGTTGGTCGTTCTCTGTGCGCGCGGCTCCTCAGACCCGGATTCGAACGGCGACGTGCACAAACTCGCCCGGCTGCTGTACGAGGGCCGCGAGTTCGTCGACGTCGAAGCGGCCTTCATTGGCGTGACGGAACCGCTACTTGAAGACGCCTTACACACCACCTCGAAACGCCGTCCGGACGCCGTGGTCGTCCTCCCGTACATGCTCGGCGACGGGGTTCTGACCGGGCGAATCCGGGACCAGGCCGCGGAGTTCGACGACGACTACCCCTACGCTGTCGCCGGGTGCGGGGACCCGCTCGGCACCGACGACCGTCTGCTCGACGTGCTGGCCGACCGCTTCGAGGAGGCCCGGACCGGCGATGTCTCGATGTCGTGTGACACCTGCAAGTACAAAGTCGAGATGGACGGCTTCGAGGACGACGCCGGCGGCGCGCGGGCGGCCCTCCGTGCGATGACCCACCGGGCGGCCCACGCCGACCGCTCGGAGGTCGACGACGACCCGCACGTCCACGACGCGCCCGACAAACACGTCGCAGTCTGTACGAACCGGACCTGCGCCGGCCAGGGGGCCGCAACGGTGCTCGAACGCCTCCGCCAGGCCGCCGCCGACGAGGGCGTCGACGCACAGATCACCCGGTCGTCGTGTCTCGATCGCTGCGGCGATGGCCCCAACGTCGCCGTCTACCCCGACAACGTCTGGTACGGCGGGGTCGCTCCCGAGGACGCGGAGCGACTCGCGGCGTCGCTCGCGGCGGACAGTATCGTATCGGATCTGGTCGATCAAACCCTATAATACAGCCACTAGCATGACCTGCCACGAGATCGAAGCGCTCCGACTCGGATTGATGAACAGCCTCGGCGTCAGCGACGATGCCGCCGAAAAGCACGCCCGCGACGAACTCGGCGAGAGCCCCGATCCGCACATCGAGGCGCTCGCGGAGGCCGAGAGCCTCGCCGCCTGCAAGCGCCATCTCGACACCGCCCTCGTCGAACTCGAGGGGGAGGTCGCCTCGGCGGACGCCGACGATCCGGGGTACGACTACCTGCGGGGCCGTCTCGTCGCCGTCAGGGACGCCGAGGCCGCCCTCGATCGACTTTTGACCCACGGGGAGGGATTCCTGGATGATCTCGGCAACATCCATCACGCCCTCCACGAGACGTTCCCGACCGATGAGTGACGCCGACGGGGAGGGCTCCGTTGCCCCCGACACCGGTTCGGACCCTCTCGGATCCGCGATTCGGGTCGACCTCGGCGATGTCGACCCCTGCGGCTCCAGACAGGCGGGCCGCCGCTCCGGGCTCACACTCGCCGCCGACGGGCCGGTCGCCGGCCTTGCGGACGGATCAGTCCGGGCGTTCGACGACGGCGGGACGGAGCGGTGGCGACTCGACGGTGAGGGAAGCGCGATCACGCTCGTTCCATTCGGCGACGGCGTGTTAGTTGGCGAACGCTCCGAACGGGGCGCGATCCGGCTGCTCGCCGGCGGAACGGAGCGATGGCGGCACGACGCCGCGGACGCCCTCGGCGGCCCGACGAAGGAAACGCGGTTTTTTCTGCCGATGGTCGTCAACGCGGCCGTCTCCCCGGAAGGGGATGTCGCGTACGTCGCCGCCCGGCGCTACGAGCGCAGCGACGGCGAGCGGGCCTTCAAGAGTTCGGTGTACGCCATCACTCCCGACGGCGACATTCGGTGGCGCTACGACGCCGACGCCTCGCCGATCGCGCTCGAACCGGTGGCCGACGACGTCGCCGTCGCCTACAACCGCTGTCCCGGCGACCACGACGACGGCCTCGTTGTCCTCGGCGCGGACGGCGACGAACGCTGGACGTGGGATCCCGATCGTGACGCGACCCGCCGGGTGGGTGACGTGGCCGCCACCGACGGCCGCCTCGTCGTCACGTGTCACGCCGACTACCGCGGCTACTGCCTCGAGAGCGGCGACATCAAGTGGCGGGTCGACCTCGGGACGCCACAACCGGACGGCGACGAGGTGTACACCTACCCCAACCACGTCGTCGGCCACGACGCGGGTGTCGTCTTCGTGACCGGTAACTCGTTCCCCGAGGAGGGCCGCGAGACCGACGAGCGTCACCCCAACGAACAGTCGGCGTTCGGCTACACGCCGGAGGGCGACAGCCGGTGGCGCGCGTCCGTCGGCGGGTTCTGTCATCAACTCGCCGTCGACGGCGACCGCCTCCTCGCACCGGTTGCCCAGCACTTCCGCGATCGCGACCCCTCCGTCCACGGGGGCCGGTTGTTCGACGTGGCGGCGGGCCGCGTGGAGTCGGGCCGGACTGACGGCGTCTGCACGGCGGCGGCCCTCGACGGTGATCGCCGCGCACTCGTCGAGGAGCCGGTCGAGTACCACGACGACGACAGCGGGGTTCGCGGCGCGTACACGTTGTGGTACGCATAAACGCCGTCGGAAGTGCATATCAGGCTGTGTCGATGTCGTATATACAATTCACCTCGATTTAGCACCAGCTTATAAACGTCTCATCGACACGACGCCGTCGTGGCCGCCCTCCCGGCTCGCTTCGAGCCGTCCTGCTCTTTGGGTGTCCGCCGCCGTTACGCTGATTGTGACGCCGCCCATACCGATTCGCATGACCCGTATCGTCGCCGTCCGACACGGCGAAACCGACTGGAACCGTGAGGGGCGGATGCAGGGGTGGGCTCCCGTCCCCCTGAACGAGACGGGGCGCGAGCAGGCGGCCGCGACCGGCCGATGGCTCGCCGAGCGCCACGAGTTCGACCGGGTCCTCGCGTCGGATCTCCGCAGGACGCGGGAGACGACCGAACTCCTGTTGGAATCGATCGACGCATCGCCGACGTTTGAATCGGCCTGGCGCGAGCGCGGTCTCGGGGTGTATCAGGGGCTCACCCGGGCCGACGTTGAGTCCCGATACCCGGAGTTCGGGCTTCGGGAGACGGCGTATCGGGCGACCGATGTGGTCCCGGAAGGGGGCGAGTCGCTCCGGACCGTCCACGAGCGCGTTGTCGACCGCTTCGAGGACCTCCACGGGGACGACGGGACGACCTTGCTCGTCACTCACGGCGGCCCGCTGTGTATCCTGCTCGGTCACGCGAAGGGCCACGACCTGACAACGGCGCTATCCGCCCACCATCTCGAAAACTGCGCTGTTTCAGAGTTCCGGGCGAACGG
>NZ_JBKEGK010000152.1:0-6269 GCF_046710025.1 Natronomonas sp. | reverse complement strand
ACGGCCACGAGCGCCTGCTCCTCGTCGAGTCCGCGGGGCCGAGCGCCTGCCACGACCGTCTCGAACTCGATTCGATCCGCGCCGAGGGTGGCCGGATCCGCGCCGACGCCGTCGTCGTGGACTCGAGAGAAGCTGCCGACGATGGGGCTTCGGCGGCGTGCGCGGACGTCATCACGCATACTGCCTCGCTCGCCCGGCTCACGTTCACGGAGAAACCGCTCGACTCGGCGACGGTCCGAACGACTGACGGGTGGGGACAGACGGCGGCCGTCCACGCCGATGTCGACGACCCGCTCGGCCCCGATCCCGACTCGCTGTCAGGGTCGATCCGCCCCGGTGAGGACCCCGATCCGGCGGAGCCGCTCGAATGCGACCGGACGGGTGTCGAACGCTACGACGGATGGTTCGAGCCGTCGGACGTAGCCTGGGGAACCCTCGAAGACAACGACGGCGCTAGGCTTGCGCTCCGGATCGACGACATCGCCTACGAGCGCGGTGAGACCGCCTCGATCCGGCTGTGGAACGTTGCCGACGAGATCGTGAACACCGGCAACAGCCGGAAGTACTCCATCGAGTACTACACCGAATCGGGCTGGCAGGATATCAGAGTGGGCGACGCCGACGGGTTTCGCGGGTACACCGACGAGGCGTTCGGGCACCCGCCTGGGGAGGGCTTCGAGTGGTCGATCGAGTTGACCGAATCCGGGATCGCCGAGGCGACACCCCACGATCACGCCGATGTCTGCCCGGCACTCACGCCGGGGCGCTACCGGTTCGTCTACTGGGGTGCGATCGGTGGCGCGGTCGCGGTCGGGTTCGAGTTGACGTGAGGAGGACCTTCGATCGGCGTTTGAACCAACAGCACACTATCTCCGGTAGCTGAGTGCGCAGTATCGGGGCCCGCGCGTGGGCCGTCACGGATATCGGGACGAAAAGATTCCTCCATCGGGGCCGACCTCCTCACGACGGCCTCGGAAGCCCGACTTCGATCGTCGTCCCGCCCCCGGAAGCGGTTACGTCGACCGTCCCCTCGAGGTTTGTGATGAGCCAGTAGGCGAGCCACAGACCGAGCCCCTGACCGTGGACGAGCGGCTCCTCCTTGCCCGTTTCCAGCACCCGCTGCTCCGTCTCGGGCAGCCCCGGCCCGTCGTCGGAGATGGCGAGTCGGATCTGCGTATCGGTGACTGCCACCTCAATATCGACTGCCGGCGGATCGCCCCCGTGTTTTGCCGCGTTCTCGATCAGTTCCCAGAGTCCGGTCTCCACGCGCGGGCGCGTCGCGGCAACCACCGACTCCGGCGCGTCGAGCGTCACGGCGGCATCCGGGTACCGGGTCTCCAACTGGGACGCGGCGCGTTCGACGATGGGAACGACATCGATCGCTTCTAGGTCGGGTGACAGATCGCGGTTCTGTTCGAGGAGCTGTGCCGACTCGCTCAATTCGAGCAACCGGTCAGCCGTCTCGCTGATGTGCCGCGCCTTCGCGGCGGTACCGCCGTCGAGTTCCGCCTCAAGGATCTCCGCGTACCCGCTGATGACGGTCATCTCGTTCCGCACGTTGTGCCGCAACACCCGATTGATGACGCTTATAAGCCCCTCCCGCTGTCGCCGGTTCGTCGCGTCGCGGATCATCAACTGGATGCCGACGATGTCTTGGGGCGTCCGCTCCGCCGACGGGATGCTCTGGTCGTAGATCGGGACGCCCCGAATGTCCGTGTACACCGTCCGCCCCGACTTTGTTTCGAGCGGGAAGTCCCGGACCTGCGTTGTCGTTCCGCTCAGGGCCCGCTCGATCTGCTCTCGCGCCCACTCGGTTACATCGGCATCGGGGTGGACGACCGTGATCGACTCCCCTTCGAGTTCCTCGGCGGGATAGCCTAGGAACTCCTCGACGGAGGGCGAGACGTACAGAAACCGGCCGTCGGGGTCGATCCGGGCCACCACGCCGAAACTGGCGGCGATGATGGCGCGATACCGCTCGTTTTGCTCGTTCAGTTCCCGTTCTCGCTCGATCAGCGCTCGCCGTTGGCGCTCCGTCTCCGTGACGTCGGAGAACGCGACCATTCGGACCCCCGAGTCCCCGAGTGCGACGGTGTTCGTCGAGACCAGGTAATACCGACGTTCACCCGCGTGTTCGCGTTCGATGATCGACTCGCTTTCGTCGGTGATGTCCGCGACCGCCGGAAGAACCGTCGAGAGCCGCCGACCGACCGACCTTTCGAGCGCCGGGAAGATGGCGGCGGCCGCGGGGGAGTAATCCCGAATATATCCGTCCTCGTCCAAGTAGATCGAGGGGTCGTCCTCCCGGGCTGTGTTCTGGATTGCTAAGAACCGCCGGTGGAACACGAACAACGCCCCGACGCTGAAGCCGGCGACGCCGAGCGGTGCGTAGATAACCTCGATCACTTGCGGTGTCGTGAGCGCCGCAACGTCGACGATAATGGGGATTGCGAGCAGCGCAACGAGCACGGTGAGCGGGCGGGTGTCGTACTCCGAGGTGAGGTACAACTCGAAGATCATGAACAGCCCAACTGATGCGAGCACGTACGAGAGTCCGGTAACGGCCCAGTGGAACACTCCGTGCTCGATCGCAAGGTACGTGAACGGCACCGTTGCCTCCCGAGTAGTGAAGTAGAGGCGGTGGATCGGGTTTGTGAGTTTGACCGCCACGACGGAAAAAAACACGGCGGCACTGATCCATCGTAGCCCTCGCCGCCGGTGGTACCCACGACCGGTGTAGGCCGAACAGAAGTACAGCCACGCCCAGACCGTCGCAAACCCGAAAATGAGCCCGACCGTATAGGCTGGCTCTCGGAGCGTGTCTGGCAGAACAAAGAACGCGACTTTGAACACCCCCCACATGCCTGTCGCGAGGAGCATTCCAACGATCCCACGGCGTATCTCGCGGTTATCAAACGTTCGCGCGCGCGGAATCGCCGCCAAACAGACGACGCCGCTCCCGCCAAAGAGCAGTATATACGCTGCTTCGATAGTGCTCACAATCAGTATTGTGTACCCGAAGTTCGGGCAGGGATGTAAAATAGGCCGGCGTGCGCTCGGCCGAAGCGAGGACCGAGTGAACTCATCGTCCCTTTTTTGTAGATGGTCCACTTGAACAATATCATCTGTCGGTGAAGCGCACAGAACTTCTTCAAGAGCCGGCACGCCGGGGTCTGCGCGGCCGACTCCGACGACACTCGCCGTTCGTCATCGCGGGGGTCGGAGCGAGCCTACTACTCGTCGCTATCGGCCACCACGTAGCCGAATTACGCAGTGTGGACGGGCTCATGGGGCCGCTCGCCGCGCTCCTGTTGGACTCGGTACCCGCGCTCGGACTCGTCTACGCCGGGTTTTATACCGCTCGGAGCGATCTTCCCGAGCGGGACCGGTTGCGGGTCGTTCGCTGGTGTCTGGGTGGGGGAACCCTGTTCGGAGTCGTCATGTGCGCGACGTTCGTCGTCCGTATCGCTGAGGGGCGTAGCGTCGCCGAACCCGTCTTTCCACTGTTGGTCGCCGTTGAAGCGGGCGCCATCGCGGGCACAGTCGCCGGATACTACAACGCTAGGGCGCGGGCGGACGCCCGCCAGGCACGGACGGTCAGCGACGCGTTGGCGTTCGTCAACGATCTTATCCGCCACGACATCCGCAATGACCTGACCGTGATCGACGGCCGCGCCGAACTCCTCGAGATGGACCGAGCGGAGCCAGCCCCCGGCCACGAGCACGCGGCGGTGATCTCAGAGAAGGCGAGTGAGGCACTCACGCGGATCGAAACCACCCGTGCGATCGCGGACGTATTAGAGGGCGATCCCGAACTCGAATCCGTCGATCTCGCTGCGGTCGCCGGGCAACTGGCTGCGAGAACGCGAAACACCTTCGACATCACCGTGGAAACCGATCTCCCCGACCGAGCGCCCGTCACCGCGAACGCCGGCCTCCGATCGGTCGTCGACAACCTACTCGAGAACGCCGCTGAACACAATGACGCCGACGAGCCGCGAATAGAGGTGTCGGTCGACGCCGGCCCCGAGGCCGTCCAGTTAACGGTCGGTGACAACGGGCCGGGAATCGCTGACGAACGAAAGGCCGCACTCCTCGATGCCTCCGAGCCCGGGGGAAACGGGCTCACGCTCGTCCGGACGTTGATCGAAGGCTACGGCGGGACGATCCGGATCGAGGACAACCAGCCTCGGGGGTCGGCGTTCGTCGTCACGCTCCCGCGGGCCGACCGTAGCGGCGGTCCCGCTCCCGAGCAAACGTGATCGGCCGGCTTCCCGATCGTCCGTATCGACAGATGCAACCGGTATGTGAACGTTACAGGCACAACCGGTATGTCGGTTGCTGCCGCACGTCCGGGCGTATGACTGACGATGTCACCTACGAGATTGCCGACGCGGTGAGCACGATCAGACTCCGACGCCCCGAGCGCCACAATGCGATGACGCTCGAGATGTGGCGTGCCGTCGCCGATGGCGTCCGCCGGGCGGACGGCGACGGTGCTCGGGCAGTCGTTCTCACCGCTGAGGGGGACCTCTTCTGTTCGGGCGACGACATCGAATCGCTCGCAGAGATCGAGGACGATCGCGACGCCAGAGTGTTGGCGGACACGCTTGCGGACTGTTTCGACGCCATCGAGCGCTCGACGGTCCCCGTCGTCGGGTGGGCCAACGGCTCCGCCTACGGCGGCGGCTTCGAACTCCTGATGGCGGCGGACATCACGGTCGTCCCGACTGAGGCGACGTTCGCGCTCCCGGAGACGCAGATTGGGGCGATCCCGCTATACGCGGCCAAGCGGCTCTCCTCGCTCGTGGGACGCCAGCGAGCGTCCCAGTTGGCGCTGGCCGGCCAAGAGATATCTGCCGAGCGCGCCGTCAAGTGGGGAGTGTTTGCGCGGGCGGTCCCCGAGGCTGACCTCGAGGACGCCGTCGCCGAGACCGTTGCGGCGCTCAAACAGTCCGCGCCGGAGGCGCTGGCGACGACGAAGGCATGGCTCAACGCCCCGCTTCGCTCCGAGGCCGAGCGGGTCGGGATGCGAACCGGACTCGGGCACCTCTACGCCGGCGAGGACGCCCGCGAGGGAGCCGAAGCCTTTCTTGAGGGCCGCGACCCGGAGTTTGTCAACTGACCGTCCCGCGGCGAAACACGAAGCGCTTTCCCCGCCGTGGCCCCCACCGACCGTATGGTCGAACTCACCGAGCGCAAGCGGCTTGCCGGCCGTGGTGTCGCGCTCTCCGTTGTCGGCGCGATGTTCACGATCACGATCGTCGGCGCGTTCGTCGGGATTCCGATGATGCTTCTGGGCGTCGTCTTTCTCGTCAAAACGATCTTTGCCGGCAGCGACGACGCCGACGCTGCCTGACTCGCCGGTCTTCGCAACCACTGCGATCGCGAGGGTATCGCACGCCCCTCACCCGCCCGCTGCCGTCGCCCGGTACCTTTTGAGGCCGACCCACGAACGTTCGCCGCATGACTACGACAGCGCTGTTCATCGTGAGTGAGGATGGGTACTGGGGCGAGGAGTGCGTCGAGCCGCTGACCACGCTCGAAGACGCCCACATTGACGTGACGGTCGCGACGCCGACCGGAGCGCCGCCGGTCGTCGACGAACGGTCGGCCGATCCCGAGGAGGTCGGCGAGGAGACCGCCGAGTGGGTCTGCGACATCGACGACAACCACCCGGAACTCAACGATCCGATCCGACTGGCGCGGGCGAACGCCGACGACCACGACGCCGTTGTCTTCCCCGGCGGCCACGGCACCGTCTGGGATATAAACCAGGACCGACACGCCCGCCAACTCCTACTTGACGCCGTCGGCGGTGACGACGGCACCGCACTCGTCGTCTGCCACGCGGTCGGCATCCTCGCGTTTACACGCGAGGCCGACGGCTCGTTCCTCGTTGCGGACCGCGACGTGACCGGGTTCCCGAACGCCTGGGAGGAGGGTATCGTCGACGACGACGACTGCTTCGGCGGCCGAAAGCTTCCCTACTGGGTCGAGGACGAGGTGCGAACCGCCGGTGGGAACTTCGACCCCGAACCCGATGCCGACGCGAGCGTCACGGTCGACGGCGATCTGATCACCGCCCGTGGCCCCGGGTCATCGGCGGCTGCCGCCGAAACGCTGCTCGACGCGCTCGGTGAATAAGGCCGGTATTCGCCACCGAACCGGCTTCGCGGTCGCGGTCGCGCTGTTCGGCGATCAGCCGTCGAGTGGGTGCGCAGCCGAATCGTGAACGCTTTTTAAAATGACCGTGTACCAAACGCATG
>NZ_JBKEGK010000151.1:0-6288 GCF_046710025.1 Natronomonas sp. | reverse complement strand
CCCGCCCTCGCCGGTGGCCCCGAGGCCGACCACCGGAACGTCGATCGTTGGGGAATCAAGGGTCGAATCAGTTTCCGAAGGGGTCGCACGCCCCCCGGCCGGCGTGGTGTCGACCGGGAGGGTCCAGACGTGGTGATAGCCCGCTGGCTGGCCGCCAGCCAACACGGCGAGGGGGCCGTCCGTTGAGGCGGCGATCGACGCCACGTCGACGGCGAAGGGCAGGGTCGCGCTCAGCGAGGTGCGATCGGCAGCAACCGAGAGCGCCGGGATGAATAGGTACGTCGCGCCTGCGTCCGGAGCGGCCAGTTCGGGACCGGCTCGGAGATCAGCGAGGACGCCGCCCGACTGGACCGCGAGAAGCGCTGGCGTTTCGACGGCGGTACCCGCGTCTGCCGTCCTGAGGCCCCCCTCACCAGGGACGTACCAGGACGTGCGCTCGCCGTTCCGGCCCAGTTGCGGGTGTATCGCCGGGACGCCGTCAAGTTCGGTTCGGACGGCGGCGTAGCCGCGGGCGTTCCGCTCGCCCGGCAGGAGAACCGCGTCAGGGTTAAAATACGAGACCGCGTCGGTGAGCGTCGCCGCGGCGAGTCGGTCGGCCGCAGCGGCGGGGATCGACAGCAACCGGACGGACGACGCTCCGGACATCAGTGGTGTCGGTTCGGAAGTCGGGGACGAACATAAGCGTGTTCGCGCCGGCAGGGACGCGAAATCACTCCGAAAGCTGCTCCGCTAGGTGAACGACGATCGGCACGTCAGCGTCCTCAACAAAGCGGGCGCGTTCGGCGCCCGATGTGACGTCCTCGGCGACGACGGTCGGGATCAACTCGATATCGTATGCTCCGACACCGGGGCCAACCTTTGACCCGTCATCGGCCTTCTCCACGGGGTGGTGTTCGACCGCCTCGACGCCCGCGGCCTCCATCGCCGCGCCGAAGTCGGGGAGCTGGGAGCGACAGTCGACACACCAGTCGCCGCCCCAGACCTTCACGACGATGTCGTCGGAAACGGCCTCGAAGGTCGCAACGGCTTCCTCGTAGGAGTCGGCGTCCCAGGCGGGGTTCGGGCGCAGCGTTTCGAGTTCCATATCGTCGTATTCGTCGCGGGACTCTTAAAAAGCGCGCTCGGCGTCCCGCCGAACAGGTCTGAGATCTGTGTAACTGTCACTCGTCGGTGACGAGGAACGTCCGGCCACCTCGGCGCTCGAAGTGGACGTTCTCCGCTACCGACGCGCAGCCTTCGATCCGCGAGACCGGGAGGTCGCTGACCTCAAGCACGCGGGCACCGATTCGGTCGCCGGTTCGGAGGCCTGATCGCGTAGACATATCTGTCAATAGGGGCGGGATTCATAAATCGGCCAGCCACGCGCGGAGTGAAAGTGAAAGTGACGCTCCAAGAGCCGGAACCGACCGACTGAACGGCGATTCATGCCCGATCGAAGCTGAACACACAGGTGAATATAAAACAGTGGCCGAGAGACATGGAGAGCGATGCGACCGGGGGGTTCCGTACGGATCCCCCTGTCGCCCGTCGGGTATCCCTGCCGCGCCTCCGAACAGACAGCCCGCATACCTCCTTCGTTTTAAAAGGTTCTCGCTACCTCCTCGCTTTTATTATCTCTCGGCACCCCCCGGCTGACGACGATTTCGGTCTGTCTCACAACTCCGTGTCAATGCCATCGGTCCGTTGGACAGTGACACCACCGGTCGCGGCGTCGACGCGCATCGTCCGGCCACAGTCGCCGCCGACCTCCTCGCCGACCAACTCGATCCCGCGTGCAGCGAGGACTTCGCGGGCGGTCTCGATGTTTCTGTCACCGATTGAGTACCCGTCGTCGGTGCTGAAATCGACGACCGCGGCCCCGCCAGTCACCTTCGCCCGCAACGTCGACGGGTCCGCACCCGCCTCGCCAAGCGCGCCAACGACGGCGTCGATTCCCGAGTCGACGAACCGTGCTGGCGGGCGATCGTCGTCGCCGTTCCGGCGGGGCAACATCGGGTGGAGCAGCGACCCGACCCCCGCGTGTGGATCGTAGATCGCGACCCCGAGACACGATCCGAGCCCGCTCGTCGTGATGGTGCCTGTGGAGGCGATGGCGAACTCCGCGATCGAGACCTTGATTCGCTCCCCGGTGTCTCCCCTGCCCCCGGGGGCTCGCACAGTTCAGAACACCTCGTCGGGATCGACGTGGGTCTTGTCGGCCCGCTCGACGAGGAGATCATCCAACACCTCCCGGAGTTCGGCCTCGTCGGGCAGTGCGAACAGTTCACACCGGAAGACGCCGTCAGTGTCGGTCCGGATCATCGAATCGAGCAGGAAGGCGTGCTCTTGGCTCCGGGCCATTCGTCCGACGATCGGGCTCATGATCGACGAGCCCATGTCGGAGACGAACGTCGGCGGCGAGTGGTCGATCGAGGACTCAAGCACGTTCGCCCACCCGTCGATGAAGCCGCTGGTCATGATGTTGCCGAGTTCCTTCATCGCGCTCTGTTCCATCTCGGACCACTCGCCGTCAGTCTCCATCGGTACGAGAGCATCAACGACGGCCTCCGCGGAGGGCCGATCAAAGAGGATGACGAGGTATCCGCTCGGCTTGCCCGTGTACTCCATGACCGTGCCCACGTAGCGTTGATCGCCCACGGCCGCGGGCACCTTGTCGACGGGGACGAAGCGCATCCGGTTGACCTCGACGTCGGTCTCGAGACCCGTCATCGTCGTGACGTTGTCGGCGGCGCGTTCGGCGCCGGATTTCGTCATCTCGTTGAATACTTCGAGTTTCTCGAAGGGGACGGCATCGTCGGCCGTCGGTTCGAGCGCCTCAACGAGCGACTCGCGTTTGGGAACGAGCAGGATGTGGAAATCCAACGACCCGGAGGCGGATTCAACCCGGCTCCGGAAGACGAACACCTGCTCGTCGGCGTCGGCCGTCTCGGCCGGCAACACGTCAGTGCCCGACCCTTCAAGATACGTCGGCGGCGAGATATCGATGACTGCGTCGAGGTGGTCGGCCCAGCCGTCGATGAAGCCGCTGGTCAGGATGTTGCCGACCTCTTCGATCGAGCTCTTCCGCATCCCCGCGTCAGCGCCGGGGGCGAGTACGTCGGCGATGGTCTCTCTCGCCGCCTCGTCGAAGGTGAGCACCGTCTCGCCGTCGAGGGCACCGTCCAATTCGATTCGAACCCCGGAGAACTCCCCACCGAGGTACTCGTACTTGAGGTCCGCGGGCGCCATGAGTGAGATGTTCGTCACTTCGACGTGCGTCTCGATGCCTGTCAACCCCGAGAGCGATTCGGCCGCCGAGCTTGCCCCCTCGCGGGCGAGACGGTTGTACGTCTCCAGCGAGTCGATGTCGATCTGCATCCTACCCGGCCACCACGTTCTCGATTTCCTCTAAGACACTCGGCTTCTGGAAGGGCTTCGTAATGTACCCCTCCGCGCCGGCCTGGATCGCGTTCTTCATCTTCTGTTCTTGGCCGACGCTCGTGCACATGATCACCTTCGCGCCGGGGTCCGAGTCGGTGATCTCGCCGGTCGCTTCGATGCCGTCCCGGATCGGCATCACGATATCCATCATCACGAGATCGGGGTCGTTCTCGTTGTACAACTCGATGGCTTCGACGCCGTTTTCAGCCTCCCCAGCGATAGTGTACTCCTCCTCGAGGATCTCCCGAAGGAGGCTTCGCATGAATTCGGAGTCGTCCGCGATCAGGACTTTCATCTCTACGATGTGTTCTCGTAGCGAGTACGTTAAGCCGTGTTCGGGTTCAGCGTTCGAAACGGATCGAGAGCGCCGGTGGTTCCCCGCTATCTGTCTCCCGTCCACCAGCTGTCGCTGGTCCGCTGTCCGTCGCTCACGCGCTACCCGTTTTGCTCCCCGCCCGACTCCTCGCGGATCGCGACGACGAGGTCCTCGATCGTGTCGGTCCGATTGAGATCGTGAGCGGACAGGAGCTTCGCGAGATTCGGCGTCTCCGCGGTCTCGAACGTCGACTCTCGGAGCAGGATATCGACGACCTCGTCCGGCGGCGTCCCGTCGGTGACGTGGCTCGCGTACCACCGCACCAGCCCTTCAAACGTGGAGATCACGTCGTCAGAGACTGTCCGGTGGCGGGCGGTGTCGCCTTTGAACTCCGCGACGATGTCCAGCCCGTAACGGGCGTTCGAGCGCGAGAGCTCCTCGGCAAGCAGCGTCCGGGCCGTCTCGGGGCTCCTTGGACGCTCCGGCTCACGACCTGGCGCGGGCTCCGACCGGGCGCGATCGGGGCCGTCGTCGCCACCCTTCGCCGAGTCGGGGACGTTTGGCGGCCCGCCCCCTGGCGAGACGACGTAGCGGCCGCTGTCGTCCAGTTCTTCGACGTACTCGCTCTCCGAAACGTCGAGTTCCTCCGGGGAGAGCACTTTGCCCTCCTCGGCGTCGCCGCCAGTCGGTGGTTCGGGGTCAATGCGAGCGTCGTCGTCGGGGTCTGGATCGTCGGGCATGGTTATGCGGTGAATCTGATCGTGTCCTCGTTCTCGCGGACGGAGACGGTGGCGCGGGTGTCACCGGAGATGGTGATTCCGTTGACTGTCACCTCGACCACCGTTCCCGGGGGCCAGCGGTCGGGATTATTTGCGTTAACACGTGTTACGGTCTTTCCGCTAATAAATGATCCATCGACCAGCAGGTCAATCGACCCGGCCTCCGGCGTCAACTCGGTCCCGCCGGTGTTCTTGACGTAGAGGGTGAGGTTACTGTTCGTACTGTTGTAGATCGCATCCGATCCGGTGTCGCTGATGATCCGAATATCGGTGTCGATGCGCTCCTCGGCGGCCTCGCTTTGATCCGAGATCGACGTGCTGACGCGATCAACCTGCGTGACGAGCGTTCCCGCCACTCCGGCAGCGACAACGATGCTGGCGATGAAAATGATGAGGTGGGAGGCGGAGACGCCGCTCATATCTGTTCACCTCCTCTAGTGGGATTGGCGGTCGGCGTCGGTCGGTTCGGATGGTGTTGTATCTGGATCATGTATCGGCGCTGAAATCTAAGGATCGTTCAGTTCCCTTTACCGAGACTGTGAGGCGGTTGCTGCTACCGGTAAGTGTCGTATCCAGTCTGACGACGATCTTTAGTACCTCGTCCTCGGCCCAGGCACCGTCGTCGTTGCCGTTTTGCGATGCAATATCGAGATCTGCACTGGGGATGTACCGCCCGTTCACGAGCACGTTTAGCGCCTCGTTACCGCTTGGTAGCGTTGTCGAACCGGTGTTTCTGACGTAGAACGTGACGTTCGCGGGCTCCGATCCCGACTCATTATAAAAGTTGGCTCCACCCCCGTCGTTCAAAATCTCGAAGTCGGCGTCGATCGATTCGGTGATCGCGTCGCCTTTCGTTTCCGCGGAGTTCGAGATATCCCCGACGGTCGCGACGAGGGTCCCGGCCACTCCAGCGGCGACAAGAATCGAGGCAATAAAAATCACCAACGTGGAGGCCGAAACGCCGCTCATGTCAGCCCCCGTACTCCGTCGTTTCGGCGATACCGTTTTCCGCGGCGATTTTTACCCGACCTTTCGAGTCAGCAGGATTGACCGTAATCGTGAGCGTGTCACCCGGAAGCCACAGGCCCGCGCTCGAGTCGCCCTCAACTTCTGTCGTTACGTCCCCGTTGTCGGGGATTTCTCCACCTACAAGGACGCTCGTCCCGTTGACACCGAGAGTCGTACTACCGGTGTTCTTTACTTTGAGCGTCAGCGTCGATATGCTCGAATTATACGTCGCCGACGTGATGTTGAACTCCGTATTTAACGCGTCGATCCCCCTATCGACCTGCTCGCCCTGCGAGTCCGCCAACGCGCCCATGCTGCCGACCAACGAGGGCACGGCGATGCCGGCGGCGACCATCACCCCGACGAATATGATGGCCGCCGAGCCGCTGACGCTAAAGCCCACGTCGCCCACCCCGTTTATAAAGGAGTCGTCGATCGACGGACGGGCGTCTGACGGGCTTGGCGTCCGTCGGGGTTGTGTCGTCGGGTCGGCTCATTCACTCGTTTCGGCTGCCGAGAGTCCTCACGCTACCTCGGCGACCGACCTGCAGGAACCGGTCGCCGTACTCGTGTTGATGTTCTCTCGTATGTCACTAAATCCAGCAGTCGGTTTCAGTCCCCGAAACCACGGCCGATACTCGTGAGCGTCGACCCTCACATCGTATGTAATGCCGTCAAAACGCCCAATCGGACGACTGTACGCCGATGTTAGGCCTCCTCTTCGGTCACCATGGCCATTGTTTCGCTAAGTCGTGACCCGTACTC
>NZ_JBKEGK010000150.1:0-6291 GCF_046710025.1 Natronomonas sp. | reverse complement strand
TCGTCGTCGGCTGGACGACCGGTTATTTCATCCTGCTTATCTTCCTCGCCGCACAGATGCGGCGCTTCGGGAAGTACACCGCCCCCGACTTCATCGGCGACCGGTTCAACTCCGATACCGCCCGCGCAATCGCGGCGATTACGACGTTCCTCATCGGGTTCGTCTACGCGCTCGGGCAGGCCCGCGGGATGGGGCTGGTCGGCCTGTACATCCTCGGTGATCCCGGTATCCCCGGCGTCACCGGCTATCAGGCGATGATGATCGTCTTCATGGTGATCACCATCGCGTACCTCTCGCTGTCGGGAATGCTCGGCGCGACGAAGAACATGGTGTTGCAGTACGTAATCCTCATCGGCGCGTTCCTCGTCGGTCTGCTGGTGACCGGCTGGACGGCCGGCTTCTCGACGATCCTGCCGCAACTCGAATACGGCGTGTTGATCAGTGAACTTAGTGCGGAGTTCTCCGCCCCCTTCGCCGGCGGAAGCTACTACCTGTGGATCGCAACGTGTTTCAGCCTCATCTTCGGGACCTGCGGGCTCCCGCACGTCCTCGTTCGGTTCTACACCGTCGAGAACGAACGGGTCGCCCGCTGGTCGACCGTTTGGGGGCTGTTCTTCATTTGTCTGCTGTACCTCTCCGCCCCGGCCTTCGCCGCCTTCGGGACGGCGCTGTACGGCAGCGAGATCGGTGCTGTCTACGGTGATCCCGGCATGAGCAGTGCAGCCGGTGACGTCATCGTTGTCCTCGCCGCACAACTTGCGGGGCTGCCGTCGTGGCTCGTCGGTATCGTCGCCGCCGGTGGTATCGCTGCTGCCGTCGCAACGACTGCCGGGCTGTTTATCGCCGCCTCGTCGGCGATCTCTCACGACATCTACGCGACGATCATCAACGAGGACGCCACTCAGCGACAGCAGGTCCTCGTCGGCCGCCTGAGCATCATCGCGATCGGTGCGCTGTCGATCGTCTTCGCGCTTGATCCCCAACAACCGGTCGCGGCGCTCGTCTCCTTCGCGTTCTCGCTGGCGGCGATCGTACTGTTCCCGATGTTCTTCCTCGGGCTATGGTGGGAGAACACGAACCGCCAAGGCGCGCTCTCGGGTATGATCGTCGGTCTGATCGTCTGGTTCATTCCGATGTTCAACGAGGGCAACTTCGGGCTGATCAACGGCGGCGCGGGCTGGGGGATCGATGTCCTCGCGACGTGGATGCCCGCGATCGGTTCCGGGCTGGTCGGCGTGCCGATCGTCTTCGCGGTCACTATCGTCGTCTCGTTGGTCACCGACGAGCCGCCCGAGAAGACGAAGATGCTGGTTCGACAGTGTCACAGCCCCGATCCGATGGATCGGGACGTGACCGCCGCCGAAATCGTTGCACAAAAGACAGAGGACCGAGTTACCTCAGACGACGACTGAAATGTACAAACGCATACTCATCCCCACTGACGGGAGCGATGTCGCCGAAGCGGCGATCAAACAGGCGGTCGACCTCGCCTCGAAGTACGACGCCGAACTCCACGCGCTGTACGTGGTCGACACGGACGCGGTCGCCTACGGCCTTGGGGCCGAACAGGTTGATCGACTTCAGCAAGGCAAGTTCGGCGAGATGACCGAACTCCGAGAGGAGGCCGAATCGGCAACCCAATTTGTCCACGATCTGGCCGAGGAGAACGGCGTCGACGTGGTCGAACACCACGCCGGCGGCCAGCCTCACCAGGTGATCGCCAACCACGCCGAGGACAACGACATCGACCTCATCGTCATGGGGAGCCACGGCCGCTCCGGCGTCCGCCGGGCGCTCCTCGGTAGCGTCACGGAACGGACGCTCCGCTCGACGCACACGCCGGTGTTGGTCGTCGACTACCAAGACGTCGAGTAGCGCGAACCGCAGCAATTACCCCCGCAACGATATTTCAATCTGATATGTACGCTCCCGATCCGACGAACGGTGTGATCCGTCCGTGAGTCCTGCCGACCGACTCAGAGAGCAACTCGCGGAGAATCGGGCCGGGATGCTGTACGACTTTGTCTTCGCGGTCGCTTGGGTGGCGTTCGTCTCCTTTCTGTTCGACGTCGTCTTCACGAGCGCGCCGACGTGGGCGTTCTACATGTTCATGCTGGCGGGAATCCCGGCGTACTTCGGGTTCTTCTGGTCCTTCGAGCTAGCGAAACAGAGTCGATAAGCCCGCGTTCGCGGCCGCCGATCCTCTCCTGCGTTACTGTTCGTCTTGTCCGTCCCGATACCTCGAGCGTAGGTGCAGACACACCAGACTCGCCGCGGCGAACACGACCGGCGTCGCGACCGCTTCGCTTCCCCACGATCCGGAGAGGGCGGGGTACGCGCTCGCGCCGGCCAACACGGCGAACAGAAACGCCAAGAGGCCGGTGATCGGCACGGCAAACCCGTCCGGGAAGGCGCCGCCGAGGTCTACCTCGTCGTTTCCCATACTCACGGGTGGACGCTTCGGCCCTATAGTGGTTGCTGTGGCGGCCGCCCGACCGGCTCTCCGTTTTTAAACATCGTCAGTACTCGGTTCCCTTCCTGGCGCGCTGGCCGGCCTCGATCGGGTGTTTCTCCTTGCGGACGTTCGTGACGAGGTCGGCGGCCTCAATGAGATACTCCGGTTGGGCGTGGCTTCCGGAGAGAACCAACTCGAGATTGTCGGGCTTGTCCTCGATCAACTCAAGGACCGACTCCGGTTCGACGAGGCCTCTATCGGCCGCATAGAGGATTTCGTCGAGGACGAGCATGTGGACGCCCGCCTCGGGATCAGCGTCGAGGTCAAACGGCGTCGAGAGGTCGGCCTCGACGGTGGCTTCGAGGAGCGTTCGCGCGCGCTCGAAGCCCGCGGCCGCCTCGGCTTCGTGGTCGCGCTCGTCCGTTCCGTCGTTCATCGCGTGCCAGCCGTAGTGGCCTAGGTTCTCGTAGCTGACCCCCGGCATCGCCGCGATGGCGTTGTACTCGCCGCGGACGTCCTCGACGCTGTCCGCGCCGCCCTTCATGAACTGCAGAACGTGGACGCGGTAGCCGTGGCCCGCCGCCCGGAATGCCATCCCCAGCGTTGCCGTCGTCTTGCCCTTCCCGTCGCCCCACCACACCTGCGTGAGGCCGAACTCCTCCGGCGCGGCTGGTTCAATTCCCCGCGCTTCGGGGGTCCGTCCACGCCCTGGCGTCTCGCGGTCTGTCATAGCCTATGATTTGGGTGCCGTCAGTAAGGTACTGTCGGCGGACCCGACGATCGCTTGGGCTCCTATGGCCGCCTCTCCCGGCACGCCTTGCCGAATCTATAATGGTAGATCATTACATTTAATAGCGTGAAAATAGAGGAATGAGATAGACGATGCGCGACGAAATCGAACCGATGGTCCCACGGATGCCCCGAGCGGCCGACTCAACGCCCCCGTCCTGCACCGACGGTGGGCATACGACCCGTCCCGTCGCCGCTGTAGACGCGCCGCTCGTTCCCGACCTTCGTTGACCTCTTCGCACCCCTGGCTGTGGGCTTTCGCCCCAGAATACTGTAGCGAAACCGCCGATTCGTCTTATACCACACTTCTAGCTCCTGAGCGCCCGCGCTATTCGGCGAGCGCCGCGCCGAAGTTGTCGATCGGGACGACCGAGTAGTCGACTGAGAGGATATCACTCGTCGCCCGCACCTTGCCGACGAACGTCGAGATCTCTTCGAGGGTTCCCTCGAGAGTGAACAGCTCCATACAGTAGTGATCGCCGACGTGGTTGTGGACATTCGAGACGACCAGAGCCTCATGATCGTGTCGGATCCCCATCATCCGCTCCTCGGCGCTCGACGTCTCGTGATCGAAGACGACGGTGACGACGCCCATCAGGTCGCGCCCCTCGAGTTGCTTGTCCTCGAACTCGCCGAGCAGGTTTCGGGAGGCCTCGCGGACGACCTCGCTCCGGCCCGTGTAGCCGTGCTCGTCGGCGAACTCGTCGAGGCGGTCGAGAAGCGAGTCCGGCATCGAAACGCTGACAACGGTCATATATTAAATTGGGCGCGGTATTATATTAAGGATTCCGTATCGGCGAGCGCGCGGTGCGTTCTGTGGTGTGTTTGCGGTCGCTTGGGGGCGTTCGGCTGTCTCAGGCGTCGTCGGGATGCTCGCTCTCGGGGCCGAGTGACAGTATCTCGACGTCCTCCGGGAGCCGATCGAGCGCCGCGTCGGGCCATCCCCAGTGTGCGACGGCGAACGTCGTGTCGGGGTTCGCCGCGGCCAACCGGGCAACGCCCTCGGCGGCCGCCTCGTAGCCCGCTCGCCCGAGGCGCTCGGGGCGCTCGGCCGTCAACGGGTAGCTGTCCGAGAGTGCGGGCGGGACCGGCCCGAACGGTGCCCGGAGCCGCCACGTTTCGTCGAAACGGCTGTTGTCCCCGCCCGCCGAGAGCAACACTCGATCGCCCGAAACTGGGAGCCGGGCGAGACGATCGTGGTGTCTGTGGACCTCCGGGCGACGCGCCGAATCGGCCGAGAGATAGAAAAACGTCGCCTTCGAGACAGGATCGGACTGTTCGAGCGCCGCGGCATCGTCGAGCAGTTCGCGGTAGCCGTCGACCATCGCCGGGTGGCTTCGAGCCCGGCGCTCGAGCAACTCGAAGAGAGCCCCCTCCCGGATCGCCTGTTTGACCGTTCGGAGCTCCCGGTAACTGACGTGGAGATTGTGCCGAGCGAGCAGCGTTTCGCGCTGCGCTTCGGGGGCCGAGCGGAGTTCTGCCGGCGTGTGGTCGGTACAGACCGGACACGAACACGGGAAGTACTCGAGATCGTCGAGGTGGTCGGTCCCGGAGACTGTCAGGTACCGGCCGTCGCGGGCGTACAGCGCGTAGGCCGCCGAATCGAACAGGTCACAGCCGGCCGCGGCCGCCAGCGCGAACATCATCGGGTGGCCGGCCCCGAACAGGTGGACGGGCGCGTCGGCCCCGAGGCCACGCTTGGCTGCCCGGACGACCTCGATCATCTCGGCGTAGCGGTAGCCGTTCATGAGGGGGACGACAGCGCCGACCGGGAACACGTCGAGGGCGGTGCCGTAGGCGTGGGTGGCGGCGGATTCACGCAGGTCTGGGTACGTAGACCCCTGGATCGGCGCGTTGAGCAGCATCTCCCCGACGTCGACGGATCCGGCGGCTTCGAGCCGGGATTTGGTCGTCTTGAGTTCGTCCTCGGCGCGCTCGCGGGCCGCGTCCGGCGGCGTCGGGATGTCGATCGGTGTCCCGATGTCCGCGCCGATGTCGCGTTGGAACTCGAGGATCTCGGCGTTCGTCACGGATATCTCGCCGTACTCCGAGAGCTGAAACGAGCCCGAATCGGTCACGATCGCCCCCGAGAAGTCGTAGAGATCGGCTAACCCCTCCTCCAATGCCTGCTCGTGAAACTCTTCACTCTGATAAAGAATGTAGCCGTTGGTAATGAGTATCTCCGCGCCGAAGTCCGACTCGAGCGTCGCGGGATCGACGGTCCGGAGATGTGGGTTAATAACCGGCATCAACGCCGGCGTCTCGACGGTCACGTCCGCACGGGGGACGGACAACTCGCCGATCCGCCCGGCACCGTCTGTGTCCCGGATCTCGAAGCACTCGCGCATTGACGAACCGACGGCACCGGGAGGGATAAGCCGACTGAAACTCCTCGCCCGCGTCGGTCGTCGGGGCCGAGTCGTGAGAACCTCTTCGGAGCCGGACCAAACGCATAAGACGGCCGCTCGCCCAGATCCGGTATGGAATGGCGACTCTTCGCGAACCTCGCCGAGGCCGCCGGCGCAAAGCACGTCGACGTTGAGGCAGGGACGGGCGACACGCTCGGTGACGCCTTCGATCAGTTGCTCCGCGAGCACCCAGATCTCGAGGCGATCGTTCTTGATGGCGCCGGCGAACTCGAGGACCACATCCGACTCCTGCACAACGAGGGAGACCCCTTCTCGGACGGCGACGGCTTCGACACCGTTCTCGAGGCCGACGACGACCTCGCGTTGTTCCCGCCGGTGAGCGGCGGCCGTCATCGGTGACTGTCACTGTCGTTAACCGCTTGGCGACGCCCCTTCCGACGCCCGCTCCGGTCGACGGCGATGCACACAGGTATCTCAAGCGGTTCTTTGATATTCCACAAGCGACTCGCCCGTTCGACCCTTCGGAGCCGCTATGACCGCCGACAGACGAGAGTTCCTCCGGCTTGCCGCTCCTGGCGTCGTGGCCGGCTTAGCCGGTTGTCTGTCCGGGCCGACGGACGGCGCAAACGGGTCCGACGGCACTGAGACGGCGATCGAGGCCGTCGATACCGTCCCGCT
>NZ_JBKEGK010000149.1:0-6334 GCF_046710025.1 Natronomonas sp. | reverse complement strand
TCGACGTTCGGGGCCAACGGCCCGATCTGTTCGAGCGAGTTCGCGTACGCCACGAGGCCGTACCTCGACACTAGCCCGTAGGTGGGTTTGATTCCGACGACACCGCAGAAAGCGGCCGGACACCGCACAGAGCCGCCCGTGTCCGACCCCAACGCGAGGTCGGCCTCGCCGGCCGCGACGGCGGCGGCGCTCCCGCCGGAGGAGCCTCCGGGGACACGCCCCTCGGCGGCGGGGTTCTCGACGGGGCCGAACGCCGAGGTTTCAGTCGTCGTCCCCATCCCGAACTCGTCCATGTTCGTCTTGCCGACGATTGTCGCGCCCGCGGCCTTCAGCCGCTCGACGACGGTCGCGTCGTAGGGCGGGACGTACCCCTCGAGCGCCGCCGATCCACAGGTCGTCTCGACACCGTCCGTCGAGATATTGTCCTTGACGGCGACGGTCTGGCCGGCGAGCGGGCCGTCGCCATCGCCTTCGATCCGCGCCTCGGTGATGAACGCGTTGTGGCTCATGAGACGGTCGGCCCTTTGAAGTAGCCGTCCTCCGTCTCGGGGGCGTTTCGGAGCGCCTCTTCTTGTGTGAGTCCTTTTTCGACCTCGTCGGGGCGCATCACGTTCGCCAACTCGGGGTCGGGGTCGACTTTGGGAACCTCGTCGAGTGCCTCGAAATGTTCGAGAATCTCGGCGAACTGCCCGGCGAACCGTTCGACCTCCTCGTCGTCGAGATCGACGCGCGCGAGTTGGGCGACGTGACGGACTTCTTCGTCGTCGACAGTCATGCCCGTAGATCGGTGGGGGTCGTCACTAAGGGTTTCGGACGGCGCTCACGCATTCTCGAGGCGCTCTCGACCCTTCCGTGTCAGCCGGTACGTGCCGCCGCTGGAGGCGATAGCGATGTATCCGTCGGCCTGGAGGTCGTAACACTGTCGATCGACCGTGACCGGGTGTTGGTCGAGCGCCTCGGCGAGCCCCGCGACCGATCGGCGGCCCTCAGACGCAAGCGTCTCTAGAATCTCTCGTTTGAGCCCCTGCTCCATGCGTCCGTTCGTCCCACATCGGCCTCCGATATGAGGCTTGTGCTCACCGGCGTGAGAACGCGTCGGAACTGTCGCTTCGCGAGCCACAATTTTTAAGTTACGGGAAAAACTATACTCATATCGACAACGAGTTTTCCGAAATCAAAAATTAATCGATGATGACCGACTCTACTGTCAGACGACGAGGAACGGAACGCGAGAACGAATCAGCAGCGGACGACCACGAAACGGCTGAACGCGAGGAGAATGAATCTGAGGCGAGCGAACGCGAGTCCGAAGTTGTTTGCCCGGAATGCGGCGGCAACCTCACAGCCGATTCGGAGCACGGCGAGACGGTCTGTCAGGACTGTGGCCTCGTCGTCGAGGAAGACGAGATCGACCGCGGCCCCGAGTGGCGCGCCTTCGACAGCGCCGAGAAGGATCAAAAGTCCCGCGTCGGTGCCCCCACCACCAACATGATGCATGATAAGGGGCTCTCGACCAACATCGGCTGGCAGGATAAAGACGCCTACGGAAACTCCTTGGGCTCCCGCCAGCGCCAGAAGATGCAGCGGTTGCGCAAGTGGAACGAGCGCTTCCGCACGCGCGACTCCAAGGAGCGCAATCTCAAGCAAGCCCTCGGCGAAATCGATCGGATGGCGTCGGCACTCGGCCTACCCGAGAACGTCCGCGAAACCGCCAGCGTCATCTACCGACGCGCACTCGACGAAAACCTCCTCCCCGGCCGCTCCATCGAAGGCGTCTCCACCGCCGCGCTGTACGCCGCCGCAAAGCAGGCCGGCACGCCGCGCAGCCTCGACGAGGTAGCGGGCGTCTCCCGCGTCGAAAAAAGCGAGATCGCACGCACGTACCGATACGTCGTCCGCGAACTCGGCCTCGAAATAAAGCCGGCCGACCCGAAGAGTTATGTACCGCGCTTCGCCAGCGATCTCGATCTCTCCGAGGAGGCGGAACGCCGTGCCCGCCAACTGCTTGATGGGGCCCGCGACGCCGGTGTCCACTCGGGGAAGTCGCCGGTCGGACTGGCCGCCGCCGCCGTCTATGCCGCCTCGCTGCTCACCAACGAGAAGGTCACGCAAGCCGCGGTTTCGGAGGTCGCCGATATCTCCGAGGTCACCATCCGCAACCGGTACCACGAGCTCTTGGAAGTCGAACAGGACGCCGGACGGTAGCCGGCCCCGTTCACGCGGCCGATTCGCGCGCCCTACGAGTTACAGATTATTCGAACACAGGGTCGGACGTAGGACAAACGCCAACAGGGACGGGACTCGACACACCGTGACGCCACGGAACCGCCGACCGCAGTCCGGCGTTACAGCGGTAGCGAAGCGAAAGCCCGCCCGTTCACGCGGTAGTCGCGTCGGAATCGGTTCAATCAAAAGCAACAGCGAAAACGCGTCGGCAGCGGTCAGCGCGTCGGTACCCGTCTCGAATTCGCTGCTCCGGAACCCGATGCCCCCCATAGCGATGGCTGCAACGCCCGCGACGGTATGGATGACCGGTTCCCTGCGGACGTAGGCGACGAGTGTCCGGTGAATCGCGACGAGTATCAGGAGCAACAACACGGTGTCCAGCAGTTCGGTGACGGCCGCCGGGTCGACGAACCGACCGCTGGTGGTCAGTTCGACGAGGCTAAAGAAGATGTCGAAGACCCCGATCGAAAACAGCACCAAGACGAGATACGCGGTATAAGAACCGAGGTCTGCATGCCGGTCTTCGATGGTGCGATGCGCCGCTTAATACTGGTGTCTACGTTAGTACGTACATTTATGTTCGCTGATAATATGAGTAGCGGTCCCAGCAGCGACCGCCCAACCCGGTGAGCGCGGTCTCACTCGACCATCCGGAGGACATCTAGCAGTCGCATTTCCGTTTCTCGGTCCGGGCCGTTCTCCCGTCCCGTTCGATCGGAGGCACGGTGGTCTTGAACAACCTTCGGGACGGACACGTCGTGTGGTGTCGATTCCCATCCGAGTTCGCGGAGTTTCGTCGTGTCGAGAACATGCGGATAGTCGCGATACAGCGGGAAGGCGTCGGTCGAAAGCCCGACCGCATCGAGTTCGCGCTCGCTCGCGGGGACGAGATCGACGTCCGTGTCGCAGGCGTCGGCCACCAACTCGACCCACTCGCGGAGAATCGGTGCGTGGTCGTCGCCAACGTTGTACGCCTCGCCCGGCGACCCCCGCTCGGCGACGATCCGGAGGGCGCGGGCAACGTCTTCGACGTAGGCTAGCTGCCACAGCGACGACCCATCACCGGGGACGACGATTCGGTCGTGGGTGTCGACGCGGTCGATCCAGTAGTCGAATCGCTCGGTGTAGTCGTGAGGGCCGTAGACGACCGTCGGCCGGACGGACATCGCGTTCACGCCGCGGTCGGCGGCCGCGAAGACCGCCCGATCGCCTTCGGCCTTTCGTGGCCCGTAACTCGCGTCAGTGTCGTCGGTTGCCTCCTCGACCGAACAGGAACAAAGTGGCGTCTCGTCCTCGCGTTTCGGGACGCGTTCGGCCCCGTAGGCGCTCCCGGAGGAGACGTACACGTAGGCGTCGGCGTCGGCAAAGACGTCGATCGCGGTGTGAACGTCCCGCGGTTTGTACGCGATACAGTCGATGACGATATTGGGGTCGAGTTTCAGCCCGACGCGGCGAAGATCGGAATCGTTCGTCCGGTCGCCCTCGATGTGTGTGGCGCGGTCCTCCGTCTCGAAGGGGTTTGGGTGTGTCCCACGGGTAAATATCGTCACCTCGTATCCGGCGTCAAGCAGTTCCGAGACCGTGTGACGGCCGATAAAACGGGTGCCGCCGACGACGAGCGCGTGGTCGGTCATACGGTCGGTGGGGCGGCCACGGCGAAAAGTGATGTGGAGACACCCACCGCCGACCCGGTTCGGGTGAGATCCGGTCACTCGAACGGGTATCTTTGATACTTGTTTCTGTCACTCGAACGGGCGGTCCCTATTGCCGGTCCGTTCGAGTTCGAGCAACGTCTCGGTCCCTCGCTCGTCGAACTGCATCGGTCGCCGCCACCAGGGTCCCTTCCCGGAGTCGCTCGAGAGGCCAGTCACGAGGCAGTTTGCGTCGACACCCGCTTCGCGGCTCGAAAGCGGGACAGCGACATCGTAGAGCGCTGAGCCGTCGGGGTCGCCGTACAAAAGCACCTTGGCGTCGAACGGGTCACGCTTCAAATGGGCGTTGTTCGCGAAGTGCTCGCGCTCCGTCGGAGTGAGTTCCGTGGGTGTCTCAACGGTAACCGGATCAGTTGCGAGCCGGAAGTGGCCGATGACGTAGGCCCCCCATCGCGGGGCGACCCACTCCGGTGGCTCGTCCGTCGCCGTCGATAGCGTCGCATAGAAGAAGACGAAATCGCCAGCCTCGAGTTCCGAGAGCGGCCCGGCCTTCACGCCGTGGGGGTCGCCGTAGGTGTAGGCGGAACTGCCGTGGACGCCGGCGAACGTCGGGTCGAGATGCACCGCCGTGTCCGCGACTTGGGAGACATCGATTTGAAGATCCAGCTGCTTATAAGTGGGAACGTCAACATCGGGGCGGGTCGGCTCGGATTCGGGAATCGGGACGTACTCGAAGCGTCCGTCGGTGTCGATCGGCCCCCGAAACCCCGGCTCGTTCGTGTTTGCGCCCACGTTGATCGCGATGCCCCGCATCGGATCAATCACCAGTAGGTTTCGGGGTTGTCGAGCCAGCGCCGTCCCCGAGCCCCGACGGCGGTCGCCGTGAGAACAAGCGCGATGAGAGCGAGGACGGTTGCGGCGGCGGGCGCGACATCCGGTCCGACCGATAGCGTCGTCAGGAACAACTCCGCGACTGATCCTGCCCCCCAGAGGACGACAAGCGTCACGAGCGAGATCGAGAGGAGCCGCATTCGGTCCATACGCGATGCAGGGGAGAGCGCGTATAAAAACCACCGCCCACCGGTCGCCCTCGGTGCCCGGTTTCGGAGGGTCGATATGGGCGGACGACGAACGCCCGCTATGACCACCATCGCCGTGCTCGCGGACCCGCCACATTCCGACGTCGCGTTCCCAGAGTTGGTCGCCAACTCGCCGCTGTCAGCCGAGGCGGCGGCCTCGCTGTACGCCGCGTTGCTCAAAGACACCGCCCTTGCGGCCGAACGTAGCGGCGGCGAACTCCTCGTGAACTACCGCCCTGCGGGAGCGCTCGGCCTCGGCGTCGACTCCGAGTCCCGGATCCGATCGGTTCTCGCGGACGTGATCGATCCCGAGGAAGCCCGCTTCGAGGTTCAGGTCGGAGAAACGTTTGCGGGCCGGGCCGGCAACACCGCGACGCACCTCCTCGAGACCGAGGGTGTCGGATCGGTCGGAATCGCCCGCCCAGAGGCCACACTACTGGCGCGGACCGACATCGACAGCGCAGCGATGAAACTTCGGAGCACGCCCGTCGTGCTCGGTCCCGCACCGGGCGGGCACGTCACCTATGCGGCGTTCGCCGAACCGATAGATTTCGGGGACTGCTATGCGCCCCCGGCTCTTAAGACACTGACCGACCGCGCGCTCGACGCCGGCCTCACGGTCGGCTTCCTCGAATCCAAGCCATATCTGCGGACCGAGGCCGACCTCGCGACGATCCTTATGACCGTCCAAACAAGACGAAAAGCCGACGCGCTCGTCCCACCGTACCTCGCCGAGTGGGTGGCAGACTGTGACCTCACCGTTTTCGCCGACGGGGACGGTCTGGCACTCGAACGGTAACCGACACCTCCGAATTGGAGCGATACTCAGCACTCATTGGATTCAAACGGCGACCGGTGCGGTTCCGCGCCCGGACGGTGACCGTCGTGGCCCGCTGTTTGCTGTCTGTGAACTCAAGGCCGGAGAGCCGGACGGGAAATCATTACTGGCTCTTACCGAAGACAGCGAAACAGCGTGAGTATCATGGCATCCCGCTGAATGCGTCTGTGTGTGAACAACCAAACCGCATTCGGCGGGATGCTTCAGCAACTTGTTGAGCTCACATCAATAGTGTTGCGGCCAGAGCCGCTCGATGACGAGATCGAGCGGCGCTGCAAGCACGCTTGGGAACAGGCCCCTTGTCCTGATTGCGGTGAAACCACCATCAACGCCGGGGACAGCAGTCCCCGGCTGTGGTGTTCTAACTGCCGCTATACCTTCACATACACTCGTAACACGCCGTTTGAAGGACGAACACTCACGCCTGGAGAGATTATCATCGCCTTCGTACTCTACGCAGATACGCTACTCAGCATCAACCAAGTTGCTCAGCTCTTCGAGGCGGTTTACGATACTGTCCACACAACTATCCGCGAGGT
>NZ_JBKEGK010000148.1:0-6410 GCF_046710025.1 Natronomonas sp. | reverse complement strand
GGTCGTACTACCCAGACTCCCCTAAAAGCGCGAGCGAACTCCACCCGCGTATCCTAATTCGAATTGGGAACTAAATCGGAAGCAAGGGTTAAATAGGGAGTTTGAATCGGTCCGTGGTTGGCTGCCCAACGTGCCGGGGTTTTATATGCGGCCACAGAGATCGGCGGCAATGTCGGCATCACAGCAGTCCTATATTCCGAGAAGCGGCGGAAGGCCCCTGACGAGTAACAGCGTAGATCAATTTCTTATGCCCAATACCCGTCGTCGAGATACTGCGGAATGCCTGCAGCGACGAGACCGAGACCGTGATCAACTACCAGATCGACGCGATCGGCCTCGACGGCGTCCGCGCCGAGGAAAGTAAGGAGAGCCTCCAGACGGACACTCAACAGGAGTTGACCCACGCCGAGCAGTTGGGCCAGCGGCTCAAACAGCTCGGCGCGCGCCCGCCGGGCTCGACGGACGTTCTCGCAGTCATCAATGATGTCGTCAAGTCCGAGGAGGACGCTATCGCCACCTATCGCAGCCTCATTGAGATCGCTGAGGAAGCGAGCGGCCCCGTCACCGAGGACCTCGCCGTGACGATCCTCGCCAACCGGGAAGCCCACCGCACCGAGTTCCAGGGCTTCGAGGAGTGGCATTGACGCCCGCAGAGCTGTCTTTTGGCTGCTATACTTAAATATGGACTCCCGACCGATACCTGGCGATACGAGTAACTACAACCCCGAAAGCCCTCGGGCTCTCGGCTCCCGGGCCTCGCTGCGCGCTTTGGGCCCTCCGGGCCCTGCAGTGCTTGCGTCGTCCAGGTTCGCCGAGAGCGCCTCGCCCTTTCAGTCCGCCAGGAGTTTGTTGTTTAATCGACAGAAATCGGGTGTTTACCTAATTTCATTTAAATACACACTGCCGGACTATTTAAATACTCGGCAGCCGAGTAAATAGAAACACGAACCACCGGCCGAGTCACCCGACCAGCCCCGCGAGCAGTACCTTGTCGAGTTCGAACAGCAGGGCGACGCCGGTCGCGACGAGGGCGTACCCGCTGATCCGCCGGATCACCGAGGGCCGATCGAGGGAGGTGACGTAGCCCGTGAGCGTCTCGCCCGCGCGACGGCCGCCGTAGGCGACAACGAGCAGCGGCCCGGAGAACCCGACGCCGTAGGTGAATAGCAGGGTTGCACTCCCGGTGATGTCCCCGGAGGCCCCGACGTACGCGAGGACGCTCCCGAGGATTGGACCGACGCAGGGCAGCCAGATGACCCCCAAGAAGAGCCCGAGGACGAACCCCCCAATAAGAGGGTGGTGAGCGCGCTCGACGGCCGTCGTGAACTCCGTCACGGGGGCGGTGAGTCGCGAGGCGTAGGTCGTGTAGGCCTCGTGGAGGTCGTCGTCGGCCAACACCGCGCCGAACGCGATGATCAGGAGAACGAACGGGAGCCGGAACGTCTCGGGTGTGATCGATCCGACGGCCGCCGTCGAGATCCCGAGGGCAGTAAAGGAGAGAATGCTCCCGGCGACGATGGCGATCGGCCGGAGGCGGTGGCCGGCACTGCCGGCCAAAAGCGGCGGGAGCATCGGGAGACAACACGGCGTCAGGGCGGTCAACACCCCCGCGAGGAGGACCGCGGCGACGCCCGGCGTTTCGAGCATCTCGACTAGTATTTTCGATATCGGACGGATGAACGTGACGATTGCTTGCGATACAGTCGGCGGCGAGCGAAACCCAGACTCAGGTCGAAAGCAGCCGCGATCGAACGCAACGATCGCGGGATCGCCCGCGACTGCGACCCGAAGGCCACGATCGCAGGGTCAGTCGTCGGCCGGATCGACCGTCTCGTTGCGGAGCGGTTGGTCGTACCGTCCGACATCGTCGGGGATGTCGGATTCGTCGATTTCCTGGGTCCCCGTCGGCATGTCGGCCAGCATGAGCTTCTTCTGCATCGGGTTCATCTCGTAGCCGAGCCGCTCCTGGGTCCGGTTGTAGTAGATACCCTCGTCGGGCGTCCCGTCCGGGAAGTCCTTGGACTTCTCGGGGAACTCGGGGCGGTCGTGGGCGTTCATGAACCCGGCGATGTCGTGGACGTCTTCCCAGTCGGTCACGTCGTGGGCGTAGCCGTACGGCATCGCCTCGCGGATGTAGGACGCTGAGGTGTACATCCGACCCATCCCGGCGCCGTCGTTGAACGAGCCGGGGCCCCAGAGGGGTGGATATATAACGTTACCTTCGTCATCAACCTCACCTTGGCCGTCCGCGCCGTGACAGGACGCACAGTTCTCGAGATACAACTCGGCGCCGCGGACCGGGTTGACCTCCTCAACTGGCACCTTCTCGTCGCCTTCCGGCTTGTTCAGATGTGACCAGTAGGGCTGGCCCTTCGTCGGGACCCCCTCGCTCAGCCACATCATGTACGCCTCCATGGCCTGTATCTCACGGCTGTCGTAGTCCGGCGCGCCCTCCTCGGCTCCCGGTGAGTTCATGCTCCGCTGGAAACACCCCATCAGGCGCTGTCGGGTGTCACGCATCCGGTTTCGTCGGCCCGTCCACTCCGGTAGATCCGCGCTGGTACCGACGAGCGGAATGAGATTGATGTCCTGGCCGACCATGCCGACCGTGGCGACCGACTGGCCGCCGCCGTGACAACTGGCACACGAGAGGTCGTTCCCGACGTGGTCGGGCATCTCCTCGGAGGTGTTCGCCATGAGGGTTCGCCCGTAGATGATGAGTTCGCGCTCGTTCTCGTTGTCGGGGAGCGTCGACTCGTTCATCTCCTTGGGGACGAAGTTGATCTCGTCGCCGGCGGTCGCGTTCCGGTACTGCAACTCGTCTTTCGATTCGCCCTCCCGAAGATCACCATCAATGATCTCCCGGTTCGGCATGTCGGCCGGCATCTCCGCCGGTTCACTCGCGTCAACGTCGGCATCAGGGGTCGCGACGTCGCCGTCGTCAACCTCGCCGCCGTTGTCGGCGCCTGGAAGCGCGGTACACCCTGCTAGAACGACCATCACGAGCGTCCCGACGAGGATCAATAACCTACGATCCATCCCTATCGGCACCTCCATCTGCGTATCCGCCTACGCACTCGATGCATCATACGGTTTTGCAGACAAAGCACACACAAAAAGATTTTGCATGATCGACCCTGCGGATGGCGATGGGCTTAATTGTCCGGATAGTGTCAACACGATGTATCCGCTGCACAAATGAACCCACGAAAGCTATTCACGCTCACCCTTTTGATGACGGCGCTCGGCATCGGCTACTATTCGATGAACGCGGCGCCCGTGTTGAGCGATGAGTCAAATTCGTATCACGGCGACACCGCCTGGGGAACCGACGTTGATGAGGCGATTGAAACGGCTGCCGCCGAGGACAAACCCGTCCTCGTGTACTTTTGGACGACGTGGTGTACGTACTGCGAGGAGTACAATACGAACGCGTACACGGACCCGGGTGTTCTCGACCGCTTGGAGGAGTTCGTCCTCCTTGCTGTGAATCTCGACGACGGGAGCGAGTCAGCAAAGCAACTCCAGACGGAGTATAACGCGAACTACCCGCCACAGCACGTCGCAATCACGCCCGGGGGAGAGATTCTGGTCGAAATCAACGGCTACGCCGAGCCGGACGCGTTTGCGACCTACCTCGATGACGCACGGGCGGAGTGGGAGCGCCGATGATCGGAACCGCGCTCCTCGTCTGTGCGCTCGTCTCGGGACTCGCGGCGACGGGGCTGTTGCTTCGTGGGTATCTCCGTCGTGATACGACCTACGACACCATCGTTACACCACTCATCGCCGTTAATACAATTTCGTTGATTGTTTCGCTCGCGTATCTGACGTATCTTTTTGTCGTTACTGACTACACAATCGCGTACGTTTATGACAACACCGCGAACTACATTCCCCTTCTCTACCGGGTTACGGGCGTCTACGCCGGCAACGAGGGATCGGTGCTGTTGTGGGCAACGCTGGCCGCGGTCGTCGCCCTCTGGGCGGCGCTCCTCCGTGGCTTCGAAACCCCCGACGGAAAACTCGTCCAAGCGATCACGATCGGTGTCGTGACGTACTTCGCCGGAATGTTGATCATCGACGGCCCCTTCACCCCGGTCGAAGAGGCCATCCCAGAGATGGGCAGCGGCGCTGTCCCGCTTGATGGGACGGGACTCAACCCGCTGTTGATCGATCCCTACATGGCGATCCACCCGCCGATGATGTTCGTGGCCTACGGGCTGTTGACGATGCCGTTCGCGATCGGTGTCACCCACTTCGTGTCGACGCTCCGTGGCGACGGCGGCGTCTTTGGAGCGTGGATCGGTAGCATCACGCGCTGGGTGCGCATCTCGTGGCTATTTTTGACGACAGCGATCATTCTCGGCTCGGTTTGGTCATACCGGGTGCTCGGATGGGGGGGCATCTGGGCGTGGGACCCCGTCGAGACCGCGGTCTTGATCCCGTGGATATTCCTCACGGCGACACTCCACGCCGTCATCAACTATCGGTCGCAGTCGACCTACGCGACACTCGCGCCGGCGATGGCGTCGGCGACGCTCGCGCTCATCGTCTATGCGACGGCCATCGTCAGAAGCGGGGTCTTTCGCAGCGTTCACTCCTTTGCCAACGACGGGATCGGATCCGCCCTCCTGATCCTGCTCGCCGTGACGCTCGTTCTCGGCGTCGGGTTGCCGCTCGGTTACTGGCTGGTTCGGGAACCGGAGGAGTCGAGCGCCGGAACGCAGCAATGGATCACGCGCTCGAACGTTTTGCACCTGGCGGTTCTCGGCATCGGCCTCCTCGGATTCATATCGGTGTGGGGGCTCACGTTCCCCGTCCTCAGCAACTACACCACCGGTATCGAACTCGAGTTGACGAGTATGTACTACAACCTCTGGAGCTACGCGATCCTCGTCGCAATACTCCTGACGCTCGGCTTCTATATGGACTACGATATCGAAGGACAACGGCGCGCGCTGGCCTCGCTTGGCGTCTTCGGCGTCGCGACGGTCGTAGCCGCGCTGATCGCCCCGAGTGAGACGTGGACGCTCGCCGAAACTGGCCCGGGAGATGTCCTGTTTTATCGAATCCTTGGGAGCGCGAGCGTTCTCTCGATCGTCCCGCCGGCGGCGTACGTCTGTCTCACCGTCATCAAGCGCGCGCTCGAGTTGATCCCCGGATCGCCGAACCGACACTTCCAACTCAAGCAGGCCGGCATCACGATGGTTCACGTCGGCCTCGTGCTTCTCGTCGTTTCGGTCTCGTTTTCATATCTGTTCGTCACCGAATCGTCGGTGATCATAGACAACGCCGAACGGGAGGCGGCCCTCGAGGCGCCGCCGGTCCACGACGTCCCCGAATCGGCGTACGCCGTCGAGGTGACCGACTACGACGAATATCAACGACCCACCTCCCCGGACATAGAGAACGTCGCGCTCTCGGCCGGGCAGGTGACCGACCGGAGCCGGTCGATACACGAGACGGTCCAGCCGGTCTACGGGACCGTCACGCAGGTCAACCGGGGCCCGGAGGCGACGATCGTCCAACTCGACGACTCGCCGATCTGGATCGGTATCGTCGGGGAGGGCCACGAGACGGTCGAGGTCTCCGAGGGCCAGCGGCTGGTCGGCGTCGGCTACGTCATGTGGGACTACCTCCCCGAAACGCCCCAGACTGACGCCGTCGTCGTCGTCGACCCCGGAAACGTTGGGCCGACGACGGACCCGCCAGCCTCGATCGATCAGACGCGTGTTGTTGGGAGCAGCGTCGGTCTCACCGTCTACGAAGGCAGCGAACGGATCGCAAGCGGCGACGCGGGCCAGGAGCGATACGTCCAACAAAGCGACATGGAGGTCCGGGACGTCTTCGTCGACCGGGGTGCGACCCACGACACCTACGTTATCGCGGCGGTTGACGACGGCACCGCCTCGCTAACGGTCCGACGGATCCCGCTCATGAACCTCATGCGCATCAGCGCTCTGACGCTCCTTTCGGGGATGGCTCTCGTGTTGTTGTTCGACCCCGCGTACGGCCTCGTCCCTCGGTTCAGTTACCGTTCGCGGGGCGTCGAGGCGAGTTCCGATTGATCCGCGTCCGTTCCAACCGCATTCATAACCCATGACACACCGACCTACGTCCGTACTGCTCGTTTCACTCACACTCGCGCTGTTTGTCGCGCTGGCGCTGGCGTCCGGCGTCGGCGCCGCGGCGTCGGCCACCGGCTCCGTCACCGTCGAGAACGGCTCGGCCGACGGTTACAACGTCACCGTCGCCGCCCTCGACCCGTCGAACGAGCCGATCGTCGACCCGGTCGAGACGACCGTCGAAAACGGGACGTTCAGCTACGAGCCGGTCGACAACGCGACGTCGTACTTCGTCCGACTGGAATCGGAGGACGCGGTGTACTACGATCTCGTGGATCCCGG
>NZ_JBKEGK010000147.1:0-6424 GCF_046710025.1 Natronomonas sp. | reverse complement strand
TCTCGCGAAGGGTCAAGAGGAACGCGAGGCGCTCGAAGAACGTGCGCAGGAAAAACACGGCGAGGTGGTCGAATACACGGTCGAGTTGTTCAAGGAGGCGGTGCATGCTCAGACCTGAGCGGATGAGCCGGATCTCGGTCACGGGATCCAAGCGTGTGATGGACGATGCTATCGAAGCCATCCACGATCAGAACCTGTTGCACGTCACCGAGTACGACGGTACCTGGGAGGGGTTCAATCCGGGGGATCCGGTCGAAGGCGCGGAGGAAGCCGCGGAAAAGCTCGTTACCGTCCGTGCTCTTCAGAGTACCCTCGGTGTTACCGAGGATGACGCTCGAGCGCGTATCATCGGCGACGATGAGCTTGAGTCGGAACTTGAGGAGACCCGTCAGCGCGTCAACGAACTCGATGACCGACGGACGGGCTTGGAGGATGAACTGCGCGAGATCGAGGACAGCATCGAGACCGCTCGTCCGTTCGCGGAGTTGGAACTCGACCTCGATCTGTTCGCCGGATACGATTCACTGACCGCGGCGGTCGGCGAAGGCAACGCCGACGAGATCCGGGCAGCGCTCGATGACGCGGACGCGGTTGAGGAGTACGAACTCTTCGTGGAGGACCCGTACCTCGCTCTCTTTGTCTACCCGCGGATCGATATACAGGACGCCCTCGTTGGCGTGTCGTTCACCGAGTACGAGGTCCCGGAAGTCGGTGCCGAAGACGAGGCGACGAGCCCCGAGGACTATATCGAAGACCTCCAGCACCGACAGCAGCAGATCAGATCAGAACTCGAGACCGTCGAAAGCGAAGTCGAAGACGTCCGCCACGAGGTCTCGAGCTTTCTGCTCGCTGCCGAGGAAAAGCTCGCGATCGAGGTTCAAAAACGGGAGGCGCCGCTGACATTCGCGACAACCGAGAGCGCCTTTATCGCCGAGGGCTGGGTTCCGACCGAACGACGCTGGGATATCGAAGACGCGCTCGAGGACGCTGTCGGCGATCACGTCGAGGTTGAAGAACTCGAACGCGCATCCTACAATGAGGATGGCCACGCTCACGATCGCCAGTCGGTCGACGAAAGTGGCCGCGGCGAAGCGGTCGCCACCGACGGTGGCGCGGAGATGAGCGGCGGCAAACCGCCGGTCATACAGAGCAATCCCGATCCGGTAAAACCGTTTGAGACACTTGTCGGCGTTATAAACCGGCCGAGCTACGACGAGGTCGATCCGACGCTGATCCTGTTTTTGACTTTTCCGGCGTTCTTCGGGTTCATGATCGGTGATCTCGGATATGGAATCCTCTACGTCGTACTTGGATATCTGCTGATGAGCCGGTTCGAATCCGACGCGATCCGATCACTCGGCGGCGTCGGCGTCGCAGCCGGTATTTTCACCGGCGTGTTTGGCGTGTTGTACGGCGAGTTCTTCGGACTCCACCAGCTCGGCGAGATCGTCTGGGGCGGTAGTCCGCCGATCCACAAGGGGCTGACCCCGACCCACGCCAACTACGCGATCGGGTGGCTCGTCGTGAGCCTGCTGATCGGAATGGTCCACCTCGCCGTTGGCTGGATGATCGACTTCTATCAGAACCTCTCGCACGGTGTCGGCGATGCGGTACTTGAGAGCGGCTCGTGGCTGCTGATGATGTTCGGCCTGTGGGCGTGGGTCTTCGCTGACGCGCCGCCGACCGGTGCGGCACCGGATCTGCTCACCACTGCCGAAAGCGGCGTCTTCGCTGGCCATCCGTTCGCGCTCGGGTTTACCGGCTTCGACCCCATCATCGGGTTTGCGGGACTCGCCTTGTTCGTTCTTGGCTTCGCGCTGCTCGTCGCCGGCGAGCCGATCGAGGGCGTCGAGTTCCTGAACGTGCTCGTGAACGTGCTTTCCTACACCCGGATCGCTGCAGTGCTGCTCGCGAAGGCCGGGATGGCCTTCGTGGTCAATCTGCTCGTCTTCGGTGTGTACGTCACCGAAGAGACTCACGGCGGCGAGACGGTTGACGCCTGGCACTTCGGTCTGGGCGGGATGCCGGAGGGTGCCGGAACGATGTTCCACGGCCACGAGGTCGTCGAAATCATGTCTCCCGGCCTGGTCCACGGCGGTATCGCGGCCGTGCTCGTCGGCGCCCTCGTTCTCGTTATCGGGCACCTGCTCGTGCTCGCACTCGGTGTCACGAGTGCCGGGCTTCAGGGAGTTCGTCTCGAGTACGTGGAGTTCTTCGGGAAATTCTACGAAGGAGGGGGCAAGGAGTATCGGCCATTCGGCCACGATCGGACCTACACGACCGAGGACTGACGTCGAGGCATACCCCTCGAAGCGCGTATTTTTCGAACACTCGGCAACCACCTGTACGGGCCCGTATGCGATGGAAGACACATCGCTTGACTGTATTTGAGAAGCTTTATGAGCACTGTAGGAACATATGAAATCGTTCGGAAACAAGTCGACCAACAAAAACCAATACATATGATAGAACTTGCTACGGAAGTTGGTAGTGTTGCACCGGTACTTCAAGCAGGCGCGGAAGGCGGTCCGGCCCTGACGGCGCCCGGCGCGGCCGCACTGGCGGTCGGTCTTGCCGCGCTCGGCGCAGGGATTGCCGAGCGTGGTATCGGCGCTGCGGCCATGGGCGCTATCGCGGAGAACGAGGATCTCTTCGGCCGAGGGCTGATTATGACTGTCCTGCCGGAGACGCTCGTTATTCTAGCGCTTGTCGTCGTCTTCGTCGTCTAAACCGCACTCAATTTTCCAAACAATGAGTCTTGATACGGTCGTAGAGGACATTCGAGACGAAGCCCGCGCACGTGCGAACGAGATCAAATCAGAGGGGGAAGAACGTGCCGACGAGATCGTCTCCGAGGCGAAACGCGACGCCGAAGAGATCCGCCAGCAGGCTGAACGCGATGCCGAACGGCGGATCGAGCAGGAGCGCGAACAGAGGATCTCCGGTGCAAAGCTTGAGGCAAAGCAGGAGCGCCTCGATGCTCGGCGTGAAGTCATCGAAGAGGTCCGCGAGGACGTCGAAGCACGGATCGCCGCCATCGACGGCGATGAGCGTGCGGAACTGACTCGGACGCTTCTGGATGTCGCAGCCAAAGAGTTCAGCGACGCGAACGTCGTTCATGTCCACGGCCGGGCAGACGACGAAGAACTGCTGGAGGCAATCCTCGAAGACTACGACGGCTTTGATCTCGGCGAATCGATCGAGTGTCTCGGCGGCGTCGCTGTCGAGGCCGAAGAGTCCCGAGTTCGCGTGAGCAACACGTTCGACTCCATCCTAGAAGAGATCTGGGACGATAACCTGCGCGAAATCAGCGCACGGCTCTTCGAAGAATGAGCGTCAAAACCGAAGGAAGTTCGAACTACGAATACGTCACTGCGCGAGTCCGATCGCGACGGGCGAAGCTATTCGACGAGGACGACTATCGAAAGTTGGTACGTATGGGCCCGAGCGAAATCGCTCGGTTCATGGAGGAAACCGAGTACGAGGCCGAGATGAACGCGCTGGGTGCGCGTCACTCGGGTATCGACCTCGTCGAGTACGCGCTCAACAGGAACCTCGCAAAGCACTTCGACGATCTACTAACGTGGTCCGATGGCCCCCTGTACGGATACGTCGCAAACTACCTCCGGAAGTTCGATACCTGGAACGTCAAAACGGTCATTCGCGGCATCTACACCGACGCGGATCGTGAGAGTATTCAGGACGACCTGATCCGGACCGGCGAGTTCTCCGAGCGGTCTCTCGACCGCCTGGTCGACGCGACGAGCATCGAAGAGGTAGTCGATCTGCTGGAAAACACCATCTTTGCGGATCCACTCAACGAGGCCTTCTCGGACTACGAGAGCCAAGACGTGCTCGTACCGCTGGAAAACGCGGTCGACCGCGCGTTTTATTCGCACCTGATGGACAATATCGGGACCCCGGAGCCGGACACGCCGACGGCCCTGTATCGGGAGTTTCTGCAGGCAGAAATCGACTTCCGAAACGTTCGGAACGCGCTTCGCATCGCCCGCAGTAATGCCGACATCGATCCTGCGGCGTACTTCATGGACGGTGGGCGGCTGTTCCGCGCAGACGAGTTGCGACAACTCGTATCGAACACCGACGAGTTGGTCGAGCGCATTCGGGAGAGCACCTATGGTGACGATCTCGTCGAGGCACTCGAAAGCCTCGAGGACATCGACAGCCTCATTCAATTCGAGCACGCGCTCGATACCGCGCTGTTGGAGTACTCCGAAAAGCTCTCGAATCGGTATCCGCTGTCGGTCTGCCCGGTACTCTCGTACATTCTCGCGAAGGAACGCGAAACCGATAATATCCGGGCGATCGCACGTGGACGGGAAGCCGGGCTTTCCGTCGAAGAGATCGAAGAGGAACTGAGAGCATGAGCGAGGAAATCGCCGTCGTCGGCAGTCCGGATTTCACGACCGGCTTTCGCCTCGCAGGCGTCCGCCGGTTCGAGAACGTGCCGGTCGATGAAAAAGCGGAGCGCCTTGACGACGCCGTTACGTCGGCGCTCGATGATGAGGGCGTCGGGATCGTCGTCATGCACGACGAGGACGTTGAGCAGCTGTCACGCACAGTTCGACAACGGGTCGAAACGAGTGTCGAACCGGTCGTCGTCACGCTGGGTGGCGGGACCGGTTCGGGTAATCTGCGCGAGCAGATCAAACGCGCCATCGGCATCGACCTGATGGACGAGTAATCATGAGTCAAGCAACTGCAAGCGAAACCACAGACGAGGGCGTAATCGAGAGCGTCAGCGGTCCGGTCGTGACCGCGACCGATCTCGGTGCCCGGATGAACGACGTCGTCTACGTCGGCGAGGAAGGGCTGATGGGCGAGGTCATCGAGATCGAGGGGGACATCACCACTATCCAGGTGTACGAGGAGACGTCCGACGTCGCCCCCGGCGAACCCGTCGAGAACACGGGCGAGCCGCTCTCCGTCGATCTCGGACCGGGCATGTTGGACAGTATCTACGACGGCGTCCAGCGGCCGTTGGACGTTCTCGAAGAAAAGATGGGGGCGTTCCTCGACCGCGGTGTCGACGCACCCGGCATCGACCTCGAGAAGACCTGGGAGTTCAACCCCGAGGTCGAGGTCGGTGACGAGGTCACGTCCGGCGACGTCGTCGGGATCGTTCCCGAGACCGAGAGCATCGACCACAAGGTGTTGGTGCCGCCGGGCTACGACGGCGGCGAGGTCACCGAGATCGAGTCGGGGTCGTTCACCGTTGACGAGACAATCGCCGAACTCGACAACGGCGAGGAGATCGCGATGCGTCAGGAGTGGCCGGTTCGGGAACCCCGCCCGACGGTCGAGAAGGAGACGCCGACGACGCCGCTCATCTCTGGGCAGCGCATCTTGGACGGTCTCTTCCCGATCGCGAAGGGCGGCACTGCGGCGATTCCGGGGCCATTCGGCTCCGGGAAGACGGTCACTCAACACCAACTCGCCAAGTGGGCCGACGCGGACATCGTCGTCTACGTCGGCTGTGGCGAGCGCGGCAACGAGATGACCGAGGTCATCGAGGACTTCCCCGAACTGGAGGACCCGAAGACCGGCAAGCCGCTCATGTCCCGGACGTGTCTCATCGCGAACACGTCCAACATGCCCGTCGCGGCGCGTGAGTCCTGTGTGTATACGGGTATCACGATCGCCGAGTACTACCGCGACATGGGATACGACGTGGCACTCATGGCCGACTCCACCTCGCGGTGGGCCGAGGCCATGCGGGAGATCTCCTCGCGGCTTGAGGAGATGCCCGGCGAGGAAGGCTACCCGGCGTACTTGGCTGCCCGCCTCTCGGAGTTCTACGAGCGTGCCGGCAAGTTCCAGAACCTCAACGGCAGCGAGGGCTCGATCTCGGCGATCGGCGCTGTCTCGCCGCCCGGCGGGGACTTCTCGGAGCCTGTCACCCAGAACACGCTACGTATTGTCAAGTGTTTCTGGGCGCTGGATGCGGATCTGGCCGAACGGCGACACTTCCCTTCAATCAACTGGAACGAGTCGTACTCGCTGTACACCGAACAGCTCGATCCGTGGTGGCGCGAGAACGTCAACGAGGAGTACCCCGAAGTGCGGCAGTGGGCCGTTGACGTCCTTGACGAGGAGAGTGAGCTCCAAGAAATCGTCCAACTCGTCGGTAAGGACGCTCTGCCGGATGACCAGCAGCTGACCCTTGAGGTCGCCCGCTACATCCGCGAGGGGTGGCTCCAGCAGAACGCCTTCCACGATGTCGACACCTACTGTGAGCCCGAAAAGACCTACCTCATGTTGACCGCGATCCAGCACTTCAACGAGGAGGCCTTCGAAGCGCTCGAGGCCGGCGTCCCCGTCGAGCAGATCGTCGACGTCGAGTCAATCTCGCGGCTCAATCGGATGAACACGCAGGAAGACTTCGAGAACTACATCGACGAGC
>NZ_JBKEGK010000146.1:0-6467 GCF_046710025.1 Natronomonas sp. | reverse complement strand
CGTCCTCAGGAGAGCTTCGAGATGTCGCAGACCACCACGACCGAGACCGAGCTGCAGGACCGTGCGGAAACCATTACTACTCACCTCGACGCGATGACGGGGCCAGCGAGCGACGCGGCGGCTGTCGAGGCGGAAATCACCCGGCAGGAGATCGGGCAGCGGCTGGACGACCTAGTCGCCCATCAGGTTCCGGTGGACGAGGCCGTGCGGACGGTCGTCCGCGGAATCATGCGCGACGCCGGCTTCGAGCAGTCGGACCTCCCGGCCGAACTCGCACGGCTGGCCGGGTACTCGGCGGGCTCGCGGTTCGAGCGCGCAATGCTCGAGGATGTCGAGGAAGCAGACCAGTGGATCGACGTCGTCGCCGAGGTCGTCGAGCTCTGGGAGCCCCGGAGCGAGACGATCGCCCAAGTCGGGCTGCTCGGCGACGAATCTAGCCGGCTCAAGTTCGTAAAATGGGAGAGTGCAAGGCTCCCTGAGCTGGTCGAGGGGGAGACGTACCGGTTCCACAACGTCGTCACCGACGAGTACCGGGGCCGGTACTCGGTGAGCCTCAACTCGGCGACCGTCGTCGAACCCAGTGAGACGGCGGTCAGCGCGGCTGCCGAGGGCGTCACCGTTGGCGGGACGGTCGTCGCCGTCCAGGAAGGCTCAGGACTCATCAAGCGCTGTCCCAAGGCGGACTGTACCCGGGTACTCTCGGGTGGGCGGTGTGGCGAACATGGCGCCGTCGAGGGCGAGTTCGACCTTCGGATCAAGGCAATCGTCGACGACGGCAGCCGGTCGGTCAACGCGATCTTCGACGCCGAGGCAACCGTCACGGTCTCGGGGCTGTCGATGGCAGACGCGCAAAAGATGGCGATGGACGCTCTCGATACCAGCGTCGTCGTCGACGCCCTCACCGAGCGGGTGCTCGGCCGGTCGTACCGGCTGACCGGCCCGGTGGTGGGCGAGTACTTTCTCGTCGACGACGTGGCCGAGGGGCCCGCCGACGAAGACCTCAGTGACGAGGCGCTCGAGCCCGCGGTGACGGGCCGCCAGCCGGCCCAGCGAATGCTCGCGCAGGAAATCAACGCCTCGACGCACACCTTCCAGGAGTCCGACGAGGAGCGGGCCCCCGTGCTCAGCCTGTCCCCCACCGGCGTCGCGGTGAACCGTGTGCTGACCGTTGGAGCGCTCACTGAGGCGAGAGACGTCGGGTCGAGCAGCGAATACTGGCGTGGACGCGTGTACGTCGGCTCCGAGCCCGTGTTCGTCTACGCGGGCCAGTACCAGCCGGAGGCGATGCAGTTCCTCCAGCAGGCGGCTACGCCGTCGTACGTCGCCGTAGTGGGGAAGCTCCGCTCCTACGAGGCGGGCGAGCGCGTGAACGTCGCCATCGAGCCGGAGTCGATCGCGACCGTCGACGAGGCGACCCGGGAGGCGTGGCTGGCTGAGGCGGTCGAACACACTGGCACGCGGATCGCGGCGTTCGAGCGCGGCGCGGCACAGGCGGCTGCAGCGGCCGAGCACTACGGCAACGATCTCGGCTCGATTGAGCAGGCTGTCACCGACGCAGCCAAGGATCTGGGACTGGAGGACGCCAACCCGTAGCCTGGCGCCGGCACCTCGGCGTTTGAAGAAAGGTTACCCCACACGGTCGGTTGATTAATCCGGCGTGGGGTAACTACGGTATCAGCCGAAGACCAGACGCAGAGATTCTCAAGCCAGTTTCGCGGTCACAAACGAGCGGGGAAGCAATCACGTCGACTCCGTAGCGAACCGTTCCCACCGATCAGTGCATAACCATTATGATAGATGAGTATATACTCTCCCGCTCCGTGGAGATAGTACATGTTGCTGTAAACGGGGTGGCTCGGAGATATCCTGGGAGCACCACAGGAGACCCGTTCGCCCGAGTCTCGAAGATGGACATCCCTCTAGCCCTCCGAACAGCGCCGACGTGCAACCGCTTGCCTCATACACCACCAATGACCCACACATCCGACACGGACTGGCACGAAGTGACCTTCTCGGTCCCGTGGATCGTCCACAACGTCGCTACCGCACAGGACGCGATCAACATCGCCGTCGCCGAGCTCGGGAAGCGCGTCGCCAAGGCCGGTGAATCGATTCGGAACGCCGATATCACGGTCCAGTCGGCCTGCTGTCGTGGCTGTGAGACAGAGATGGACGTCGCGACGGTTGTCTCGGGCCGGGCGCTGGTCGGCCTGCTGTTGACCGTCGAAGTCCGGGCCAGTTGTCCCGAAGAAGGTGGTATTGTCAGCCAGCGCGAGATCGGCCCGCACGTCCCGGATACCCCGCTCACGCTCGTCGAGTCGTCAGGATAATTCGTCGTTGTTCCCCTACGGCTCGACGACTTCGGCGAACGCAACGTTCTCGCGAACGGTCGTGATCCGGACGAGCGGCTGCTGGCCGATCTCGGTGTCAGGGACGAACACAACGTAGCCGGGGCCGACACGGGCGAGGCCGTCACCCTGGTCGCCGACGTCCTCGATCTGGAGACGACGCTGCTCTCCCTCTGTCACGGGGGGCTGGTCCGGTGTGCTGTCGGTCGAGGCCGACTGACTGGCCGTCTTCGACGATGTCGACGGAGAAGAATCGCGAGCCGGATTAGGTGTCTCCCTCTGCCGAGCGAGTCGGGTATCTCGGGAATCATCGTCAGCAATTGTTGAGTTCCGGCGGTCGATAGCCCCTGATGATGTTGACACGCCGGGATACACCCCAACCCGGTACGTCTCCTCGGATTCGAGCGTCTCTAGTTCGATTTCCGGTTGGGGAATCGTGATGACGTACTCTCCATCTCGTTCCTCGACGCGACCTGAGAACAAACACAAAAGGGTGGACGAATCCATCGATACTACTTCTGACGGCACTCGGATATATCCGTCTAGTGGTCCGTCGACTATTGATGAGTTTGGTGGGTTGTTCGACCCGCTCTTGGAAATCGAACGAACTGCTTTCTGTCAGAACGATCCTGCTGACTCGATGGAAATTCTGCTATCCCAGCGGAGCGTGAATCAACTATGGGACGCAAGAGACCGAGCTGTATTCCGTGCTCCAGAGCACGTGCTGCTGAATAGTCCGAGTGCGAAAGAAGCCGGGTTATGGGCGTGACAGCCCGGATGCTGCGCGTAGCGCTCAGCGGCGGGCTGGCGTCGGCGTGAGCGACAGCTCTCGCAGTTCTCGTGTCCTCCGCCTGTCGGCTTCTCAGCCGGCTATCGTTTCGCAGTCGTTCGGTTTTCTCTCCCTTGGTTGGGCTCGTCTCGACATCGTCCAAACAGTTATGTCGTCAGTGGTAGTTTGTTCGGCCAGCAGAATTTCCATAGGTGAATACAGCGCGCGTATCGGCCAGAGCAGAGTTTGTTTTAGACGATCTCTTCGAGGACTGACTCACCTCTACCATCCTGTGACTCCCATTCCCACTCGTCTTCGATGCGTACACGACCGTCGTCAAGCAGTTCAGCGGTGCCCACGGAGTGGCCACTCGCGGTTTCATTCTCCGTGTTGATCTGCGAATACCTGATGTCCCATTCATCTCCATCAAACGTTCCGACGAGATGGCCATCGACGATACTTCCACCTGTATAGTGTGCGTAAATCCGTTCGCCCTCCTGCTCAAACTCGAAGCGAGTATCTCCACTCACTTCCCCAGCATCGGTGTTTGCAACGCCAACAAGCGTCCGACCATCAAGTGAGATATCTTCGGTCATAGACTGTTGTGCTATCCATGAGGTCAAAAAACCCCGAGAGGTGCGGACTACACCCTCTCTATCTCGCAGGCGGTGAGAGGGCTATCACCGAAACATCAATTCAAATCGCGTAATCACGAACCCATCGATCTACGGTTGACAGAACACTAACAGTACTGTACTGCTAGTTCGGCTGCCGCATCGTTCGCTATTTCGTATCGTTACCCCACAAGATCGGCGATCCACGCTCGTAGGGTGACATATGGTGAGATGCTACTTGAGATCAAGACGGAAGGTCAGCGGAGTCGGCACACACCGAATCCGGTGGCTCGTTGTAGTCAATCGGTCGGCGTCGAAAGAGAGTGTTAGAGTTCTGAGTCCGGTCAGGGACTCGCCGTGCTACAGTTCGCTACAATTCTACTCAGTCGTCAAACATCACCGACCACCACTCTTGCAATCGCTCTGATTGGCGGTCGCTCGCTCAATGATCGTCAGGGTACTGTCCCGGCGTGTTTCGAACGTCGGGTCGCCATTGTACCATCGCTTGATGACATCCTCACAGCGAACGACATCACCCTCCCGCAACTCGGGGAATCGGTGTGAACGAATGAGCGTCCGACCGTCGTCCGTTGGATCGGGCGTCGGTCGTGTCTCATCCCATTCACTTTTGACCCACACAGCGAACTTCATCACGCCGGTATCGTCACTCAGCAGACCGGCCTGCTTGATGTCAGGATGGGTATCCTCGAACAGCCGGAGGATCGTTCCCTGGGTCGAGAATCGCCCACGCGTCGCCTCGACGGGCGTGTACCGGACGTTGCCGACTCGCAGGACGTTTCCTGAGTCGGTCGCCTCGGCGTCGGCCTGTCTGAGCAGAGCCTGTGTCGGATCGGCCCCGTCATGGAGGCGTTTCGCGAGCGCAATCGCCAGCGTCAGCCGTGACTTGCGAAGCTCAACCACTCGATCGAACTCGTCGTTCAGCAGTCGGTCTACCATCCGGGAGACCTGGTCGTGCTGTTCGGCGTCGAGGTCCGTGAGCGGCCGAATCCGCCTACGGTAGGCCTCAGCCTGACGTTTCTCTCGAACGGCTGCAAGCTCGGCACTAGATGGCCTGGTCGCGGCGTATTCGTCGTACCGGTTGGCCAGCCACTTCGCATGACCCACCAGTTCGACGTCACCTGGCTGGATGTCCGGATCGGTCCGGGCAGTCAGGATGCCGTCAGTGACGCGGCGCATCTCGGCTTCGACCGCGAGGGAGTACTCGATCGATTCGAGTGAACTCCTCGCGAACTGTTCGGGTTCGTCGAACAGCTCACCGAGCGGAGTGAGTCGCCCATCGGGCGTCTGCACTTCCAACTCTGCGGTCGGAACACCCTCGATCGCACCTTCGGGCGTCGGGTCGGTTGGGATGTCGAGCGCACGGAGACTGCGCAGGCGCGCCTGTTCGGCGGCCGGCAGCGTCTCGAGCAACTCGTGGTCGACACCGCTGTCCCAGTCCTGAGAACGGGAGCGAGCGGGCAGCAGCGAGGCGAGGTGACCCGGAGTAGTGTCCTGCATCGTCGCGGGAGTTGTCCGTGCCATCATCGGCTCAAGGCCGCTCGCGATGCCGATCATGCGCTCACCGTTCGGGTCGACGAGCGTCGGGCCCGCCGTGTGATCGTAGTCGATCGCGAACGTCGTCTGCTGGTCGCCGGATTGCTCGGCGAACAGAAAACTGGCGTTCCTTCCGGTCGCCGCGGTAACTGCTCCAGCCCTGTCTGACTCGTAGAGCGTGTCGCCGGGCGTCCAGTTGGCGTCGATCCGGCTCGCGGCGAGTCGCCCGGTTGGGGCAACCACCGGGTTACCGTCAGCGGTGTGTCCGTACACGCCGTCGACGGGTTCCGTTCGGGAGCCGTACTCGCCTTTTGAGGCGGTCCGTTCGGTGTACGCCGTCGACTCGTCGATCGTCGTCCCGTCGGTCGCGATGCTCGTCGACGACTCGGTGTCGTCCTGGACGAGCGCGTGCAGCAACCCCGAGAGCATTCGCACCAGTGTGGAACGGTCGTCGGAGGAGCCGGCACGCTGGCGGCGCTTCCGGTCGGGCCGGAAGTGCTGGGTTGGCGTGTCGGTCGGCCGCGTGAGAGCGGTCGCATCTGTCGTGTTCGGTCCTGTCGTCTCGTTTTGAGTTCCCGATAACTTCTTATCGGAGTTGGTACTACCTTTCATTGGAATCTCCACATTCCATTCGTGAGGCTCTAGTACAGCCTCACGCTCTACACTCGTTAGCCCCGCTTAGTTTTATCGTTGGTAGAGGCCCCAGAATGCGCGTTTTCGGGCGATACCCACATATTCCCCACAACCGTCTCGGCTAGGTCTTCGTTGGATCGTAGTTACCCCACACACTCCAGATTCTCCCCGTGTGGGGTAACCTCCGGCCGGTCGAGTTCGGCACCACCGAGGGCTTGGAGAGTCGCATTGCTTCGGAAGAGAGTGCATTGCGACTAATTGAGCGTCTACAACGGAATTCGGGTTTCGACCGTTAGGGTCGAGTCCTTGCATAGACGAGGGCAGCATCAGTAGCTGCCGGCAAAACCCGCTGACGTACCCTCAGAGGAGCTGAAAGCGAAGTTCGTCTGCCGTTATCTTACTGACCGCTCAGCGGCGTTTTGGATAACTGAAAGGCCAAACAGTTATCCAAACACCCCACAATAGGGTTGATAGATAACAATGCGACCCGAAGATTTTGTTGAGGACTCTCCCGGCGAGATCGAGATGGTCGATGGGATCTTCACCTAC
>NZ_JBKEGK010000145.1:0-6507 GCF_046710025.1 Natronomonas sp. | reverse complement strand
CACGCCGTTGTTCTCACTGTGGGTTCACGCATCCGGACAACCGCGACAGCGAGTCGTTTGCTTGTCAGAAACGCGAGTATGAGAATCACGCCGACTACAACGCCGCGAAGAATATCGGTTTGAGGTATCTTCGTCGCAACCAAACTGGGGGCGACGAAGGCGAATCTTTAGGCGTTCGCTTGAACAGCGGGATGCTGAACGTGAACGGTGAGTATGAATCACCTGCCTCAACCGAGGCCAGAGCGGGAGTCCATGCTGAAGAATCCCACCCGTTTACCGGTGGGTAGCTCAAAAAAATGCGGCAGGGGCGCCGGAAGGCGGGTATAAACCGGCGGCACCGGCGGTTTCAGTACTCCGGGAGCCGCCGCGACCGCGATGACCCCTCGACGAACGGAAGCTCGGCGAACTCGGCGTCGACATCCTCGCCGTCGATCCGAACGTGCACGTCCTCGGCGTCGAGCCCGTACTGTACGAGTGCGAGCGCAATGGGGGCCTCGAGCGACGGGCTGTGACCGCCGCGGGTCACCTCGCCAGCGTGTTCGTCGCCGACGAACACCGCCGCGCCCGCATTGGGGACGGCGTCGGGGCGGATACCGACCAACTGCCGGGAGGGTTGACCACGGTTTTCGATCTTCGAGACGACCTCTTGGCCGACGTAACAGCCCTTCTCGAAGTCGAGGGCGTTCCGGAGGCCGAGAACGTTCGGGACGGTCCCCTCCAGTTCCGTCGAAAACAGCGGTGTCCCGGCTTCGAGCAGCAGATACCCGAGCGTCTGGTAGCCGAACGGCGCCGCGTTGAGGCCGTGGTTAATCAGCGCGTCGAAGATGTCCGCGGCGTCCTCGGCGGCGCAGATGACCTCGTAGCCCTCCTCGCCGGTCAGGTCGTCTGTTCGGACGACGGTCACGCCCCAGTCGCCGATCGTGCCCCGAACGAACGACAACGGCTGGTCGGGCGAACTCGGCCCCGTCAACACCGAGGCGATCTTCTCGGTCGCGTTCGGGCCGTGGACGCCGAAGACGCCAAAGTCGTCGCTGGCCGCCCTGACGTCGACATCTTGGATGAACGTCTTCTCTGACCACTCCGACGCGAGGTCGGCCGCCGTCCCCGGCGGGACGAAACAAAGCAGCTTCTCGTCGGCGTTATACACGTACAAGTCTGTTTCAATACCGCCCTGTGCGTCGAGCAACAGCGCGTAAACGCCGTGGCCGTCCGTCTCGGGGACGCGGTTCGAGACGGCGTTGTCGACGAAGTCGACCCGGTCGTCGCCGGTGACTTCGAGGACGCCGTACCCCATCTCGATCGTCCCGACGACGTTTCTGACGGCCCGGTGAACGCGCTCCGGGCGGCCGTAGTGGTCGGCCACCCGTCGGCCGCCGCGTTCGGTGAACGTCGCGCCGTGGGATTCGTGAAGCTCCGCGACGACTGTCATCACCGTGGCGAACGGGCCGTAGGGATAAAACGACCGCGTCTCGGGGCTCCCGGGACGAGCCACGCCTCGGGACGGATAAGAGGGGCGCGTTTCATGCGGTGCTGGAGCCCGAGCCGCACGTCGTGGATCGTCTGAGGCCCGAGTCGTTTGCGGAGTCCGTTCACAGCCCGAGTCGTTTGCGGAGTCCGTCTAAGAGCGACGACCCCGTCTCGTGGTCGTCGGGGTCGAACTCGGGGACGACCCGGTCGTCGGGGTAGATCCGCATCGGCCCGTCACCGTTCTCAACGGTGATTAACTTCGCGTCCTTGAGTTCCGCGAGCGCCACCTCGAGTTCGTCGATGTCGGCTTCGACGTTGCTCCGGAGTTCGAACACCGTCGCGCCTTCCTCCGTCCGGTTGACGAGGGCATCGAGCACCGCGACCTCCGTTCTGTCCCGGTCGCGGTACTCTCGCTTCGCCTGCATATTCGGCCGTTCGTCCGGGGTGGTCTTAACGGTTCGGCGCATCGAGGCGTTCGTGCGTCACTCGGCCGCTTCGAAGCGGTAGGTGACGATCTCGCTGGTGCCGTCCCACTCGAAGTCGCCGGGGTGGACGCGCTCCATCCGCTGTTTGTACGCTTCGAGGGAGGGAGAGCCCTCGCGTTTCGCGTCGGCGTCTGTCAGGTCGCCGAGCGTCCGTTCCTCGACGCTCGTCACTTCGAAGGCCGTCCCGTCGAGGTCGAAGGTGTCGCCCGCCGCGGCGTAACGGTTGGCGGCACCACGGCTCAGTTGGGTTATGTCGCCGTCGAGGACCGCCTGTTTGACGTGATCGTTCGGAAGTAACGCCTCGGGGTCGATTTCAGCCATACCGCGTCTTGGGGTGCCGGCCTCTTAAAAACCGAGCTACCGGCCGAGCAGACCGCCGACGGCGCCGCCGATTGCGCTGTCGACGGCGAAGACGAGCGCCACGAGCGCGCCGATGGCGAAGACACCGATCCCGCCAAGCAAGCCGAAGGGACCGCCCACGGTGACCCCGACGAGCGAGACGACGATGGCGAGCCCCAGCGCGATGACCAACCCGCCGACGGCCCCCGCGAGCAGGCCGTGCCACGCGCCGCGTCCGATCCCGCCGCCGGCGACGATCCCGGCGGTTGCACCCGCGATCAGTCCAGCCCCGATGTGGCCGATCACCGGGATCGCAAAGGCGAATACGCTCGCGACAACGCCGACGAGGAAGCCGACTAACACCGCCTTCCAATCAGTCATATCTGCCGTAGGCTGGACGGACAGATATGGGTGACGGCCGCGCTTCGGCGGGGGCCGCGCGCTCCCCAGCGGTGACACGTGCCGCCGTGTGATTCAATAGCGAGAGTCCCCGCCCTACTAGCGTGTCTGAACCGGACGCGCGCCGGGACGCCGACGTGACGCTCGAGACGCCGGTCGAGATCGGCGGCTGCCGGCTCCGCAACCGCCTCTACCGTGCGCCGCTGCTCGAACACGCGGGCGACGACGACCCCGTCGATCGGCTCATCGAGGAGCTTGAGCCGTGCGCGGAGGCTGGCGCTGGCCTGATCATGCAGGGAGCGACTCCGATCCGTGGACGGGAGGGCCGTGCCGTCCCTGGTATGACCGGGTTCGACGACCCCGATCGGGTCGCGAGCATGCGCCGACTCACCGACCGGATCAACGACCACGGGGGCCGGATCTTCGCCCAGCTCGCCCACGGCGGCCTCCGGTCGATGGAGATCTGGCACGCCGGCCACCGGCGGCGACATCCCGACCTCCGTCAGCGCGTCGTCTCGCCGCCGCCGGCACCGCTTCGGCTCGCGGATCGGCTCGGACTGCTGTCGATCGACGCCGACCCCCTCTCGACGGCGGAGGTCTACGAACTCGCCGCCGATTTCGGGCGGGCCGCTGACCGCGCCGCGGCCGCGGGTTACGACGGCATCCACCTCGCCGGAGCGACGATGGGGATATTCCAGCAGTTCCTCTCACCGTTTTATAATCATCGCGACGACGAGTTCGGCGGCTCCCTCGAGTGCCGGCTCCGGTTTTTCGAACTCGTTGCCGAAGAGATCCGCGAGCGGACCGATGTCCCGCTCGTCACGAAGGTTCCGGCGGAGACCGAGTCGCCGTTCTTCGTCCGGGATTCGATCGACGCCGAGGCGGCGATCAAGGCCTGCGATCGGCTTGAACAGGCCGGCTACGACGCCCTCGTCCCCGTTCAATCGTCGCCGTTCTGGGACCACGCGATCATCCGCGGGGAGTTTGGCTCGCGGGGGTTCGACGACCGCTTCGCCGAGGGGTTCGAGGCGGCCTTCGGCGGCCCTTGGCGCCGGCGGCTCGTCGAACTCGCCGCTCGGATCGACGCCGCGGGAAACGGCTTCGAGGCGGCCTGGAACGCCGACCTCTGCCGGCGGGTCCGGGATGTCGTCGACGTGCCGGTGTTGTGCGTCGGCGGGATCAGGGGGCGGGCCGAGGCCGACCGACTGCTCGGGGAGGTCTGTTCGATGGTCGGGATGGCGAGGCCCTTTTATGCGGAACCGCGGCTCCCGGCCCGACTGCTCTCCACCCCCGGCGCGACGGTGGTGTGTGAAAACTGCAACAACTGCGTGCCGCCACAGGCCGCGGGCGAACCCGGAGTCTGCCGGACGCCGGATGTCCTGGCGCGACGGGGGGAACTGGCCAAACAGGGCGCGTACGACCGACCGGAGGGCGATGGGCAGCGCGGGACCGACGGCTCGGGCGATAGCACCGAGAAAATCGGTGATAGCAGTGGAAATACGGCTGCTGGCAGCGGAGATACGGGCGACGGCACCGGTAGTGTGGACGGAGACACGGACGGCACGAGCGGCGGCGATGGCCGGGCGGACGTATAAGTGGCCGGCGGCTGACCGCCGATCATGGACCCCGACGCCCTCCAGGCCGAAGTCGACGAGTGGGTTCGAGACGGTATCATCACCGAGGAACAGGCCGACGCGATCCTCGAGCGGTACGAGACAGAGGATCCGGGACGATCCCGCGCGGTGATCGCGCTTTCGGCCGTCGGCGCCGCGCTTGTTTTCGTCGGTCTCGTGTGGTTTCTGGCGACTAACTGGGAGGAGCTCCGGACGGCTGCACAGGTCGCCGTCCTGCTTGCGGGGCCGGGAGTTGCCTATTTGAGCGGAGCGGCCGCGTACCGGCGCTCGCTCGCCCGGGCCGGCCTGGCGTTGTCCCTGCTCGGTGCGGTGTTGGCCGGGCCGTCGTTGTTCTTGCTCGCCGACCTCGCCGCGGCCGAGATCGACGCTGTGTGGCTCCTCTTGGGCTGGACGGCAGTCGCGCTCCCGACGGGACATGCACTTGGCTCCCGCGCCGGAACCGCGATCGGACTCATCGTGTTGGCCGGTCTCGTGCTCGAACTCGCCGACCCCGGCAACCTGACCGCGCCGCTCTCGCTGCTCGGCGTCGGCTTGTTCGGGGCCGCCAGGTTCCAGCGCGACCGCGTCGGGTGGGCCTACCGGACCGTCGGCGCGGCGTTCGCCCTTGTCGGCCTGCTCGCGTTGACGACACTCGACGGCCGGTTCGATCGGTTCGATCCCGGGGCATCGGCGACGCTCGGCGCGCTTGCCGTCGGCGCGCTCGGGGCGGTTAGGAGCCTCAGACTCGGTCGGAACCGACGCGGTTTCGGATGGGGAACGACCGCACTCGCGGCGGTCGCCATCGGGACGGGCGTCGGCCTCGCAGCCCCGGAAACGGTTCCGAACGCCGTTGCCGTCGGCCTCGCGCATCTTTGTGCGCTGGCGGTGGTCGCAGCGACCGGCTACTACGGCTACGCGACGGGCACGCGCCGGTTCGTTGATCTGGCCGCACTCGCTGCGCTCGCACAGACGCTGTCGTTCGTGGCGACGACCGTCGTCGACGCGCTGTCAGGGGCGATCGCGCTCGTCGTTGCCGGGACGATCCTCATCGTCGCGGGGGTCGCCCTCGAGCGGGGACGCCGGTCGCTTCTCGCGCGGGTGAGGACGTAGAGGGCCTGCCGACTTCTCACGCCCCGTCGTCGTACTCGATCAGGTCGCGCCACTCCGATTCTGCGGTCTCCTCGCGGGCCTCGGCTTCGGCCTCGCTGTCGACGGCCTGTTCTTGGATCGTCCCGATCCGTGGAACGTCGGTCACACCGGAGAGGACGACCAACACGGCAACGCGGTCCTCGTCGGGCAGCGGGTAGTCGCCCGCACGAACGGTCCGGCAGCTGGTTTCCTGTTCGAGCCATCCACGGGCCGCGTCGACCCCTTTTCGGCTGAGTTCCGCCGGCGGGCCCGAGACAATCAACAGCGCCCGCGACGTGCTGTCGGGGTCGCACGGCAGTGTGAGCGTCCCCAGCGTCGCCCGGCGGGCGAGCGAGGTGATCCGGTTCGTCGCGTCGCCCTCGGAGGCGAACTCCGGTTCGTCGTCGGAGCCCAAGAATCGATCGAGTAGTCCATCGCCGCCGCTTTCGGGCGGTTCGACGACCTCCGACGCGTAGCCGATCGAGGTGATCCCGCGGCCGCCGAGCGTCTGGATGATCTCCGAGGCGTCGACCACGCTTTCGGCGACGTCGTCCCCGAGGCCGTCGATCTCGCCGGCCGAAAACAGCGTCCCGAACCGGGTTGCGATCTCGTCGTTGATCTCCTCGTACCCCTCCGAGACCGTCTCGCCGCTGTTTCTGGCGGCGTCGTTGTCGAACAACAGGAGATTGTCGGTCGATTCGACGAACCGCTGCAACGAGTTCGCCGCGTTCCGGCTGTAGATCCCGCCCTCGTCGGCGGCCGGAAGAATCCCGAGCCCGTAGACGGGTTCGGCGTAAAGTTCGCCCAATCGCTCGGCAACGACCGGCGCGCCGCCGCTGCCAGTGCCGCCGCCGAGCCCCGCAACGATCAGGAAGGCGTCGATGTCGCTTGCAGTCGCCCGTCCAACGGCGCTCTCGACTTGGCTGAGGTCCTCACGCAGACACTGTGTGCCGGTCTCGGGGTCGGCGCCGGTCCCGTGACCGTTCACGACCGAACTGCCGACGAGCAGGCGGTCGGACTCGGGGACACGATCGAGGCCGGTCAGATCCGTCGTCGCGGAGTTCACCGCGACAGCG
>NZ_JBKEGK010000144.1:0-6564 GCF_046710025.1 Natronomonas sp. | reverse complement strand
ACGGTAACGCCTCCGTCCTCACCGATCGTTCGGCGCTCGATCGGTTTGTGGTCGGGTTCTTTCGGACTGCGATCAAGTCGTCGGCCGCGCCGACCAACTCCTCGTCGTGGCTGACGACGACGATCTGCGCGACGCCGTGATCGGTCATCGATTCGATCAACTCGACAAGCTTCGAGACGTGTCCGGAGTCGAGAAACACCGTCGGCTCGTCAAGAATGAGTGGCGGCGTCGGCGCCTGTCCCTCGATGCCCTCCGAGAGCAGCCGGTAGATCGCACACCGGAGCGAGAGGTTGAAAAGCGCCCGTTCGCCGCCCGAGAGCTGATCCGGATCGAGCGGCGTTCCATCCTTTTGATACACCGTCAGTTCGTACTCGCCGTCGAGTTCGATCCGTGCGTAGGAGTCGTTCCGGTAGACGAGATCGAACGTCTCGTTAAGCATTGCCTCCAGCCGGTCGACGTTCCGCTGTCGGAGCTCCGCCCTGAGGTTGGCGTACATCTCCTGGAGACCACGTGCTTCCTCGTACAGCGACTCCAGTCGGGCGACGGTGTCGCCCAACTCTGCACGGCGCTCTCTGAGCGCCTCAAGCTCCTTGAGTTCGTTTTTCACCCCGCCGATGGCGTTCTGGAGTTCGTCTCGCCGCTCGCGCTGCCCCTCGAGATACGTCTCGACTTCGTCGAGGTACTCCTCGGCGCGCTCTTTGTCCGCCTCCGCCTGCTCTAGCGCCGCCTCGTCGAAGGCCCCGTCGAGCTCGTCCCTCCGCTCACGCTTGTCAGCGAGCCGGTCGCGCCGGAGGTCGTTCTGTTCGGCGACGCTCTTGCGGCGCTCTCGAAGGCGTTCGACATCGCGTTCGTGCTCCGCGGCGTCGTCGAGCAACTCGGCGAGTCGTGCGATCCGCTCGCGACGCTCGTCGATCTGTGCCTTCTCGGCGTTCAATTCGCCGATAGTCGCTCGGGCCGCCTCGGCTTCGGCATCGGCGGTTTCGGCGGCCTCGATCGCCGCCTCGGCTTTCCGCTCGGCGGCCTCGGCGTCGGTCCGGCGCTCGTTGGCTCTGTCGGCTTTCGCCTCGACTGTCTCGGCCATCCCGTCGACGAGGGATGCGACATCCTCGCGGCGTTCTTCGAGTCGGTCGAGCTCCGCGGCCATCTCGACGAACTGCTCGGTACGCTCACGTCTCGCCTCCAGGCGTTCGACGCGAGCCTCGGCCGCCTCCAATTCCGACTGGACTTCCTCGACCCGTGCTCTATCCTCCTCGATTCCCTCGACATGCGGCGATTCCTCGACCGGTTGGCCGCACTCCGGGCACCTGCCAGCCTCAAGAAGCGCCTCCGCCTCCTCGACGGCCTCGCGGGCGTTCGTCAGGTCGGCTCGCAGTTCGGCGACTGTCTCTTTCGCCGCTGTCAACTCCTCAACGATCGATTCGTGGTGGCTCGTTAGCTCGCCACGCTCGGCTGGAGCGTCGGCGAGCGTCTTTTGCAGTTCCTCAGCCTCGTCAGCGAGCGCGTCGAGCCGTTCGCGCCGCTCGTCGAGTTCGCCCCGGTCGGACTCGACTTCGGAATCGAGTTCTGCGGCTGCCTCCCGCGCATCTGCAGCGTCGGCCCGGAGTTCCGCCGCCCGCTCGCGTTTCTGCTCGGCCTCACTCGCGTGTTTCTGTGCCTCAAGCCGTCGCTCCTCGATCCCGTCGCGTACCCCCTCTGCCGCCTCCGCTAATTCCTCGAGTCGCTCGCAAACGGCGTCCCGGTCAGGGGACTCGATGTCGGTTTCGGCGAGCGTGTCCTCAAGTTCCGCACGCAGCGTCTCAGCGCGCTCACGAGAACCACGGATCCGCTCGCCGAGCGTCTCGCGCTCGCGTTCCGCCTCGGCGATATCCGAGGTGAGCGTCTCGATCTCGCCCTCAAGATCAGCGATTTCCTCGCGCTTTCGCTCGTACTCCTCGATGACGCTCTCGGCCGATTGCAGCGTTTCCCGTGCCTGTTCGTGGCCCCGTTCCTTCTCAGCGATGTCGACGTTGAGTTCGTCGAGTTCGTCCTCGAGGCTGTTGAGGCGGGCGTGGAGGTCCTTGTTCTCTTTGTCTTCGATCTGTTCTTCGATCTGTGCGAGCGCCCCTCGCTTGTCGTCGAGGACGTGTTTGACTCCGAGGCGGGCCTCGCTCGCCCGTTCTCGGTACTCCTCGAGGGCGCCCAACTGTAGGAGTTCGTCAATCATGTCCTGTCGCTCGCCCGGTGAGGCGTTGATCAGCTTGTTCACCTCGCCTTGGCGGACGTACGCGCAGTTAACAAACGCTGAGGCGTCCATCCGCAGCAACCCCTCGATGTGGGCCTCGACATCCGTCACCTGCTCTACGGTCCCGTCGGGGGTCTCCAGCACGCAGGTCGTTGTCTTCGCGGTGTCGCCGCGGATCTTTACCTCGCGCTCGACGTGGTACGGTCCGCCGTCGTGGCTGAACCACAACTCGACGACCATCTCCTCGGCGTCGTTCGAGATGGCGTCCGCTAGCGTCCCGTCGATCGCATCGGAGCCGTACAGCGCAAAGAAACACGCCTCGAGCAGCGAGGACTTGCCGCTGCCGTTGATGCCGTGGATGACGGTGACGCCCTCCCGGAGCGATACCTCGCTGTCGGCATAACACTTGAAGTTCCGGAGGCGGAGCCGCTCGAATTTCATAGGTAGTCCTCCATGGACGCCTGCCCCTCGCCGTCGGCATCCGAGTTGGGGGTGGTCTCAGCGGTCTCGTTGGTGCTGTCGGTTGTCTCAGCCCCTTCGACCGTCTCGCCATTTTCGACCGTTCCGGAGTCTTCAGTAATCTCAGGGTTCTCGGGTAGTTCGACGGCCGACTCCTCGCCAGGCGAGACCGGGTCGTCACTATCCGGCTCAGCCACCGTAGGCTGACCGTCCGTCGCATCGTCCGACTCCTCATCGGTCTCGTCTTTGTTCGTGTCGTCACTCTCCGGAGCCGGGTCGAAGGCGTCCGGATCTTCGATCAATGCCCCGATGCGGCGCTCGATCTCGTCGGCGACGTTCGAGTCGGCGACCGAACTCGCCCGGATCGTCCCGTCGATCTCGCGGGCCGCGTCGCTGAGGCCTAATTCGCCGATGCGCTCCTCAACGGCCGCATCGGGATCGCCGAAAGAGACATCGAGGTCGACCCCGGCGTCCTCAAGTTCACGGCGGTCCTTTACCCGGGCGACCAGTGCCCCGTCGTCGGTGGCGAAGGACTCGATCCGGGCTGGCTGGACCGCCTCACCGTCGCCCTCGAGCGAAACGTGGACGACCGCCTCCTCAAGATCGTGCTCGCGGAGTCGGTCGTGGACCCGGTCGATCCCCTCGCCCTCGGCGAGATCGAGATCGACGAAGACGAACGGCCGGGTCTCGACCCCCCGCCGCGAGAACCGGACGTCGCCATCGAACTCGACGAGGTTGTAGCCGCGCTCGTCGCGCTCACCGGCGCTCGCCCGTTCCGTGGATCCGGGATAACTGGCCCACGTTCCCGCCACCTTTTGCGTGGTCGGCGCGTGTTCGTCGCCCAGTAGCACCGCGTCGAACCCGACGGACGCCGATTCCAACACCGCTTCGAGATCCCACTCGACGTTGCCGTAGTCGGGGACGAGTGGCTCGAAGCGCCCGTGCGAAACGAGCGCCGCGTGGGTGGCGTCGTGGGGGGCGAACCCGTATTCGAGGTCCTCGCGTCGGGACCGTGGGACGAAATCGAGCCCGTAGAATGCGGTGTCGCCGACCACGTTCGGCTCCTCGCCCAGCCGCGTCGCGAGCCCCATCGCCTCGAAGAGGTCGAGCCACTGCGCCGAGCGCTTCGCCTCGTGGTTCCCGACGACGGCGAGAAACGGGATGTCGGCCTCCGAGAGCGTCTCGAGCACGTCTCGCGTTCCCAGGAGATCGGAGAGGCCGGGACGGCGGTCGTGAAAGAGGTCTCCGGCATGAACCACGGCCTCGACTCCGTCGTTGACCGCGTCCTCGATAACCCGTCGAAACGCATCAAGGAAATCAGCCTGCCGCTCCGGGCTGTGGTACTGTCGGTACCCGAGGTGGGTGTCGGCGGTGTGGAGCACCCGTGTCATCGGGAGAACGGTTCGCCGTCGCGGCTTAAATCGGTTCCGTGACCGCGGTGAAAGTGGTCGTCGCGTCGGCCATTGGCAAATGTGCGATCTGGATTGCTCTCTCTGTCGCCGCTGTCTGGTCGATAGTCGCCGGTCGCTGCCCGGCGAAACAGGCGGAACGCCTCCAGCGCACGCCGCCCGCGATGCTTGAGCGCCGGGTCGTCCGTCGCCTCGACGGCCGCCGCGAGTTGATCCGTCCCGATTGTCTCCACGAACCGGGCCGCACATTCGACGTTGTCTGTCGCCTCGGCCGCCTGCTCGATGATTGCGGCTTCGTCGTCTTGTGCGAGTCGTCGCAGCGAGGCTTTCACCCGCGCCGCTTCCGGGGTGTCGTCAAGCACGGTATGGACCGGTGGCTGCCCTTCGGTATATAAACCCTCCGCCACTACGTCCACCGGAAACGGTGCCATCGTCCCCTGGTGGGGGACCACCATGCAACCCCTGACGATCCAAGATGAATCCGTTGTGCTGCGGAGTCGGGGCCAGCGCACTCCTCCGTTCGGCTGTGGCTGCGTGTTGATATCGATTTAGTTCGTTGGTGGCTCGGCGTCTATATTGAGCGCGTATACACGCTTTCTGGCGTCGGTAAACGAGAACCGCGATTTTACCGCATCGACCTCCTCAAGTCGGGTGACGGCGTAGCGGACCGTCCGGGACGGTAGCATCGTCTCGGCCGCCAGTTGGCTCTGTGTCAGCCGCTCGTTGTACTCGAGGACCTTCGCGACCAGTTTCGCGCTCGGGGGGAGTTCGGCGACGGCCTCCCAATCGACGCTCGGTTCCCCGTTGAGTTCGGTTGCGCTCATCATCACACCGTACATTATGCCGCAGTATAATATTTTCTATCCATACTTATGAATGATAGTTATTCGACGATGTAGCGAAGTAGTACCGGGTGCCGTAGACGAACGCATCGCCGGACGCGAGCGGGTCGAAGGGTTGATTCAACATCTGGCATGACCCGAAACCTCTTATGAACACGGGCGCTTAAAATAGGTAATGAGCGATACTGTTGACGACGTCGACCTGCCCTACGAGGACGGCGCGTCACAGCAGCAAAAACTGGAGGCGCTCGAGGAGCGTCTGGAGATTCTCGAACAGCAGAACGACGAGATGCGGGACAAACTCCTCGATGCCAACGCGGAGAACAACAAGTACCAACAAAAGCTTGAGCGGCTGACCCACGAGAACAAGAAGCTCAAACAGTCGCCGTTGTTCGTCGCCACGGTACAGGAACTCACCGACGAGGGTGTCATCATCAAACAGCACGGGAACAATCAAGAGGCCCTCACCGAGGTTACCGACGAGATGCGCGAGGAGCTCTCCCCGGACGATCGTGTCGCCGTCAACAACTCTCTGTCGATCGTCAAACAGCTCGACAGCGAGACCGATGTCCGCGCACGAGTAATGCAGGTCGACCAATCGCCGAGCGTCTCCTACGAGGACATCGGCGGCATCGACGAGCAGATGGACGAGGTTCGCGAAACCGTCGAAATGCCGATCGAAAGTCCGGAGATGTTCGACGAGGTCGGCATTGACCCGCCGTCGGGGGTGCTGTTGCACGGCCCGCCGGGGACCGGCAAGACGATGCTCGCGAAGGCCGTTGCAAACCAGACCGACGCGACGTTCATCAAGATGGCCGGTTCCGAGCTCGTCCACAAGTTCATCGGAGAGGGCGCGAAACTGGTCAGAGACCTGTTCGAACTCGCTCGCCAGCAGGAACCCGCCGTCGTCTTCATCGACGAAATCGATGCTATCGCGGCCAAGCGAACCGAGTCGAAGACCTCCGGGGACGCCGAGGTCCAGCGGACGATGATGCAGTTGCTCGCGGAGATGGACGGCTTTGAGGACCGCGGCCAGATCTCGATCATCGCGGCGACGAACCGCTTCGACATGCTCGATCGCGCCATCCTCCGCCCCGGCCGCTTCGACCGGCTTATCGAGGTCCCGAAGCCTGACTTCGAGGGCAGAGAGATGATCTTCGAGATCCACACCCGCGGAATGAACGTTTCCGACGGTGTCGACTTCGCGGACCTCGCCGACCTCGCTGCCGGCGCGTCCGGCGCGGATATCAAGGCGATCTGTACGGAAGCCGGAATGTACGCCATCCGCGACGACAGAGTCGAGGTCACGACCGAGGACTTCGAGGGAGCATGGCGGAAGATCCGACAGACCGAAGAGGACGCCGACGAAGTCTCGAAGACGTTCGCTTGAATACCCCCCGTACAACTCCCGCTGACCATTCTTCCGCGCGTTTTCCGATTCTCCGGTCGGCTACCGACTCCGATCGTTACCGTCCATCAGGTATACGCGCTATCCGATACCGGCCCCAGTAACTTCGCCAGAGGGCGAAACTGCGGCGAACGGGCGCCGCGACCGGACCGTCCAACCTCAAAACGCGAGAAAGAGCAGATACGGGACCGCGAACAACAGGACTGCCATCCCGAGGATGATGAG
>NZ_JBKEGK010000143.1:0-6589 GCF_046710025.1 Natronomonas sp. | reverse complement strand
ACAAGTTACTGCAGCGGTTGGGCGGGGCTGAGGCGATCGGGCCGATGCTCGTCGGCATGGACAGACCCGTCCACGTCCTCCAGCGCGGCGACGAGGTGAAAGACATCGTCAATCTCGCCGGCGTCGCCGTTGTCGACGCACAGTCAAACGGGGAGTAGTCTCGAGCGTAGCAGGCGGCGTTTTTCGCCCACGGTTTTTGGCGAGCGGGTTGCGGAGCGATCCCGAGGCGAAACTGGTGGAGGACGAAGGTGTAAGAGCGTTGCTCGGGACTGTCCGCTGATGGCTACAGAGCCTCTAGTGTCGATCGAACGCCCGGAACGACCGCCTACCGACGATCGGTTTATATCCCAGAGTGGACAACGTCTTATAGAGACGGGAACACGTCTCAGTATTCGGTTCCGGAAGCGCCGCGGTGGGTGGTGTCGGCCGCACCTCGGCGGCAACGAGGGGCAAAGTGGTGAACAATGGCGGCGAAAACGGCTGCTTCCCGCCGAAGGGGGTCATAGAATATGGGGGCAAATCGACCTCGGAGACGGCGGCGTTCGGCCGTTCACGAGCGAGGCTTCGTCGGGCGAACACACCACGCCCCGGGACGCGCCGGAGGTACCCCGAACCCCCGACGCGTTTTTGAGCACGCTCATTCAGTGGTTCGTTGGATCGGGGAACGACGGACAGCCCGAGCTGGCGTTCATCAATTCGATGCTCGCCCGGGAGTTCCTCCGGGAATTCAGCGGCACGGAACGCTACGATGTGCCACAGCCGGAGGCGTATCCCCACGAACAGCGCCATCCGACAGAGTACAGTGTTCGGGACGTGCCCCCGAAAGGAGTCGTCACCGTGGTGATTCAAGACTTCGAGTCCGTGTAGCGTGCCAGACCGTCGTCACGCCGGGGATTGATGCGTCCGGGCTCCCAAGCGTCGGTATGCTCGGGGCATCCGAATGCGGACGGAGGCGGCTCGGATGACGCACGATTCGGACGGGGATGGCGGGGCGGCCGCCCCCGACGGCTCGGCGGAGTACCCGTCCGTCCCCCACGGTCGACTCCGTGAGGACGGCTGGGAGCTGCGCTCGAAAACCGAGGAAACTGTCTTTCAGATGCCCGTGGCGTCCGTCATCGGTTATACGCTTTTTTACGAGGACGCCCGGCTACGCGAGGCGATCGAGGCCGCCGACGCGGTGGAGCCCCCCGCCGGCGCTGACGAGGACCACCTCGTCGCCGCGGGCGGGAACAGCACCTGGCGGTTCTTTTTTGCAACCCGGCTGTCGTTTCGGCCGTCGTTGGCGCCGGGGATCGGCCCGGCGTCGCTGCGCCCGACAGTGTCGAGCCAGGCGAAGCGGACCTTCGCCGACGACCTCGAGGCGCGGGGGTTCGAGGACGTCGAGAGTGGCCGGAGCCAGCGGTTCCGGGCCGACTCGGGCGACCGTGGGCGGCTCCGGAAGTTCACGGCGTATCTCCCCCTCGGTGGCGAGTCGACCCCGGAGCGGATCGGCGTCGAGGGCTGGCTCGCGGTCTGGGCGACTGGCGGGTCCTTCCGGATCGCCGGGGGGGCATACCCCGTTTCCGGAGTCAACTCACTCCTCGGATCGGCGTCGGACGCCCCGTCGGCCGATCCGGGGACGTTTCGCGAGGAGTTACTTTCGGCGATCCGGGCGGTCAGCTGAGACGGAGCAGCGGCGTATCGGGCGCCATGGCTGACCGTCCGGGCGACCGGCTTCCGGCGCGACAGCGACGACCGATCAAGTAGATCTCAGGCGGCTCACCGGCCGTTTCCGACGGCTTTCTGCACACCGACCCAGTTTGCGATGGCTCCAGAGGCCCCCTCAAACGGGACGAGCGAGACCCGATTTCGGAACTGAGAGCCGTCACGGCGGTAGTTTCGGAGTTCGACGGTCACCGGCTCCCAGATCCCGATCGCCTCGGCGAGGTCGGCCACGGGGTCGGGCTGTGTCGACGGTCCCTGGAGTAGCCGGAGGTTCTCGCCGCGGACCGCAGAGAGCGGGTAGCCGGTCAGCGTCCGGAACGTCCGGTTGACGTAGATCGTCGGCGTGTCTTGAAACGCTGGCCCGGCAAGTGTGAGCCCAAGCGACGCGTCGTCGAGTACCCACAGCCGCCAGACGAGATCCCGTTCCAACGCGCTCAACGCGCCGAACGACGGGAGATCGTCGGGACCGTCGAACGCGTCCGGCGAACCCGCCTGTTCGATCCGATCGGCGGCAAGCGAGCCGCTAGCAGGGAGATCGACGACGCGATCCCGGAACGCTGCCGTGTCGGCCCGGAGGCTCTCAACGAGTTCGCCCCTATGAGACATATGTATTAGTGCCATCTATCCGTAGGTAGATGCGAAACAAACGCCTGTCGGCTTCGGACTGCGGCTTTGGACGGCTCACGGGATGTATGTCTCAGCTTGAACGGCGGGCTGTATCCGGCAGCCGCGACGGCGGGCGACAGTACCAACAGGCTCGGGGCCGTATCAAACGTATGAACGAAGGTAACTACACGGTGACGTTTGCGGTACCGCACAACCTGACGAATGGCGACGACACCGAACTCTCGATCCTCGGCTACGACGACTTCGGAAGCATGTACGAGTTCGAGCTCACCGACGGGTCGACTCGATCCGTCGGCAAACAGCTCGTCGCGGACATCGTGCCGATCGACGGATGACCCCTCAGGCGTGACAACGGCGTTCGCGTTTGGCCGGTCGAGACACGGCGACAGGGTCAAGCGCTCCGAACGTGTATCACTAGCATGATTCGTGCCCTCCTGGCCGCGCTCGGCGCGTCCATGACGCTGTTTCCGAATCGGATCCTGCGTGGCTACGAACGGATTGCCTTTGAGGACCCCAGCGAGGCGACGGCAAAGACGTGGCTCCCCACTGCGATACGCACCGAGGGCGTCCTGTACGTCGTATTAGCCGTTGTCGGCGGGACAGCCTACGGGGCGTTCGTCCGTCTTGTCGGGGTCGTCGGCGCGGTCGTGGCCTGCGTCCCGCGGCGGTATCTCGGGTGGGGCGGCCGACTCGCCTACGAGCGATCTGGAGAACTCCGCTGGCGGGAGGGCTTCGTGACAGCCGTTCGGGGGTTGGGGACCCTCCTCGTGGTCCTCGCGATCCGGAGCGTTCGTCAAGGGAAAAAAGCGGACTCAGAGAACGGCGCGGAGAGATAGAGGTAGTTCCTGTCGCCGGGATCGCAGCGTCTCACATACTGACTGGTGGGAGTGAACTCGCCGACGAGTGTCGGTCCCGATCGGTGTTCACCGGTACCCGGTGACAGTCGGCCTCAAACCCCCAGCGCGTCGGCGAGCTCGTGAAAGCTCTCGACGGTCAGATCCGGTTCGGGGCCGTAGGTTCCCCATGGCTCGCCGGTCCGATCGAGGCGGACGCCATACATGCCAGCGTGCATCGACCCCTGAATGTCGAAACTGGGGCCGGCAACGTGAGCGATCGACTCGATCGGCGTGCCCGTTCGGGCGGCGGCGTGGCGGTAGATCTCGGCGTCAGGTTTGAACGTCTCGACCTCGTGGGCGCTCACCGTGTCCTCGATCAGGCCGCCGATGTCGGCGTGCTCAACCATCGACTCGAGCATCTCCGGATTGCCGTTGGAGACGACGTAGACTGGGTAGCCACCCTCGGCCAGGCGTCCGATCCCGTCCCTGACATCGTCGAAGACCTCGAGTTCGTGATACACCGAGAGGATCTTCTCGACGGTGTCGTCAGCCAACTCGACATCGTGGGCCGCAAGCGCGTAGCGAAGCGCATCGCGGTTCATATCGTAGAAGGGCTGATAGCCGTCGACGAAGTTGCCAATCATCGTGTATTCGATGGACTTGGTCCGCCAGACATCGGAGATGGAGTCGGTCGCCTCGACGTACTCGTCAAGGGCGTCAACCGCCGCGGAGGGGTCGACGAGCGTTCCGTATGAGTCGACGGTGACCGTCTCGACTGCGTCGGGATCGAAGGACATGGTTCGAGGTGTCGTGCCGTTTATAAAAGGGTGGCGCGCGGACGACGCGAACGCGGCGACGGGGTCGCCGCATCAAGTGCATGGGTGAGGTCGCGCGTCTGCGTGCCGTCGTCGAACAGTTCAGAGGCCTCGCCATACTCATGTCGTGATGATTGGCGCGGTATTTGATGCAACGCCCGCGGGCGAGTTTGGAGGCTACGCAGGCAGTATGTGCTTCGACGTGCGTGCTCTCAGGAGAGGGTTCGGTACGGCGAAATAGCGTTATTTCGGCGTTACAGGTGTTTTGAATCGCGAGAGGCTGAAGCATTACTCGTGGTACTGTCCGTACCACTCCGGCTCCGTCCGCGAGCTCTCAGCGGCGTCGGCGACCGCCGATCGGATCCCGTCGTGGAAGCTCGACACGGAAAACCGATCGGCGAAGGACGCGATTTCGCCGGGAGACCACTCGACCCCCTCGGTCTCGAACGTTGCGACGGATTTTCGGATCCCAGCCGGGCCCGCCGCGCGGTCGTGTGTGTATCCGTTCTTTCCCGGCACAACTTGGTACTGTGTCATGCCCTCGTCGACACCCAACAGCGGGGTACCCGCCGCGAGCGCCTCCACGGGCGCGATGCCGAAGTCCTCGTCACGGCCGTTGAATACGAACCCCTTTGCACCGGCCAACAGCTCCCGCTTGCGAGCCTCGGAGACGAACCCCTCGAACGTGACGTTTTCGCCCGCCATCGCCTCGAGCGCGTCGCGTTCCGGGCCGTCGCCGGCGACGACCAGCCGCTCGTCGAGGCCGTCGAACGCCCGCACGATGCCGTCGACATCCTTGTGCCAGTCCAAACGCGACAGCGTCACGTAGTAGTCGCCGGTCTCGGCGTCCGTCGGCGCGTACGAGTCCGTGTCCACCGGCGGGTACACGACCCTGATGTCGCCTTCGGAGATCCCCCAGTACCGGAGCAGGCGGCGTTTCACCAACTCGGAGTTCACCACGAACAGGTCCGGCCGGTGGGTGTTGTGATCGTAGGCGACCCGCATCGCGTAGTACAAAAGCAGCTTCAGCGGGGCGAACCGCGAGGACGCGACCTCGGTGATCTGGTCGGACTGCCGGCGGTTCGTGTGGTGGACGTACGCCACCCACGTCTGGTCGGCCGGCGCGACGTAGAAGAGGGGTTCGTTCCCGCTCGTGACGAGGACGTCGTGCTCCCGCAACGGCGACGCGACCTGCCAGCCGAGCAGGTGCGCGAGCTGTCTGGCGAGGCCGCCGCGTTCGAGCGCCCACTTGAGTATTCGGCCGTCGATGAGCTGTTGGGGGTCGAGGTCGTCCGGTTCGATGGCCGGCTCCCGCCAGCCCACGTAGAACGGCGCGTCCTCGAAGACGCGGGCCAGCTCCCAGGCGAGGCGGTCGCCGCCGCCGTCGGCGTGTTCGCCCCAGTGGGCGACGGCGACGCTCCCGCATGAGGGTTCCGTATCTCCGTCCTCGCCGCCGACGCTGTCGTCGCCGCCACGGGGCGAGCCGCCGTGCTCGGTCATCACTTGCCCTGTAGCCCCCACGGGCATATCGTTCACGCATCGTCCCGACAGTCGCCGCAGGCTGTTCACTCGCTCGCGTCGAGCACTCGCTCGTACGCGGCCTCGAACTGCGGCACGACCGCGTCGGGGTGGTACTGGTCGTCGACGAACTCGCGGTTCGCTGCTCCGATCTCGTCCGCACGCGAGGCAGCACGCTTAATCGCATCTGCCAAGGCCGTCGGATCGCCGGGGGCACAGAGCAGCTCGTCCTGCGGGACGGTCTCAGCCGGTCCCCCGACGTTCGTCGCCACGACGGGCAACCCTGCCTGCATCGCTTCGAGGATCGTCCGTCCGAACGGCTCCGGCCACACGCCGGGGTGGACGAAGACGTCGGCGTCCGCGTACGCCCCCGTGACCCGGTCGTAGGGGATCTCGCCGGTGAGTTCGATCCGATCGTTCGCGTCGCTCGCGGCGGCCCGACGTTCCAGGGCCTCTTTCTGTGGCCCGCCGCCGACGATTGTGAGCTCGAACGCCGACGACAGGTGGTCCATCGCGTCGATGAGATAGCGAACGCCCTTCGAGTCGCGGAGATAGCCGACGTACAGCAGCCGGGTGCGCTCGGAGTCGCCCGCAGTCTGTTCGGGTGCTTCGAAGGACGGGTCCAGCATGTTCGGCACTACTTCGTAGTCGGCGTCGGCGAACCCGTGCTCGCGATAGACCCGCTCCACTGCGCCACTGAGCGGGAGAAACAGGTCGATGGATCGCATCTGTCGCTTCAGGCGTGGCCGTTCGAGCCGGAGAAGGGTCCGCTGGTACACCTTCCGCTGGAGCGACGGCGTGACGCCGACGTGCTCCCAGTCGACGAGCGGGTAGGCGTTCAGCGTCGCGACGGCCGGGACGTCGAGATGCGCCGAGAGGCGGCCGACTGCCGGATGGAGGTGCATGTTGTACGCGTGAAGCACGTCACAGTCGGGACGCGCCGCGCGGAGCTTCCGGTGGGCGATCTCGTTCGGGAGCGTGTAAGGGTACTGGGCCACGTCAGCGAGTCGACGGACCGCAACGCCGCCTACGGTCTCTTCGGTGTCCCCGTCGAAGGAATACACCGTCACGTTAGCCACGTTTCGCTCC
>NZ_JBKEGK010000142.1:0-6599 GCF_046710025.1 Natronomonas sp. | reverse complement strand
TTCGCTCGTTGTCCCCGGTGAGCATCACCGTCCGGACGCCGGCGTCGGCGAGCGCGTCGACGACCGCCCGCGCCTCGGGGCGGACGGTATCGGCGACGGCGACGACACCGTACAGGTCCGTCTCGGTGCCGACGAGGACGACCGTCTTGCCGTCGGACTGCAACTCGGCGATGGTGCCCGCCTGAAGATCGACACAGCCGGGGCGCTCGCAGGTTGGGTCGCCGATGGCCGCCCCGCCGACTCCGACCGCTGTCGCGCCGCCGTCGGTCCGCAGATGCGTATGCCCGAGGTCGTGGCCCAACTCGGCGAACAGCGCGGGCTTGCCAACGTAGCGCGTCCCCCCGAGGTCGGCTCGGACCCCCCGTCCGGTGAGGCTCTCGAAGCCGCTCGCCTCGGGGAGGTTGACGCCGACCTCGCGGGCGCGCTCGACGATTGCGGTCCCGATCGGATGCTCGCTGTGGCGTTCGACGCCCGCGGCGGTCGCGAGGATGTCGGCCTCGTCGTGGCCGGCCGCCGGCACCACGTCGGTCACAGCGAGTTCACCGGTCGTCAGCGTCCCTGTCTTGTCGAAGGCGACGGTATCGACCTCGCCCATCCGCTCGAGATGGTCACCGCCCTTTATGAGGACGCCGTTGCGGGCCGCGCTCGTCAGCCCCGAGACGACCGTGACCGGCGTCGAAATGACGAACGCGCAGGGGCAGGCGACGACGAGCAGCGTCAGCCCCCGGACGAACCACGTTCCCCACGCCCCGCCGAGCAACAGCGGCGGAATCAACACGGTCGCGACCGCACCGGCGACGACGATCGGGGTGTAGTAGCCGGCGAAGCGATCGACCAAGCGTTCGGCGTCCGTCCGCCTGGATTCGGCGCTCTCAACGAGTTCGACGACCCGCGACAGCGTCGTCTCGTCGCCGGCGGCGGTCGCCTCGATCTCGAGATAGCCGCCCTCGGCAACGCTGCCAGCGTACACCTCGTCGCCGACGTGCTTGTCGACGGGAACCGACTCGCCGGTGATCGGGGATTCGTCGACCGCGGATTCGCCCTCAAGAACGTCCCCGTCGACCGGGATCCGCTCGCCCGGCCGGACAACGACCACCTCGCCCACCCGCACGCTCGCGGCAGGGACTGACATCTCCTCGCCGTCGCGGACGACCGTCGCCGTGTCGGGCGAGAGCGCGAGCAACTCCCGGATCGACTCGCGGGTCCGGTCCATCGCGTGCGCTTCGAGCAGTTCCGCAAGGCTGAAGAGCACCGCGAGCGTCGCCGCTTCGATGTAGTAGCCGACGGCCATCGCGGAGATGATCGCCGTCGCCATCAGGAGGTCGATGTCGAGTTCTCGGAGGCGTGCCGACCGGAGCCCCGCGCGAGCGACCGGGCCGCCGGCGACGACGGCTCCGAGGACGAACAGCGCGTCGCTGAGACCCGTCTCCCGTCCGACATCGATGAGGACCGGATCGGGCACCGGACCCCAAAGAACGAAAAATCCCACGAGCATCGCCACCGCGCCGGCGTAGGTGGCGTAGGCCCGACGGCCCGTCCAGACGGCCGCCCCGGAGGCCATCCCGTCCGTCCCGGTCACCCCGTAACCCGCCGCCTCGACGCGGCCGACAATCTCGTCCGCGTCGACCGTCTCGGGGTCGTATTCGACGACGGCAACGCCGGCTGTCGGACGCGTTTCGACCCCGACGACGCCCTCCGCGTCCGCCAAGGCGGCGTCGACCTTCCCCGCACAGGACGAACAGTCCATGTCGGGCACCGACAGTTCCAGACGTTCCGTGCTCATAGTGGTGGGTAGACGGCCGCCGCCCATACCGTCTTCGTTGGTGTGGAGCAACCGACGGGCACGGCGAGGGCCGGCGGTGGCGCCCGAACTGCGCTACACGAAACCGTGACGCGTTCCATTTGTGGGACACGATGGTTCCAGATGGTAACCTAGGGAAATCCAGCGGATTAGATCGGCATGGCGGCCGACGGTCCGCGGTTGGATTTATTATGAATGATGGTAAACCCATTTATGGAACACACATGTCGGTCGAAGATAGGACCTGTCTAGTGACGGGCGCATCGAGAGGTATCGGACGCGGGATAGCAAAGGACTTGGGCGAACAGGGCGCAGAGGTAATCGTCAACTACCGCTCCTCCGAGGCCGAGGCCCACGAAGTCAAAGAGGAGATCAACGAGGGGCCCGGCGAGGCGGTGCTCGCCCAGGCTGACGTCGCCAACCTGGACGAGGTCGAGGCGATGTACGACGCCGTCAGCGATGAGTTCGGCGGCATCGACGTGTTGGTCAACAACGCGGGGATCACCGTCGACACGAAATTCGAGGAGATGACGCGCGAGGACTGGGATCGCGTCATGGACGTCAATTTGGGCGGCGTGTTCAACTGCACGAAGGTCTGTTTCGACGACATCCGGGCGGCGGATGAAGGCCGATTAATCAACGTTTCAAGCGTGGTGGGCCAGCAGGGCAACTACGGGCAGGCGAACTACGCGACCACCAAGTCCGGTCTCTTCGGCTTTACCCGGACGATCGCGCTTGAGATCGCCTCGGAGGGGTCGACGGCCAACTGCGTCGCCCCCGGTTTCGTCGAGACGGACATGCTCGCCGACGTGCCCGAGCGGGTCCAGGAGAACATTCTCAAGCGGATTCCGCTCGATCGGTTCGCACAGGTCGACGACGTCGCGGGGATCGTTAGCTTCCTCGCCAGCGAGGATTCGAGTTACATGACCGGACAGATTCTCGGCGTCAACGGGGGGATGGAGTGGTGAGCGACGTTCACGTTGCCGGCGTCGGCATGACCGCCTTCGGCGCGTCGCCGGAGCGGACTGCCCGCGATATGTTCGCACAGGCCGCCGCCGAGGCGTTCGACGACGCCAGTCTCGAACCCGACTCCGTCGAGGAACTGTTCTACGGCAACTTCATGGGGGAGTTCGCCGAGGTCCAGGGCCACCAGGGGCCGCTGATGGCCGAGGCCGCCGGCATCTCGGCTCCCTCGACGCGTATCGATAGCGCCTGCGCCTCAAGCGGCGTCGCCGTCAGACACGGCGTCAACCGGATCCGCGGGGGCGCCGACGTGGTGCTCGTCGGCGGTGCCGAGCGGATGAAAAACATCTCGACGGCCGAGGGCACAAAGGCGCTGTCGGCCGCTGCGGACGCCCTCTGGGAAGTAAAAGCCGGCGTGACGTTCCCGGGGGCGTACTCGTTGATGGCCAACAGCTACTTCGACGAGTTCGGCGGCACGCGGGAGGATCTCGCGCACATCGCCGTCAAGAACCACCAGAACGCCCTCGAAAACGACCTGGCGCAGTTCCAGATGGCGATCGATATCGACGACGTTCTCGAGGCACCGACGGTGAGTTCGCCGTTCGGCCTCTACGACTGCTCGCCGATGAGCGACGGCGCGAGTGCCGCGCTGTTGGTCAGCGAGGAGTTCGCCGAGGAACACGGCCTCGACACCTCCGTGGCGATCACGGGGGCCGGCCAGGCCAGCGACGGCCTCGCACTGCAGGATCGGGCCTCGATTCCCGAGACCCCTGCTGCGGTCGAAGCGGGCGAGGCCGCCTACGAGGACGCGGGCGTCACGCCCGAGGACATCGACGTCGCCGAGGTCCACGACTGCTTTACCATCGCCGAGGTGCTCGCGCTTGAGTCGCTCGGCTTTTACGAACCCGGCGAGGCGATCACGGCCGCCAGAGATGGCGAGACGACCATCGACGGGGAGTTGCCCGTGAACCTCTCGGGCGGCCTGAAGGCGAAAGGCCACCCTGTCGGCGCGACCGGCGGCGCACAGATCTCCGAGATGACGAAACTGCTCCGCGGCGACCACGTCAACAGCGACGCCGTCTCGGATGCGACAGTCGGGCTGACCCACAACGCGGGTGGGACGGTCGGGAGTTGTGTCGTCCACGTCCTGGAGGTGGTCGAATGAGCGACACACGCAACGAGGGCTTCGACGACTTCCTCGACGCCGCCGAGGAGGGCGAGGCCTACTATCTCGAGGGGCCGGAGGGCGACGGTTCCCTACCGCCACGGCGGATCGATCCCGCGACCGGCAGCCGTGAACTGACCGAGGAACCGCTCCCCGATACCGGCGAGGTCGTCACGCACACCCAGACCCACGTCGCCTCGCCCGGGTTCGCCGACGATGCGCCGTTCGTGGTCGCTGTCGCCGAGTTCGGCCCGGTGAAGGTTACCGGCCAGATGCGCGATATTGACGCCGAAGATGTCGACATCGGCCAGGAAGTCGAGTTGGGCGTCGACCACTCGGAGACGAACGACGAGCGTCTCGTCGTGTTCTACCCCACCGAGTAGAGCGGGCGAGGGGGGCTCATTTGTTTCGCCGTCGGCCGCTTTCGAGACTCGGTAGCCGCACCTATTCGAGGGACGAACCGAGGCATGTCCGGAAACGACAGTTGTAGGACTGTATGTTGAAAAGCCGAATCGTTCGAAAAATAGTCCATCCTGGATTCGAACCAGGGTCGTCAGCCCCAGAAGCTGACAGGATTGGCCACTACCCCAATGGACTGTACTACATCGGAGGCGAGTGCGAAACTAAACGCTATCGGTTTCAGTCCCTGTGCCGTGGTGTTCGGCACGATGACAGTTCGCACAGAGCAACACGCAGTCGTCGACCTCACGACGTATCGCCTCAAGCGGATACCGCTGTGAGAGCATTCTCGAGATTCCCGCCGTCTTCACTGCCGGGTGGTGAAAGTCGAGACAGATGGGATCGGAGACATCACAGCGCGCACAGCCGTCGCTTTCGCGTTTATGTCGCACTACCCAGCTTCGCCGTCTCTCGCGAACGTTGAAATCGAGTGTTTCCGAGTCTTGAGTCCTTTGCCGCCTTTGCTCCCCGTGGCTCGCTGGGGCCGACGCTTCGCGGTGTTCCGCCCGGTGGCAGTTTGCACAGAGGGCGACACACCGATCGACCTCCTTGCGTATGCGCCGTTTCGAATACCCGTGATTGACCATCTGTGAGACCCCGATATCCTTCGAATCGGGGTGATGAAAATCAAGCGCGGCGGGGCGATCCTCGCCGCACCGCTCACAGGCGAAGCGATCGCGTTTCAACCGGGTGAACCACGCCCTGAGTTCCAGCCGTCGGCGTTCCTTGGTCTCGATCCGGTGCCCGCGGTTTTTATAATACCACCGCTGTTGGGGGGTGAGGTCCTCCCAGTCCTCGCCGTCGGGAATGGTGACGGAATCGGGCTTGGGACGGATTTCCGTTCCACCCCCGTCGTCCTGTGAATAGGTTCCCAAGCCGGCGCGCTCTTTCGCCTCGTTCCACCCGCCGACGACCCGCCGAATCGTCGTCGACGAGGGACGGATGTCCAACCCCTCGTATTGGGCTTTCGTGGGCGACTCCCCGAGTCGCTCGGCCGCCCTCCGGAGCGCGTCGAGGCAGTCGGCCTCCGTCGTCGGCATACTCGTGGATCGATCGTCTTAATATAAAAACGTCGGGCGGGGGCGATGAGACACAACCCGTGCCGACTCGAACCGACACCGACATATCGGCTCCGGCGGGAGGGTCCGGTATGTACGTCGGACGGTTCATCGTCGTCGCGCCGGATCGAGCCGCCTACCGTGTCTCCTCACGATCGTTCCCGAACCGGCGAGTCCTCAAGCGCGAGGGGGCGCTCACCGTCGCCCCGACCGCCGAGGCCCCGGAGACTGACAACCCCTACATCTCGTATAATTGCCTGCGGACGACGGCGGACGACACACACGCCGTCATCGGCAACGGAACGCAGGTCGACCCGATCACGGAGAAACTCGAGTTGGGTTACCCGCCGCGGGACGCGCTGGCCGAATCGCTGCTTGCCCTCGACTATGAGAAGGACGACTACGACACGCCACGGATCGCCGGCGTCGTCGGCGAGGAGAGCTACATCGGCATCGTCCGCCGGGACGCCCTCGTCGTCAAGTCGGTCGGGGAGCCGACGCTCGTCGCAACGTACGAGAAGGACGCCCCCGAACCAACCGAACTCGAGGCGACCGATGCGCCGGCGATGGCGGCGGAACTCTACGACCGCGAGTTCGAACACCCGGTCTGTGCGGCCGCGATCGCGGCCGACGGCGAGGGCTTTTCGACCGGGCAGTACAACGGCGACCAGTAGTCCCGGTTTGGGGTATCAATGAGTTGGCGCAATCCGGCGGATCGGTCGAACTCGAACCGTGAGTTCGATCGGTAGTATATACCGTTTCGGCGACGAGTACACACAAGACAATGGAGCCCCATGAGGACGAAAAAGACGGCTCCGGGGAACCACACGTCGGGTACAGTTCGGACGATCCGGACGGGGCGATCCTTGACGCCCTCAACTCCCGATACCACGCCACAACGGCGGAGACACCGGCCGAGTTGAATCGCCCCGAGAGTGGCGTCGACTGTCTCGTCGTTGACGGCGACGCCTTCCGGCGGATCGACCCGGCGCACTCGGACCCATCGGAGTCGGAATCAGTTCCCGTCGTCGTCGTCGCTGACGACGACCCCCGGTTAGCGCGATCCGTGGCCCGTCGTCCAGGCGCCGATCTGGTGTACCGCGATTCGGTCGGCGACGATCTCGACGGCTCGGTATCGGACCGGCTGTGTGAC
>NZ_JBKEGK010000141.1:0-6638 GCF_046710025.1 Natronomonas sp. | reverse complement strand
ATCCGCCGGAAATCGACGCTCGCCGCGAACAGCGTACGCCGCCCCGTCTCAGTCCGAGTCACCGCGGGCGCGCTCGAACATCGACAACGCCTGCTCTCGGCGCTCGCTGTGGTCGACGACCGGCTCGGGGTACTCCGGGGCCGCGTTCGCGCGCTCGGTCGGCGTCAGTTCGTGCCACGAGTGGATAACGTCGGGATCGACCCCCTCGAGTTCGGGCACGTACTCCTTTATATACTCTCCATCGGGGTCGTAGCGCTCGCCCTGCGTCATCGGGTTGAAGATCCGAAAGTACGGCTGGGAATCGGTGCCGGTCGAGGCTGCCCACTGCCAGCCCCCGTTGTCGTTGGCGGTGTCGTGGTCGACAAGCAACTCCCGGAAGTGCTCGTAGCCGCGTCGCCAATCGATCAGCAGGTCCTTCGTTAAGAAGGAGGCGACGATCATCCGGACGCGATTGTGCATGAACGCCTCCGCCCGCAACTGTCGCATCCCTGCGTCAACGATCGGGTAGCCGGTCTCGCCGCGCTTCCAGGCCGCGAGCAGGTCCTCGTCGTCGTCCCACTCGATCGGGTTCTCATAGGACTTGTAGTTCGCCGCGACGACCTCTGGGTTGAAATAGAGGACGTGAGTGTAGAACTCCCGCCAGGCCAGTTGGGAGCGAAACTCGGCGACCGACTCGCGACGCTCGCCGGAAGCGCTCTTCAGGGCCTCCCTGACCCGCTTGTCGACCTCGCGAATCCCGATCGTCCCGAACTTCAGGTGTACGGAGAGCCGGGAGGTACACTCCTCGGTGGGGTAATCCCGCAACTCCTCGTACCGGTAGACATCGTCGTCGAGAAACGACTCGAGCAGCCTCCGTGCGGCCCCGGTGCCGGCGGTCGGAACCTCGGCTTCCGCGGCGTCGAATCCGAGTTCCGATAGCGTCGGGATCGGCCCCGGATCGACGCCGAGGTCGTCGGCCGGGGCCATGTCCGGAATCTGGCGGGGGTCGTCCTTCTCACGGTCGCTCCATTTCCGGCCGAAGTACGTAAACACCGAGTAGGGCTCGCCCGCGTTCGTCGTGATCGACCCGGGTTCGTGACACACAGCGTCGTGGAACTTCTGAGGGGTCGCGTCAACGTCTTCGAGCGCTCCGTCCACGCGCTCGTCGCGCTCTCTCGCTAGCCCGGAGTAATCGCGGTTCCAGGAGACGAACTCGGCGCCGAGATCGCCCGCGACATCGGGAACGACCGTCGCGGGATCGCCCTGCTTGACGAGCAATTCGGAGCCGCGCTCGCGGTAGGCTGCACGTAGTTCCCCGAGCGCGTCAAGCAGGAACGTCACTCGCGGCGCGCCCGCGTGGTCCAACACCGCCGTATCGAAGACGAACAGCCCAACGGGCCGGTCGGGCGCGTCTGCGAGGCCGCGGTTGTCAGCAAGCCGCAGGTCCCGCCGGTGCCAGTGGAGTCGCATTACACTAGTTTTTCTCGCGCGATTTGGTAAATCCCCGGGTGGCTGCCGTGCTCTGCTGGTACTTTGCCGGGCAAATAAAACGGAGGCGAACGTCGGGAGGCGACCCTATTTGTGCGCGTCGAGTATCATGTCGTAGGCACGCTCCCATTCGTAGTCGTCGTCGTGGTAGCGCTCGGCGAGCGGTTCCTCGGGCATCTCGCCGATTGCCTGTTTCTCCTCGGTGTAGGAGAGACGCTCGTCGTCGCGGTAGTACCGGCCCGTCAGGATCTCTCCGTCGTGGACCGCTAGTTCCGTCTCATACATCATCTTGGCCGCTTCCGGGCGGTCCGTGATGTCGAACTCATAGTCGTCGTTCTGCTGGATGTCGATGTAGGGGACGTACTGTTTCGCGTCCTTGTTCCAGGTCGGACACTGAGTGAGGAAGTCGACGTGACTGAATCCGTTGTGTTGGATCGCCTCGACGAGGATCTCTTGGGCCTGGTTGGGGTTGACCGCCGCCGTTCGGGCGACGTACGAAGACCCCGCGGTGAGCGATGTCGACAGCGGCCGGACGGGGTCCTTCGCGGACCCGTGCGGCTGGGTCTTCGATTTGTGCCCCTTGGGGCTCGTTGGCGACGTCTGACCCTTTGTTAGCCCGAAGATCTCGTTGTTGAACACGATATAGGTAATGTCGTGGTTCTCCCGGGCCGTGTGGGTCGTGTGGTTGCCGCCAATCCCGTAGCCGTCGCCGTCGCCGCCCGCCGCGACGACTTCGAGGTCGGGGTTTGCGAGTTTCGCCGCCCGCGCGACCGGTAGTGCCCGCCCGTGCAGCGTGTGGAACCCGTAGCTGTCGAAGTAGCTGTTGAGCTTGCCCGAGCAGCCGATTCCGGTTACGACCAGAATTTCCTCTGGGTCCTTGCCCAGTTCGGACATCGCACCCTTCAGCGCCTTCAGGACGCTGAAGTCACCGCAGCCGGGACACCACGTCGCCTGCGGCTCGATACCGGGCGTGTACTCGTCTCGCTCTACGTCTCGATCCGCGTCGATTGCATTGAACGCGCTCATTATCAGTCACCTGCCGCGGGAACGAACCGGGTTGTCGTCGCGGGCTCGTCCCCTTCAAGGATGGATCGGAACCCGTCGATGATCTCCCCCGGCTCGAACGGGTTGCCGTTGTATTTCAGAAGGCTGTGCATCTTCGGGCCGAACCGCCCCAGTTCGCGCTGGACGAGCCCTCGGAACTGGCCGCTGGCCGTCATCTCGACGACGAGACACTCGTCGACGGATTCGAGGAACTCGGTCACCTCGGCCTCGGGGAACGGCATCAGATCCGAGACTCCAAGCGACTTCACGCTGTAGCCGGCGTCGTTGAGTTCGTCGACGGCCTCCTCGACGCTGCCTTGCTGGCTGCCGAACGTCATGATGCCGTAGGCCGCATCGTCGTCGCCGTGTGCCGTCTGGTGGCTGCCGTCGGCCCCGTTGAATTGCTCGCGGATCGAGTCGTGTTTGCCGAGGCGACGGTCGACCTGTGCGATCCGGTTTTCGGGATCCTCACAGATATGTCCCTGCGGCGTGTGCTCGTTGCTCTCGGCGAGGAACCGACCACCCTTCTGGCCAGGGATCGACCGCGGCGAGACACCGTTCTCGCCGGGGTCGTGCCGGTAGCGGTTGAACTTCCCGGAGGAGTGGTGTGCCGCCTCGGCGAGTTCCTCCTCGGTGAGCGTCTCCCCGAGGTCCGGGTCGGGCTCGCGATCGAAGAAGGACTCGTCGACGTTTCTGAGTTCGCCGCCGATCTTCTGGTCGTAGAGGACGATCGCCGGGACGTGGTAGTCGTAGGCGATCTCGAATGCGGCGCGGGTTTGATCGTAGGCCTCCTCGACGTTGCCGGGCGCGAAGACGACCCGCGTCGAGTCCCCTTGGCTTGCGTAGAGGACGTGTTCGAGGTCGCTCTGCTCGGGCTTGGTCGGCATCCCGGTCGCGGGGCCGGCCCGCATCGCCTCGACGAGGACGACCGGCGTCTCGGTCATTTCGGCGAGGCCGAGCGGTTCGGTCATCAGCGAGAAGCCGCCGCCCGAGGAGCCGGACATCGCCTTCACGCCGGCGTGTGAGGCACCGAGCGCGAGCGCCGCCGCGGCGATCTCGTCTTCGACCTGCTCGGAGATTCCCCCGACCTCGGGGAGGTATTTACTCATCAGACTGAACACTTCGGTCCACGGCGTCATCGGATATCCGGAGATGAACCGACACCCGGCATCGAGGGCGCCGTAGGCGATGGCGTTGCTCCCCGAGAGCAACACCTGCTCCTCGTCGTGCTCGCCGGTCGGGATCCGGAGGTCGTGGTCGAAGTCCATGTCGCTGACGTCCTCGAATGCATCCCGGAGAATTTCGAGGTTCGTCTCAAGAACGTCGCCGGACATCGCGTCCGACATCAGGTCCTCGATGTGCTCGAGTTCGTACTCAAGGAGTGCGGCGATCGCGCCGACGCCCGCCGTGTTGCGCATGACCTCGCGACCCTTCTCTCGGGCGCGAGCGCGGAGATCCATCGGGTAGACGTGCCAGTCGTTTTCCTCGACGCGCTCTTCGAACTTCGGGACCTCGTCGATGTCGATGAGCCCCTCGTCATAGACGATGATGCCGCCCTCGCGGAGTTCGTCGAGGTTTTCGACGATCGGCTTCATCTCCTCGTCGCCGTAGTAGGCGTCCTCTTGGGGATTCCTGGCGAAGGAGTCGCCGAGCGCAAGCAAGCAGTTGTAGCCGTCACCGCGGGATTTCACCGGCTCCGGCGACGCTCGAACCTCGACATAGGTGTGGCCGCCCCGGATGCGGGACGGATAGTGTCTGTGTGTGAATACGTGCAGCCCGGATCGCATCAGGGCCTTCGCGAAGTTCTGGCTCGTCGAGTCGATTCCGTCACCGGAACCGCCCGCGATTCGCCAGACAATTTCTTCTGTCATTGGCTATCACTGCGCCCTTGGGGGCGTTGAACGTTCTTCAGAGTCCACCAATAAAAGTATTTGCTACACAATGTCATGCTTTAATCGTGATATAATTGTATTAATAACGTCTCTTAGGGCGGTTTTACACGAAAGATCCTTGTCAACCGACGGCGCGTCCGGCCGGCCGACACCGGACGTGTAAGGCGAACGGTGATTGGCTTCCGCGGCCGCCATCGAGAACCCAGGGGGTTGAGACCAGGGCCGCGTGATCGACGGTTTGGTTCGCCTCTCCACCGATCCCGTGTGTCACCCGTCGTGCGGCTTCACCAGCACCTTGATCGCCTCCCGCTCGTCCATCGCCCGGTATCCCTCCGGGACGCCGTCGAGATCGACGGTTTTCGTGAAGATCGGACTCGGATCGAGTGTCCCGGCCAGCACGTCGGCCATCAGATCTTCGGCGTATTCGCGAACGGGCGCGATCCCGCCGCGGAGCGTGACGTTACCGCCGAACAGTCCGAACATGTCGAGGCCCTCGTGTTCGACCCCGTGGGGGACGCCGACGTAGCCGACGGTGCCGCCGTCCCGACAGATTTTGATCGCGGCGTTCATCGAGGCAGCCGCGCCGACGCACTCGAGGACGTGGTTCGGGCCGCCGTGGGTCGTCTCTTTTGCCCGCTCGATGGCTTCCTCGCCATGGGCCTGGATTGTCTCCGTTGCCCCGAACTTGGCGGCGAGGTCGAGTCGGTCCCCGTGGTGGCCAAGCGCGATGATCCGCTCGGCACCGAGTCGGCGGGCGGCGAGGACGCCACAGAGCCCAACCGCACCGTCACCCACGACGACACAGGTCGATCCGGCCTCAACGCCGGCGCTCACGGCGGCGTGGTGGCCCGTCCCCATCACGTCCGTCAGGGGCAAAAGCGACCGGAGGGTGTCCTCGTCGTCGGCGTGATGGTCCGGAACCCGGACGAGCGTCCCATCGGCGTGGGGCGCGCGAACATACTCGCCCTGTCCGCCGCCGTTGTCGCCGCCCCACGAGTCCCCGTTCACACAGGAGGTATGGAGTCCCTTCCGGCAGAACTCACAGGCACCGCAACTGATGACAAACGGCGCGAGTACCCGGTCGCCCGGCGCGACCGAGCGGACGTCCTCGCCGACCGCCTCAACGATCCCCATCGGTTCGTGGCCGACCCGAGAGCCGACCTCCCGGTCGCTATCGCCGCGGTAGAACCACAGGTCCGACCCACAGACTGCGGTGTGTGTGACGCGGACGATCGCGTCGGTCGACGACTCGATTTCGGGGCGAGGTACCTCCTCGACAGTGATCTCTCCGGGCCCACGGCAGATGGCTGCGCGCATACGTGAACGCTACACGCCCACGCATGAAGAACTACTCCCCATACGCCGATAAATAACCGCTCCTCTGCGCATCGTCGCCTGACGCTCTCCGCTCCCCGCGATACGGGACCCGCACCGCATCCACTCTTTTTGAAGCGCCCTGTGCCGTTAGTCTTCGATCGCACCACTCTCAGGGAGCTGTTTCGTGTGATGAAGGCCACAGGCTTATTAGTGATAGTGTCGTGAATCCCCTTGAAGCGAATGTCCCTCACCGAACTCATCGCTGGGGTCGAGGACCACGAAAAAACCCTTACAGTCTTCAACACCGGCGAAGAGACCATCGAAACCCTCAGAGAGCAACTCCACGACCGGAACGTCACCGTTTCTGGTGAGCACACGCCGAGCGGAAAGCCGGACGCGTTCACGGTCCTCTCGGACGACGACGAGTTCGTCGCCGCCGCTGACATCGAGAGCGTCATCGACGACGAAGACGAGCGAGCCGAACCAGGCTTCGAGGGCGACGCGTACCGCCCGATCCTCGATCACCTCGACGAGACGATGTTCACCTCCTACGACATCGAACAGATGGTCGCGGCCTCCCGAGAGATCGAGGACCGCGCCTGGCGAGTCGGGAAGGGCACTCTCCGCTCGGGCTTTCAGAAGCTCTCGATCCTCTCGGGGCAGATGAACATCTACGAACAACTGGCCCAGAAAGGCAGCCTCAACGTTCACGCCTACGCCGTGCCGGACGCCGATGTCCCCGAACACGACACCGACCTCACGATCCACGTCGAACGGAGCGACGAGATCGAGCGGTCGTGGTTCGTCGCCTACGACGGTGCTGGTGTCGACGTTAATAAGTGCGCGCTCCTCGCCGAGGAGCGTGAGCCCCGGTCGTTCTACGGCTTCTGGACCTACGACCCCTCGACGGTCGATTGG
>NZ_JBKEGK010000140.1:0-6718 GCF_046710025.1 Natronomonas sp. | reverse complement strand
CATAAAACTCCCCTTCCGGCCCGGTATCGCTGGGCGTGGAATCCGGCTCGAAGCGGCGGATCGATCTCGGTACCGACTCGGAGAAGAGGACCCGTTCCGAAACGGCCCTGAGCGATGGCAAACTCGCTTCCGAACCACAACGTCTGCCCGGCCGTCACAATGGGTAAGATGATCTTTTATGAAGTACAGCCATGGGGCAGACCGAGGCAGCCGTGTTTGAAGCGGCCGCAAAGCAGGTTCGCGTGGCGAAACAGCACGTACGCGACGGCGAACCAGAAACCGCAAAGACGGCGCTGCTCGAAACCTATGAAGCCAGGGACCAACGAGATCGCCGGTTTGCACCCCCCGACAAGGCCGTCCATCAAACACTCTCTAAGGCCGTGTACGGACTGGACGGCGGGACCCACGACGACGTACAGGAGGCGTTAGACGAGCTACACGAATTATACACCACCGCAGCCGAGCGAAGCAGGGACGCGAGTGATCGCTGATCCGTATCGGCGGGCGGACGCTGATGACGGGTCGAGTGTCACCGGCCCGACTCACGTGAGCGCTCGGCCTCGGTCACTCCGCAAGCAACTCGTCGTCGAGTATCTCTTCGACGAGTTCGACATCGCGTTTTCGGTACTGTGTCACGAGCACGTACACTACGACGTATCCGGCCGCGGCGATGGCGACCCCGATGACGACGAACCCGGAGATCATGCGGGTCGCGACCGCGGTGGCCTCCGCGAACCCGCCCGACGCGGTTTCGGTTGGACCGAGCAACCGCGTGCCGATCCAGAAAGCCGCGACGAACATCGGTGCCTTGACCAGTGGGTTGATGACGAGCGCCGACGAGAAGATGGCGATGGGGCTGATCCGGTCCGACAGGCGGGTGAGGAATAAAAAGAAGACGAGTCCGAGTCCCAGCGAAGGCAGCGTCGTGACGAAAACGCCAATGGAGAAACTCCCGGCGACTTGGTGGGGGGTGTGTTGCTCCGCGAAGGCAGCCTCGAACTCCGCGTACACCCGTTGTCGGTACCGAGACACTCGTCCCATGCTCCTCCGGAACGGGCGGCACAAAAAAGGATATTTCGACCGGATATCCGGCTAAGACCGGGGCCGGAGACACGCACGGGTGATCCACTCCGTCAGCACTTAGATACCGTAGCTTGTTCTCCCCGGCAGCACTTATATACTATATACGGCTTCTACCGGCGATATCCGCCGGCGACAGTTATATACCGTACTGCTCGCGGACGACCCCGTCGAGGCCGCACTCCTCTAGGAGGTCCATCGGCGCCAGCATCGACAGCTGAACGACCCCCGGTAGTCGGGCGATTTCGACCCCACCCGTGAACGTACACCGCCCCCGGACCTCGCCCTCTGTCATCCCGAACAGCGCGCCAGCCCGATCGAAGGCGTTCTCGGTCGCGTCGTTGATCGTCGCCCCCGACCCGACGAACTGAACCGGAGCGGCGTCGCGGAACTCACCGACGCTGTGCTCCGCGGCGAGGGCCGCCCCCGCTTCGCGCTCGTCGTCCGTGTATGGCTTTGCGATGTGGGGCAGATCCGACTCGTTGGGCAACAGCAGCGGTCCGTCGAGGCCGACGTCTTTTATCACCTCGACCTCCAGTTCTGTCCGACCGCTCACGTCGGTCGTGTGCAGCGAGAGTTCGCCATCACCCTGATTGGCGTGAAGATCGCCGACGTACAGCCCCGCGCCCTCGATCTCGACGGGACAGACCAGCGCCGCGCCGGCCCGAACGTCGTTGGAGTCCATGTGGCCGTCGGTGCGGTCCCCGAGGGCCGCCTCGTCCGGCAATCCCCAGTCGTGGTCGGCGTCGATCAGAAACTGCCCGAAGTCGCCGGCGTTGTGCGAGTCGGGAAACTCGCGGCTCGGCGTCGTCCCGATGTTCCCGATAAAGGGACGGAGGCGGCCGAGGGTGCCCGGTATTTCGTCCGGTTTATACAGGAGGATCGGGTGCTGTCGGGAGTGGTCCGGCAGCGCCATCGCTCTCTCGGCGCGCTCGGCGAGGTCGGTCGCGCCCTCGGAGCCCAGGGTAAGGCCGACCGACCGGTCGTCGTCGAAGGCGACGGTGTAGCCGAACTCGAAGCCAAACGAGGAGGCGTTCGCCCCACACTCCGCACAACGAATGGCGTCCTCGCCGATCCCTTTGATGACGCTCTCGGGCCACTCGGTGCCACACTCCGGGCAGACGTGGTCGACGAACGGGTCGCTGCCGAACGCCTCCTCGCGCTCGCGCATACTGCCCGTGCTGGTGGCGACGCTCGTCACCTCGACGTCTTTTATACGGACGACCAATGCGTCGCCCGGTTCGGCACCCTCGACCCGGATCGGCCGCGTGACCTCGTGACCGCCCCGGAAATCCGGTGTGATCATCGGCCCCCAGCAGGCCGGCGGCGTGTGCGTTCGGACCGTGCCGCCGTCGGCAACGGTGCCCGCCCACTCCTGGTCGGGGCCGACGAGACCGAGCGTGTACCGGTCGACTTCGAGTTGCTCTTCAATCTGTTGGGACATACACCGTGTCATTCGTAGACAAAACGCATAAATCCGACTGCCGGACGGACGATCCGGCCGGGCCACCGCCCGACGAACAACCGAAGCCCGAGTCCGACGAGCCCGACCCCCGCCATCCACCGGCGCCCGGCCGCGACGGTGGGCCGGACGACGAGCAGCCGCGGGGCCGGCCGTTCCGGCAGCTCCCGCCCCGGAGCGATCGGACGCCACCCCGCGGTCGGACACCGTCCGGTGACCGGCCGACAGCCCTCGGAACCAACACGGACAGCCGGCCGGAGCCGACAGCGACAAGCGCCCGCCGGCCCAATTACCGCGTGTGTCTCGGATCGGAATCGCCCTCGAAAACGCCGGCATGATCGAGCAGCGTCGGCTGCGGGCGGTGACCGATCTGGCCTGGCCCCGGGTAATCACCGGCTTTGCCATTATGTCGAAACAGGCCGTCGACCTAGCGCTCGTCGGGATCGCACTCGGTTCCGCGGCTGTCGCGGGGTTGGCCTTCGCCGGCGCCTTCTGGCTGCTCGGGAAGTTCGTCGCTATCGGACTGGCGGGTAGTACCGTTGCCTTGGTTTCCCAACAGTACGGGGCTGGGAACGACGCACAGGCCTCTCTCGTGGTTAAACAGAGCGTTCTTCTCACCGTCGCCGTCTCCGTCCCGGTTGCGGCGACGTTCGTGCTCGGAGCCGAACCCCTCGTCGCGCTCGTGGGCGGCGACGCCGGGCCGGCGGCCGTCAGCGACGGCGCGCTGTATCTCTCTATCGCCGCCCTTGGCCTCCCCTTCGAGTTCTTCAATATGGTCGCGAGCCGGACGTACGCGGCGATCGGCGACACGCTCACCCCGATGGTGATTCGCAGCCTCGGCGCGGTGATCAACATCGCCCTCTCGGCCGCGTTGATATTCGGGGCCGGCCTCGGCGTCGCGGGGGCGGCGATCGGGACCGTCGCCTCCCTCGCCGTCGTCACCCTCGCGTTTATTCCGGGGATGATCGGCCGATCCTACGGCGGCCGTAGCTCGCTGCCGGTCCCGATCCGGGCCGAGCGGCCCCACCTCGCCCCTGGGACGATCCGCGAGTTGGTGTCCGTGTCGGGGCCGCTGATCGGCCGGCGGCTCGCGGAGGGGATTGTGACCTTTCCGCTGTTGGCGATCGCGGCGACGTTCGGGCCGGTCGTGGTCGCCGCCTACGCCGCTGCCCGCCGGATCCGGGCGCTCATGGACTGCATCTCGTGGGGCTTTTCGATCGCGGCGAGCACGCTCGTCGGCCAGCAGCTCGGTGCCGACGACGAACACGAGGCGACGGCCTACGGCGCCGCCATCCTCCGGCTGTCGGCGGCGATCAGCCTCGTGACGACGGTCGTCGTCTTCGCCGCCGCTCGCCCGATTGCCGGGGTGTTTGTCGAACCGGCTGAACTCGACGCCGCGACCGCGTTCGTCCGTGTCGCCGCGGCCAGCGCAGTCGCACTCGCGATCAAGGCCTCGGCGACCGGCGTGCTCCGCGGGGCGGGCGACACGCGGATTCCGTTCTACGCCGCCCTGCTCGGGCTGTACGTCTTTGCGCTCCCGGCGGCTGCGCTCGGTCCGATCACTGCCGTCGGCGTCATCGGGCTCTACGCGGCCCTCGTCTTCGAGGCGGCGATCCCGGCGCTCGTGACGCTGTGGCGGTTCCGATCCGGCCGCTGGCGGGCGGTGAGCCGCCAGTATCGGCCGACACCTCAGGCTGGCGACTGAGGACGCGGCGTCTCCCCCGTCACTCCGGGCGGGCGATCACGGCGACGAGCGGGTCGCTCTGTGGCCGCTCCTCGATGACCTCTGTGACGGCGAGGCCGCCGGCCCGGCAGTACGATTTGACTAGCTCCCGCCGGCCCTCCATGTCGGCAACGCGCCACGCACGAACGGCCTTCGTCGGGAACATCCGGTTGGTGAAACTGACGACAAGAGCGCCGCCGTCGAGCACGCGGGCGAACTCGGCGAATACACGACCCGGATACTCGAGATACTGAACGGAGAGCGCGCACAGCACGGCGTCGAAGGCGTCGTCAGCGAACGGCAGCGACTGTTCGGCGTTGAGATTTCGACAGACGGACTCGTCGAGCGCGTCGTTGGCCGCCAACTCCGCCTCGTTGAGCCCGTGGCCGACGACGCGATCGTACGATTCGTCCGGAAGGTGCGATACCCAACTGCTCATCGCGTCGAGGATCCGGTCGCCGGGTTCCAGCACCGACGCGTACGTCTCGGTAAGTCCCCGGAGAAACCCCTCATCGGCATGCGTGACGAATCGCGGGCTGTCGTAGAACGCGTCGTCATCGCCCGAATCGAGCTTCGTCCGTTCGAGTTCGGAGAGGACCGACTGCATACCGATTCGTACGGGCGTCGCGGACAAGACGGTGGCGTCCGCCGAACGGTTCGCCTCGTTCAAACGATCTGAACGGAGTCGGTCATCCAGCACCCTCGGAACGCGCCGGTCGACTGGACGGAGAGCCCAAACTCGTAGGTGACAGTCCGGCCGCTTTCCCCCGTGATTGTCACCCGCTGTTTGGCGTAGTTTCCCGACCGCTCGACAGGTCCGCTGACGGCTTCCTCAAAGTCGATCATGACGCAGTACCGTTCGGACTGGACCATCCGGACGAACCGATCGAGCGGCCCCGTCGACCGACGGTTGGCGGGTGAGGCGAAGTTGTACGCCGTTTGGATACCGGCGTTCTCGTGGGGTTCGTCGTTCCGCCGGAGCGCGTCGAGCTGTGCCGAGACAGCGTCGTCGGCCCCGTAGTCCGGGTCCGGAGTCGGACGGTCTTCGATCGGGTGGTCGGATTCAAGCATGTGTATACATATGTATCAGCGTGAGTGCTACGGACTGCATGATATAAGAACCGTTGGTTCGCGCGCACGCGCGCGAGGGGTTAATTAGTGTTGAGCCCGTATTATATGTATGAACCGAGACGAAGCCGCAAGCGACGGGCGGACGCCGGAGTACGAACGCGTCGACGTATCGGTGCTCGTCGTCGGGGCCGGCGCGGCCGGCGCCAGAACGGCTATCGAACTCGCGGAGCAGGGCGTCGACGACGTGTTGGTGCTCGGCAAGCGCGGCCACGGCGACGCCCACACGACGTGGGCCCGCGGCGGCATCAACGGCGCGCTCGGGACGCACGATCCTGAAGACAGTCCGGCGATCCACGCCGCCGACACACTCAATGAGGGCCACTTCGTCAACGACCCTGAAAAGGTCGAGACGGTGACCGAACAGATGCCCGACCGACTCCGGGAACTCGACGAGTGGGGCATGGAGTTCTCCCGAACGGAGGACGGCGAGATCGACCAGCGCTTCTTTGGCGCTCAGTCGTTCCGCCGAACCGCCTTCGCCGGCGACCACACCGGCGAGTCGATGTTGAACACGCTCGTCGAGAAGGCGCAGTCACTCAAGATACCGTACCGCGAGAACGTAATGATCACGAAACTCCTCTCCGACGACGAGGAGTGCTCCGGCGCCGTGGGGTTCGACATGGACTCCGGCGAGTTTCTCGTGTTCAACGCCGGAACGGTCGTCCTCGCGGCGGGCGGCCACGCGGCCATCTACAACCGTCATACCTCCCGCGACGACGAGAATAACGGCGATGGCGCCGCACTCGCCTATGACGCGGGCGCGACGCTCATGGACATGGAGTTCGTCCAGTTCCACCCGACTGGGATGGCGGTCGACGAGGACGACCCCGAGTGGGAGCCCTGGAGCGGCCGATTGGTCACCGAGGCCGTCCGTGGCGAAGGGGGACGCCTCTACAATGCCGAGGGCGAGCGATTCATGGAGCGATACTCGCCGGATCAGATGGAACTCGACGCCCGCGACGTCGTCGCCCGGGCGATCGCACAGGAGGTCGCCGAGGGCCGCGGCGCTGAAAACGGCGGGGTCTCCCTCGACATCTCCCACCGTGACGCCGAGTTCATCGAAACACGGCTCCCGCGGATGTACGAGCGCTTCATGGACCTCGGGGTCGATATGGCCGAAGAACCGGTCGAAGTCGCCCCGACGGCCCACTACGGGATGGGCGGCGTCAGCGTCGACGAGTACGGCGAAACCGATATTGACGGGCTGTTCGCGATCGGCGAGACGATGGCCGGCGTCCACGGGGCGAACCGACTCGGCGGGAACTCGCTCGCGGAGACGGTCGCCTACGGCGTCGTCGCGGGCGAGCACGTCGCCGAGCGGG